>NC_008570.1:3957500-4257500 GCF_000014805.1 Aeromonas hydrophila subsp. hydrophila ATCC 7966 | reverse complement strand
GCCATACGGCGGGGTGGCCTGGTATCAGGACGGCAACCCGCAGACCGGCCGCAAGGGGCAGTTCTTCCTCAACACCTACTACCCCTATGGTCTGCAGAGCTGGAACATCAGCACCCTGCTGGCCCACGAGGCGGCGCCGGGCCACCACTTCCAGATCACCATCGCCCAGGAGCTGGCCGCCAAGGATCCCGACTTCCCGCAGTACGTGGCGAACGCCTCCTACACCGCCTATGCGGAGGGCTGGGCGCTCTACACCGAATACCTGGCGGATCACGACATGGGGCTCTATCAGGGGCGCGGTCTCTATGATCCGGCGGTGGGGGACGTGAAGGTCGAGGGATCGTCCGCCTTCAACAACCAGCTGCAGTACTTCGGCCGCCTCAACGAGGAGATGCTGAGGGCCATGCGGCTGGTGGTGGATACCGGCATCCACTGGTATGGCTGGAGCCACGACCAGGCCGTCAACTACATGAAGGAGAACTCGGCGCTGGGGGCGGGGGACATCAGCTCCGAGGTGCCGCGCTACATGGCCTATACCGGTCAGGCGACCTCCTACAAGGCAGGCCAGCTGGCGCTGATCCGGATGCGGGAGTCGGCCGAGCAGGCGCTGGGTGGAGGCTTTGACCTCAAGGCGTTCCACCACCATGTGCTGGAATACGGCATGCTGCCCATCTCGGTGCTGGAGCAGAAGAACAAGCAGTGGATTGAACAGTCGAAGTGATCACAGTTACGGCGCCCGGCAAGGCAACGGGCGCCGCTTTCGATTAGGATACGGCTCTATTCAAACAACACTGCTACGGATGATGTCCATGGAACAGATCGCCCGTGAGATGGCGGCCCACAAGCGAGTGGCGCTGGTGGCTCACGACAACATGAAGACCCCCCTGCTGAACTGGGTGATGCGGCGCAAGGAGGAGCTCAAGCTCCACCACCTCTACGCCACCGGTACCACCGGCACCATGCTCGGCAAGCAGGCACAACTGCCCATCACCTGTCTCTTCTCCGGCCCCATGGGGGGCGACCAGCAGCTCGGCGCCCTGATCGCCGAGGGCAAGATCGACGTGCTGATCTTCTTCTGGGATCCCCTCAATGCGGTGCCCCACGATCCGGACGTGAAGGCCTTGCTGCGCCTTGCGGCAGTCTGGAACATCCCGGTCGCCACCAACGAGGCGACCGCCGATTTCATCATGGACAGCCCCCACATGCGCCAGGCGTTCAGCGTGCAGATCCCGGACTACGCCGGCTATCTCAAGGCGAGAACCCAGTAACGGGGCAGAAACGACAGAGCCGGCCAAGGGGCCGGCTCTTTTTATTGGCGGGAACGAAGATCAGCGCTGGAAGCTTTTCTGAGCGAACTTGGGTCTGGCATTCATGATCTGCTCCACCTGCTCGTCGCTCATCTTGCCGCGCGACAGCCCCAATACCTTGTAGGTGAGCAGCGGCCGGGCCGGCAGGGCGATCATCAGGGCGCGGATCTGGTTCTCGTCCTCTTTCTCGCGCACCGGTTTGCCATAGGCATAGGTCAGTACACCGGCATCCATCAGGTTTTTGACGGCAGGCTCGGTGATCGGCAAGTTTATGACGCTTTTGCGTTGCAGCACGAACTCGCGCAGCACCGCCTTCTCGTTGAAGTCGAGAAAGGAGATCATCTGGGCCAGCTGATCCTGCTGGCGGCGGGACTGCCACTCGTCACAGGCCCACTCCCAGGCGATCAGGAAGCCCTGACTGCAGAAGTAGGAGATGGCGATCAGCATGCCGACGCCGAGCCAGGCGGCGTGTGTGGCGGCCCATTGGCTGACGGCCCCCTTCATCAAACCGGCCGGAAACAGCAGGATGATGCTGCAGCAGAGTAGCAGCCAGACCATCAGCCAGTTGAGGCGGTTCAGTTGATAGAAATGTTGGATCCACCGTTTCATCGTTCACCCTTCCCAAATCAGTGTGGACAGTAGTCATCTCATAGCAAACGGTGTGCCAAGGCGAAGCGTTCAGCGACAGGGGAGTGGATCCGGACGGCAAAGCCGGTGGTGGGACGGTTACATTCCCTTACAACTTGTTGAGCGAATGATCATTAGTTTGCCTTGTGAGGCGGCGCTCAACTTGGTAAAAAGCCCGCACTGTCATAGGGGAGTAGCAACCCGCCCGTGATCCGGGCAGGGCTCATGTCAACATTCTTGGATCCTCAGATCCATGGCATGGGCGGCGATGGTATCCATCGCTCTGCAAGACCTTTGGCCTCGATATGCAAGCCAGCCGGGCGAGCCGTATCGGGTCCATTGGTTGTTCTGCTCGCCTGGCGGTTACTCATCATGCTGATCACCCTGCTGTTATTTCTGCTCTCTGCCGTCACCATCTATCTGGCCTGCGAATATTTCGTCAACGGCATCGAATGGACCGGCCACCACTTCAAGTTCTCCCAGAGTGCCACCGGCTCCCTGCTGGCGGCCCTCGGCACGGCCCTGCCCGAGTGCATCGTCACCCTGACCGCATTGCTGATGGGGAATGCCCCCGCTCAGCAGCAGATCGGGATAGGCGCCGCCCTCGGCGGTCCGCTGGTACTCTCCACCATTGGCTATGCCGCCGTCGGCGTGACCCTGCTGCTGTGCATGAGCCGCGAGCACAGGGCAATCGATGGCGAGGTGCAGCGCGAGATAGGCCGCGATCAGGCCTGGTTCGTCGGCATCTTCCTGGTGGCGGTGGCCCTCGGCATGGTGGCCTTCACCGGTAAAACCTGGCTGGCCCCGCTGTTCGTGCTGGTGTATCTGGTCTATGTGCGGCGCGAGCTGAAACAGACCGACAGCCACGAGGTCGAGTTGCCAGAGCCCCTCAAGCTGGATCCGGGTGCCGAGATCCCGGCGCTCGGTAAGGTGCTGCTGCAAACCCTGGTGGCGCTGGTGGTGGTGGCGCTGGCGGCCCAGCTGTTCGTTCACCAGCTGGAGAGCATGGGCGAGCTGTTCGGCCTCTCGCCGGTGCTGGCGGCCCTGTTGCTGAGCCCGGTGGCGACCGAGATGCCCGAGCTGATGAACGTGCTGATCTGGGTGCGGCAGGGCAAGCACCGGCTGGCACTGGCCAATATCTCGGGGGCCATGATGATCCAGGGCACCATTCCCAAGGCGTTCTGCCTGTTGTTCACCCCCTGGCTGCTGGACAGCACCATGATGGTCTCCTCGCTGGTGACGCTGCTGGCGGTCGTGCTGTTGTGGTGGGGGTTCAGTCGGGAGCGGATGACGGCGGGCAGGCTCGCCTGGGTGGGGCTTATCTATCTTGGCTTCTGCGGCTGGCTGATGGCGAACTGAGGCACCAGCCGCATCGCATGCAAAAGGGCGGGATCTTGTCCCGCCCTTTTTGTTGTCATCACCCCATGCCGGCCGATGCCGGCAAGGAGGTCAGAACTGCTGGAACCAGCGCTGGATCTGGGCCGGATCCTTGCTCTGGGTGAGCGAGAGCATCAACAGGATCCGCGCTTTCTGCGGGTTGAGGGTCTCGGCGGCGACGAAGCCGTACTTGGCGTCATCGATCTCGGCATCCAGAGTGGTGGAACCGGTCGGCACGCGAGCGGAGCGCACTACCCGGATACCGTCCTTGCTCGCCTTGGCCAGGGTGTCGAACAGGGTGTGGTAGAGGTTGCCGTTGCCCACCCCGGCGCTGACGATGCCGTCGAACTTGGCATCCACCATCGCCTTGGCCGGCAGATCGGTGGCGTTGGCGTAGCTGTAGACGATGCCGACCTGCGGCAGCTTGTCGAGCTTGCTCACGTCAAACGGGGTCTTGCTGGTATGCAGACGGGCCGGGCTGCGCTGATAGTCGATCTTGCCGTTGTGGATGTAGCCGAGCGGGCCGAAGTTGGGGGAGGCGAAGGTCTGCACCCCGGTGGTGTTGGTCTTGGTGACGTCGCGGGCATCGAGCACGGTGTCGTTCATCGCCACCATGACGCCACGTCCCTTGGAGGCGGGGTCAGAGGCGGTCACCACGGCGTTGTAGAGGTTCATCGGACCGTCGGCGCTCATGGCGGTGGAGGGGCGCATGGCGCCGACCAGCACCACCGGCTTGTCGCTCTTGACGGTCAGGTTGAGGAAGTAGGCGGTCTCTTCCATGGTGTCGGTGCCGTGGGTGATGACGATACCGTCCACGTCATCCTTGGCCAGCAGCTCGTTGACCCGCTTGGCCAGTTTGAGCCACACCTCGTCGTTCATGTCCTGGGAGCCGATCTTGACCACCTGCTCACCCTGCACGTCGGCCACGTTCTTCATCTCGGGCACGGCGGCGATCAGCGTCTCGATGGCCACCTTACCGGCCTCGTAGTTGGACTGGGTGGCGGACTGTCCCGCCCCGGCAATGGTACCGCCGGTGGCCAGGATATGGACGTTGGGCAGGGCCATGGCCATCGGGGAGAGGGTCAGGCCGAGGACGGCGGCGAGCAGGGTCTTGCGGATCGGGAGAGTCATGCAGCAAATCCTTCTGAGGTGAGAAAAATTGCAGCAAGTTTGCGCTTTCTGTTGCCGGGGTTTGTGATGACTCTCACCAAAAAACAGCTGGGTACAGAATTTTAACCTGTTTTATACCTATATGGAGATAATTTAACTCGCCGAGAAGCCCTTGGCTTCGATCAGGGCGATCAGCTCGGCCTTGCTCAGTTCGCTCTCGATGACGGCCTTGCTGCTGGCAAAGTCGACGCTGGCGGTGCTGACGGCAGGCTGGGCCAGCAGGGCTTTTTGCAGGCTGGCGGCGCAGCCACCGCAGGACATGCCGGAGACGGTGAGTTCGATGGTCATGGGATAGCTCCTCTGTTGATAGGTAGTCAGCGTAAAGCTGCCGCCCGCGGCAAGGTCAAGCTGCTGGCTAGCCCATCAGCCCCAGATAGTTCATCAGGGCGGCGCCCAGGCTGGTGCTGACCAGCGAACCCAGCGTGGTGGTGGCGATGATGTTGGCTGCCAGCACGCTGTCGCCCCCCATGGCGCGGGTCATCACATAGCTGGCGGCGGCGGTGGGGGTGGAGCTGATGAGAAACAGGATGCCGAGCGCCTGCGGACTGAAGCCCAGTGCCCAGGCCCCCATTACCAGCAGCACCGGGATGCAGAACAGCCGGTTGACGGTGGCCCAGCCGGTCAGCAGGGCGCCCCCGCGCAGGGCCTTGAGGTTGAGGCTGGCACCGGTGCAGAGCAGGGCCAGCGGCAGGGTCATGTTGGCAAAGTAGTTACCGGTGGTGATCACCAGCTGGGGCAGCTCGATGCCGAGCAAGCCGAAGGGCAGGGCGGACAGAATGGCGATGATCAGCGGATTTTTGGCGATCCCCTTGAGGATCGGCTTGATGCCCTTGCTGCCCCCCAGGCTGCGGGTCAGGGTGATCACCGCGAGCACGTTGTAGAGCACGGTGACCGAGCCCACCAGCAGGGCGGCGGCGCCGATCCCTTCGGCGCCGTAGGCGTTCTGTACATAGGCCAGCCCCATGATCCCCATGTTGCCGCGAAAGCTGCCCTGCACGAAGATGCCGCGCTGGCGCCGCTCGGGGATGAAGCGGGCTGCCAACAGCTCCAGCACCAGAAAGCCGGTGAGGGTGCCGAGCAGGCCGTAGAGGATGAGCCAGGGGCTCGGCATGGTGGAAAAGTCGGTGCGCACCATGCTGAGGAACAACAGGGCGGGCAGGGTGACCTGGAATACCAGGCGGGAGGCGGACTCGACGAAGCTGTCGGGCAACAGACCCAGCTGCTTGAGCCAGATGCCGAGCAGCAGCACCACGCAGATGGGGCCCGTGATGGAGAGGGAGAAGTGCAGACTGGCCAGCAGAGTCATGATGGATCTCCTGTGCGATAGACGGGACCCGTGACGGAGAGAGATTGAAGCCGACTGGCGAATAGACCCATGATGCGCGTCCTGTGCGATGGCGAATGGCACGGCGTTCGCCGGGGCCAAAGGGGCATTCTAACGCCATGGGCTTGTATTCACAGGGGTTAATCACAACAATGTGGGCAATTCCACCGCCGAGCCCCTGTGAGCCACTTCATGGACAAAAAACTGACCATCCTCGATATCGCCCGACTCAGTGGTGTCGGCAAGTCGACCGTCTCCCGGGTGCTCAATCAGGATCCCAAGGTGAAGCAGGCGACCCGCGATCGGGTGGAGCAGATCATCGCCGAACACGGCTTCGTGCCGAGCAAGTCGGCGCGGGCCATGCGCAGCCAGAGCCAGCAGGTGGTGGGGATCATCGTCTCGCGGCTCGACTCCAGCTCGGAAAACCAGGCGGTGCGCGGCATGCTGGAGACCCTCTACCAGCGCGGTTACGACGCCGTGCTGATGGAGAGCAAGTTCTCCCCCGCCAAGGTGCAGGAGCATCTGGCTGTGCTGGAGCGGCGCGGGGTGGATGGCATCATTTTGTTCGCCTTCAACGACCTGGACTATGCCGCCATGGCGCCGCTCAGGGATAAGCTGGTGCTGGTGGCCCGCGATCATCCCGGCTTCTCCTCGGTCTGTTTCGACGACGCCGGGGCGGTGCACACCATGCTGGACCAGCTCGCCGCCCGCGGCATTCGCGACATCGCCTACCTGGGGGTGGATACCAGCGACCTCACCACCGGCCAGCGCCGGCTCGATGCCTACCTCGGCTACTGTGCCGAGCAGGGGCTGGCGGCGCGCAGCGCCCTCGGCGATCTCAGCCTGCAGAGCGGCTACCGGCTGGCAGGGGAGCTGCTCACCCCGACTACCGGCGCCCTGGTCTGCGCCAGCGACACCCTCGCCATCGGCGCGGCGAAATACTTGCAGGAGCAGGGGCGCAGCGAGGTGCTGGTGACCGGTCTTGGCAACAACCCCATGCTCAGCTTTCTCTTCCCCAACGCCCTCAGCCTGGATCTCGGCTACAAGGGGGCGGGCGAGCAGGCGGCCCGTCAGCTGCTCGGCCAGATCGAGCAGGATCTGCCCCCGCTGGCGACCATAGCCCCCAGCCACCCTCTGTGATTGCCATCACCTAGTCCTGCACAAAAACTGTGCTTTTTGTGAGCTCGGCCACGAAATGGGAACGTTCCCATTTTGATCTGGCAAGATTGTCGGCATGCTAAATGGGAACGATACCAAAAACGCTCGGGCCCACTGACTGGCCCAAAAGGGCGACGCAGACCAATATCAATGGAGTCACAGAGGGAAGACTCATGTCCAAGATCAACGCACAACACCTGGCCACGCTCATCGACAAGATCGGTGGCAAGGAGAACATCGCCACCGTCAGCCACTGCCTGACCCGGCTGCGCTTCGTCCTGAACGATCCGGCCAAGGCCGACAGCAAGGCCATCGAAACCATCCCGGCGGTGAAGGGGAGCTTCACCCAGGGTGGTCAGTTCCAGGTGGTCATCGGCAACGAGGTGGAGCAGTGGTACAAGGCGCTGACCGAAGAGATCGGTGTCAGCGGCGGCAGCAAGGAGGCCGCCAAGCAGGCGGCGCGCCAGAACATGAACCCGCTGGAGCGGGGCATCTCCCATCTGGCGGAGATCTTCGTGCCGCTGCTGCCCGCCATCATCACCGGCGGTCTGATCCTGGGCTTTCGCAACGTCATCGGCGACATCAAGATGTTCGACGACGGCACTCATTCCCTCATCGAGATCAGCCAGTTCTGGGCGCAGGTGCATGCCTTCCTCTGGCTGCTGGGCGAGGCGATCTTCCACTTCCTGCCGGTGGGCGTCTGCTGGTCTGCGGTCAAGAAGATGGGCGGCTCCGAGATCCTGGGTATCGTGCTCGGTATCACCCTGGTCTCCCCGCAACTGATGAACGCCTACGGCATCGGTCAGCAGACCCCCGAGGTGTGGGACTTCGGTCTGTTCGTCATCCAGAAGGTGGGTTATCAGGCCCAGGTCATTCCGGCCCTGCTGGCGGGGGTATTCCTGGCCTGGGTGGAGACCAACCTCAAGCGCATCATTCCGGCCTATCTCTATCTGGTGATCGTCCCCTTCATCTCCCTGCTGCTGGCGGTGATCGTGGCCCACGCCTTTATCGGCCCGTTCGGTCGTTGGCTGGGTGACGGCGTCGGCTTTGCTGCCAAGGCGGCCATGACAGGTTCGTTTGCCCCCATCGGTGCCGCCCTGTTCGGCTTCCTCTACGCGCCACTGGTCATCACCGGCATCCACCACACCACCAACGCGGTGGATCTGCAGCTGATGCAGAGCATGGGTGGCACCCCGATCTGGCCGCTGATCGCCCTCTCCAACATCGCTCAGGCGTCTGCGGTCGTCGGCATCATTCTGATCAGCCGCAAGGAGAACGAGCGGGAGATCTCGGTGCCTGCCGCCATCTCCGCCTACCTTGGGGTGACCGAGCCGGCCATGTACGGCATCAACCTCAAGTACAAGTTCCCCATGCTGTGCGCCATGGTGGGCTCCAGCCTTGCGGCCCTCATCTGCGGTTTCGCCGGGGTGATGGCCAACGGCATCGGGGTAGGGGGCCTGCCGGGTATCCTCTCCATCCAGCCGCAATACTGGGCCGTTTACTCCCTCGCCATGCTGGTGGCCATCGTAGTGCCTGTGGTGCTGACCCTGCTGGTCTACAAGCGCCAGCAGGCGGCCGGCAAGCTGGCCCAGGCCAGCGCCTGATCCCACGCATCAGGGCGACCCGCAGGGGTCGCCCTCTCCCTTTTTCATTCGAGACAAGAGCAAGACCCATGAGCCAAACACCCTGGTGGCAGAGCGCCGTGATTTACCAGATTTACCCCAAGAGCTTTCAGGATTCCGCTGCCCGTGGCACCGGCGATCTCAAGGGGATCATGGCCCGCCTCGACTATCTCAAGACCCTCGGTGTCGATGCCCTCTGGCTGACTCCGGTGTACGTCTCCCCGCAGGTGGACAACGGCTACGACATCGCCGACTACCTTGCCATCGATCCCGCCTACGGCACCATGGCCGATTTCGAGGCGCTGCTGGCCGCCGCCCACGCGCGCGACATCCGCATCGTGATGGATATCGTGGTGAACCACACCTCCACCGAGCACGCCTGGTTCAAGTCGGCGCTGGGGGATAAAAACAGCCCCTACCGCGACTACTACATCTGGCGCGATCCGGTGGATGGCGGTGTGCCCAACAACTGGCAATCCAAGTTTGGCGGCAGTGCCTGGGAGTTCGATGAGCTCACCGGTCAGTACTACCTGCACCTGTTTGCCCGCGAGCAGGCGGATCTCAATTGGGAGAACCCGGCGGTACGTGCCGAGGTGAAAAACATCATCCACTTCTGGGCCAAGAAGGGGGTGGACGGGTTCCGGCTCGATGTCATCAACCTCATCTCCAAGGATCAGGCGTTCCCGAATGACGAGATAGGCGATGGCCGCCGTTTCTACACCGACGGGCCGCGCATCCACGAATTTTTACAGGATGTGAGCCGCGAGGTGTTTGCCCCGGTCGGCGCCATGACGGTGGGGGAGATGTCCTCTACTTCGCTGGAGCACTGCCAGCGTTACGGCGCACTGGATGGCTCCGAGCTCTCCATGGTGTTCAACTTCCACCACCTCAAGGTGGATTACCCCAACGGCGACAAGTGGACCAAGGCGCCGTTCGATTTCCTCGAGCTCAAGCGCATCTTCAACCACTGGCAGAGTGGCATGCACGGCAAGGGGTGGTCGGCGCTGTTCTGGTGTAACCACGATCAGCCGCGCATCGTCTCCCGCTTCGGTGACGAGGGTGAACAGCGGGTAGTGGCCGCCAAGATGCTGGCCAGCACGCTGCATGGCCTGCAGGGCACCCCCTACATCTATCAGGGGGAGGAGATCGGCATGACTAACCCCGGCTATCAGCGCATCGATGACTATCAGGATGTGGAGAGCCGCAACATCTTCGCCATCAAGCAGGCCGAGGGGATGAGCGAGGCCGAGATCCTGGCCATTCTCGGCGCCAAGTCCCGCGACAACTCGCGCACCCCGATGCAGTGGAGCGCTGCGGCCAACGCCGGCTTCACCAGCGGAACGCCCTGGCTCAAGCCTGCCGCCAACTACCCGCTGATCAACGCCGAGGCGGCGCTGGCCGACCAGCACTCGGTGTTCTGGCACTACCGGGATCTGATCCGCCTGCGCAAGGCGCACCCCATCTTCACCCAGGGGGATTATCAGGAGCTGCTGGCAGGGCATCCGCAGATCTGGGCCTATGTCCGCCGCGCCAACGGCCAGACCCTGCTGGTGGTGAGCAACTTCTACGGCGAGCCGGCCACCTTCGCCCTGCCGGACGAGCTGGCCACCGGCAAGGGGCGCCTGCTGCTTGGCAACTACCCAGATAGCCCGGCCCGGCCGCAGTCCTGTATGCTGCGCCCTTATGAATCCCTGATCTGGCTGGTGGAGTAGGCGATGAACGAGGTGATGACGAAGACGGCGGTGCGTGGCGCCGAGTGGCAGAAGATGGTAGCGGGGGAGCCTTATGATGCGGGGGACCCTGAGCTGAAAGCGGCGCGCGAGCGTTGCCGCCGGCTCTATCACACCTTCAACACCAGCTGGCAGGAGAAACCGGTGCGGGATGCCCTGCTCCATGAACTGCTGGGCGGCCGTGGCCAAGCGTGCGCCATCAACCCGCCGTTCTTTTGCGACTATGGCGCCAACATCTTCGTCGGCGAGAACTTCTACGCCAACGTGGGCTGCACCATCCTCGACGTGTGCGAGGTGCATATCGGCGACAACGTGCTGCTGGCGCCCGGGGTGCAGATCTACACTGCCGCTCATCCGGTGGCGGTGGTGCCGCGCATCAAGGGGGTGGAGTTCGGCAAGCCGGTGCGGATCGGTCACAACGTCTGGATCGGTGGCAGCGTCGTCATCTGTCCCGGCGTCACCATAGGGGACAACAGCGTCATCGGCGCGGGATCTGTGGTGACCAAGGATGTGCCGGCGGGCGTGGTGGCGGCCGGCAACCCCTGCAAGGTGTTGCGGCCGATGACGGCGGAGGAGCTGACGGCGGTCTGACCCAGCCGGGGCGGGCAATCCCGCCCCGGTTTATATCTGGCGCCGCGCTCAAGGCGCCATCTTTCATCTCATTTCTTCCCAAGGACGTGCCGACCGAACCGGGCAGTGCGTTCTCACTTCAGGCAGGCAGCAAGGCTCCGCAGCGTTTGTGCTGTTTCATGACCACCAGGGTCTTGAAGCTGCGCACCTGCTCCCTGGCATGCAGCACCCGCCGGGTAAACAGGTCGTAGCTCTGCATGTCCCGTGCGGCGACCTGCAGCACGAAGTCCTGCTCCCCCGTGACGTACCAGAGGTCCATGACCTCCGGTTCCCCTTGCAGGCTGGAAATCATCTCATCGACGATGCGGCCGTGATCCCGCTCCAGCGTCACGAGCACCAGCATGGTGATGGGCCAGCCCATGGTGGCCGGTGCCACCAGCGCCACCTCCCGCTCGATGAGTTCAGCCTCCCGCAGCGCCCGCACGCGGCGGTAACAGGCCGGTGCCGAGAGGCCGACCCGGTGGGCCAGCTCGGGGATCGGCAGGCGGGCATCCTGCTGCAATTCGGCGAGGATGAGCAGATCGAATTTGTCGGTCATGGGGAGAGAGATAAAAATTATCGAATAGGGCCAGTTTTAGACCGAAATTACGGGCGTCGCCAGATATATTTTACTTCTCATTGTCTGCTCAGGTTTGAACAAGATGCCGCCGAACACCACTGCTTTCTCCTCCCTGCTGGCGGTCATCCTCGCCATGCTGTCGATTACCCTCGGCGCCTCGCTGGCCAAGTCCCTGTTTCCCCTGATCGGGGCCGCCGGTACCACCTTGTTCCGGCTGGGATGTGCCGCCCTGATCCTCTCGCTGGTGTTTCGCATCTGGCGGATGCCCCTCGAGCGGCGCACCCTGCTCGGGGCCATCCCCTATGGGCTGTCGCTCGGGGCCATGAACCTGCTCTTCTATCTGGCGATCGAGCGGATCCCCCTCGGTGTGGCGCTGGCCATCGAGTTCATCGGCCCCTTGACGGTAGCGCTGCTCGGCTCGCGCCATCGGGCAGACTTCCTCTGGCTGGCGCTGGCCATCGTCGGCCTGCTGTTGTTGCTGCCGCTGCGGGCGGCCGAACAGACCCTCGATCCCCTGGGGGCGGCGTTGGCGCTCGGCGCCGGGGTGTTCTGGGGGCTCTATATGCTGACCGGCAAGCGGGCCGGTGCCCTGCTGGGAGCGCAGGCGCCGGCGCTGGGCATGTGGGTGGGGACCTTGCTGGTGCTGCCCTTCGGCCTCGGTGGTGCGAGCGAGGCCACCTTCACCCTGCCCGTGGTGCTGACCATCGTGGGGGTAGGGCTGCTCTCCAGCGCGATTCCCTACTCCCTCGAGATGTTTGCCCTGCGCCGGCTGCCGCTCAAGAGCTACGGCATTCTGACCAGCGGTGAACCCGCCATGGGGGCCCTGATGGGGTTGCTGTTGCTGGGGGAACAGTTGCCCCCGACCCAGTGGCTGGGGATAGCGGCGATCATCGCCGCCTCCATGGGCACCACCTGGCAAGGCGGGCGCCGGCGCACCGAGCCAGCGTGATCTGCCGGGCCCGTACGGCAGCCGGATTATCCTCATGACCTCGCCGGTGAGGGTCTGCCGTTCGCTGAACCCGGGATGTACAGCCACTTCAGATTTTTTGAACATCTAGGCCAGTTTATCTCGCTAACAATGGCGGGCCTGGATGTTTAATATTCACTCAACGCTTAGGCAGGAACGCCAAGCGGCCAAATAACTGGTCGTTCAAGGCTGTGGCACTCTCAAACAGGGTGCCGGATGTCGGTGAAAGAACAACACACTATTTGAATAACCTCTTGCAAGGATGCATTGATTCGGGCCCGTCGGCCCAGGCAATGACATAAAAACCAAGAGAGTGAATGAACATGAAAAACGTAATCAAGATGCTGGCCGTTGCAGGCCTGATGACCGCAGGTTTCGCCCAGGCTTCCGTTCCGGCTGGCTTCAACGCCGCCCCGGGCGTGCTGTTTGTGAACTGGCACGCGACCGCCGCCGTTGAAGGCAAGGCCAACCCCATGCTGGAAGTGCGTGACGAGTCTGGCGACGTGGTTGCCTCCGTCCATGCCAACCTGATGGGCACCCAGCAAGTGCAGATCCCGAGCCGCACCCAGGGCAACCTGACCGTGAGCCTGGGTGATCAGAGCAGCGACTACCGCATTCCGTTCGGTATCGGCAGCGGCAAGCAGCGCTAAGCCGACGACGCCCTGGCGCGATGGCCGCAGACCGCACCGGCTCGACCGGTACCGTCCCCGGCCATGATCGCCACAGCGGCGTGAAGATGCAGAGTGCTCAGAGAGAAGGCCCCGCCATGCGGGGCCTTCTGCTTTTCGTCTTCGGCTGTTCGGGTTTCACAGCTTGAGCATGATGTGGCGCGGCACCGTGTAGTCCTCCAGCGCGTAGAGGGAGAGATCCTTGCCGTAGCCGGACATCTTCATGCCGCCGTGGGGCATCTCGGAGGTGAGCATGAAGTGGGTGTTGATCCAGGTGCAGCCGTATTGCAGGTGGCTGGCCACCTTGCTGGCAAGGCCGAGATCCCGGGTCCAGACCGAGCTGGCGAGGCCGTAGTCCGAGTCGTTGGCCCACTGCACCACCTGCTCGGCGTCGCTGAAGCGGGTCACTGACACCACCGGGCCGAACACCTCCCGGCGCACGATTTCATCCTCCTGACGGGCATGGGCGATCAGGGTCGGCTCGAAGAAGAAGCCGTTGCCCGGGCGGATCTTGCCCCCCGCCGTCACCTCCACGTGACCGCTGCTCTGGGCCCGCTCCACGAAGCTGGCCGCCCGGTTGCGCTGCCGGTCCGAGATGAGCGGCCCCATCTCCACCCCCTCCTCGCGCGGACCACCCACCTTGATGGAGGCGACCGCATCCGTCATGGCGGCGACAAACTTGTCGTAGATCTTGCCCTGAGCGTAGATGCGGCAGGCGGCGGTGCAATCCTGGCCGGCGTTGTAGAAACCGAAGGTGCGAATGCCCGCCACCACGGCCTCCAGATCTGCATCGTCGAAGATGATGACCGGCGCCTTGCCACCCAGCTCCAGATGGGTGCGTTTCATGGTGCGGGCGGCGCTCTGCAGGATCTTCTGGCCGGTGGCGATGTCACCGGTGAGCGACACCATGCGCACCAGCGGGTGTTCTACCAGCGGCGCCCCCACGCTCTCGCCCCGGCCGCAGACGATGTTGATGACGCCGCGCGGGAAGAGCTCGCTGGCGAGCTCCGCCAGGCGCAGGGCGGTGAGCGGGGTCTGCTCGGAGGGCTTGAGCACCACCGTATTGCCGGCGGCGAGCACGGGGGCCATCTTCCAGGCCGCCATCATCAGCGGATAGTTCCAGGGGGCAATGCTGCCCACCACCCCGATGGGGTCGCGGCGGATCATGCTGGTGTGCCCCTCGATGTACTCCCCCGCCAGCGGCCCTTGCAGGCAGCGGGCGGCGCCGGCGAAGAAGCGGAAGCAGTCAACCACCGCCGGCAGCTCGTCATTGAGCACCGCCAGATAGGGCTTGCCGCAGTTGAGGGATTCGAGCGCCGCAAACTCCTCGGCGTGGCGCTCGATGGCATCGGCCAGGCGCAGCAGCAGGGTACTGCGCTGGGCCGGGGTGGTGCGGCTCCACTGGGCGAAGGCGCGCTGGGCGCCGTTCACCGCCCGGTTCACCTGCTCGAACGACGCCTCTGGCACCGAGGCGAGAAGTTCCCCGGTGGCCGGGTTGAGGATGGGTTCGGCCTGGCCGTCACCGGTGACGAACTGACCGTCGATCAAGAGTTGGGTAGAGAGTTTCATGGTTGCATCCTTGCGCACGCGTTGAGTCGTTATTTGCCACTGCCGGCGACGTCCTGGCCGTCGCGGGTGAGGTAGTAGGCAAGCAGAATGGGAATGGTGGTGAAGGCCACTATGATGAGCGCCACCACGTTGGTGACCGGCCTGTCCCGTGGCCGGATCAGCTCCTGATACATCCAGATCGGCAGCGTGGTCTGCTGGCCGGCGGTGAAGGTGGTGACGATCACCTCGTCAAAGCTGAGGGCGAACGCCAGCATGCCCCCCGCCAGCAGGGCGGTGGCGAGGTTGGGCAGGATCACGTAGCGCAGGGTCTGGAAGCCGTCGGCTCCGAGATCCATCGACGCTTCGATGAGGCTCTGGTTGGTGCGGCGAAAGCGCGCCAGGGCATTGTTGTAGACCACCACCACGCAGAAGGTGGCGTGACCGATGACGATGGTCCAGAAGCTGAAGGGGATCTCCATCACCCCGTAGGCGGAGCGCAGCGCGATGCCGGTGACGATGCCGGGCAGGGCGATGGGCAGCACCAGCAAGAGTGACACCACCTCCTGGCCGAAGAAACGGCTGCGGGCGATGGCCCCCGCCGCCAGAGTGCCGAGCACCATGGCGGCCAGTGTCGCCAGCCCCGCTACCTCCAGCGACAGCTGGATGGCGCGCCACACGTCGGGGCGGTTGAGGGTCACCTCGAACCACTTGAGGGTGAGCCCGGGCGGCGGGAACTGGTAGCTCTTGCTCTCGCTGGTGAAGGCGTAGAGGAAGATGAACAGGATCGGAAAGTGCAGGAACAAGAGACCGCCGATGGCCGCGTACTTGAGCAGGCCGGAGGGCTGGTTGCCATGGTCCCGTTTCATGGAGGTATTAGAGCGCATCGAAGGCCCCCAAGCGTTTTGCTGTCGTCAGGTGAATAGCCATGATCCGAGAACGCGTGTGGATGAGTGACTCATGGGTATCAAAGCGCATTGAAGGCTCCCAAGCGTTTCGCGATGGTGAGGTAGATGGCGATGATGAGGATCGGCACCAGCGAGAAGGCGGCTGCGAAGGGCAGGTTGCCCGCCGTGCCCTGCTGCATGTAGACCACCTGACCTATGTACATGGTGGAGTTGCCTATGATGCCGGGGATGATGTAGTCCCCCAGCGTCAGGGAGAAGGTGAAGATGGAGCCCGCCACCACGCCGGGCAGGGCCAGCGGCAGGATCAGGGTGCGAAAGGTCTGGGCCGGGGTGGCGCCGAGATCGCCACTCGCCTCAAGCAGGGAGCGCGGGATCCGCTCCACCGCCGCCTGGATGGGCAGGATCATGAAGGGCAGCCAGACGTAGACGAACACGATGAAGGTGCCGATGCGCGAGAACGACAGCGACGGCCCCCCGATCACCGGCAGCGAGAGGATGGCGTCCAGCAGCCAGTCCAGTCCCAGAGTATCTGCCAGCCAGCTGATGACCCCCTCCTTGGCCAGGATCAGCTTCCAGGCGTAGACCCGCACCAGATAGCTGGACCAGAGCGGCAGCATGATGCCGACGTAGAACAGGGCCCGGGTCTTGCCGCTGGTGTAGCGCGCCATGTAGTAGGCCACCGGAAAACCGAGCAGGGCGCAGGCCAGGGTCACCAGCAGCGACATGCCGACGGTGCGCAGGATCACGTCCAGGTTCTCCGCCCGCAGCAGGGCGACGAAGTTCTGCAGTCCCAGCTCGTGGCGGATCTGGCCGCTGAACTCGTCCAGTCCGAAGAAGGCGTTGGAGAGCAGCATCAGCAGGGAGCCGACATAGATGATGCCGAGCCAGAGCAGCGGTGGCCCCAGCAGGATGGCCAGCAGCAGGCCTGGCCGCCCGTAGAGCAGGGTGGAAAGGCGCCGCAGCGGCCGATAGGAGAGGGGGGCAGTGGGTTGGCTCATGGCAAGGCTCGCACTGTGGGGGGCGCTCATGGTTGAGCTCCCTGAGGGGCGGTGTGCAGGTGATGGATCGCCTGCTCCGGCCAGCTGAGGCTGACCCGGGCGCCACGGGGCAGGCGGGCCTGGCCCTCGTTGGGGTGGTTGACGATAAGCTCGAGCTGCTCGCCGAGATCGACCCGGTAGCGCACGAAGGGGCCGAGGTACTCAACCTCGCGCACTTCCCCGGACCAGCCCGGTGTGCCGGCCTCGGCGAGCCGGATCCGCTCCGGGCGCACCATCATCTGCTGAGCATCGCCGCACAGCCGGCGGGCCTGCTCCCCCTCGAACAGGTTGACGGTGCCGACGAAGCGAGCAACGAAGGGGGTGGCGGGGGCGTCGTAGATGGTATCCGGCGCGGCGATCTGCTCGATCTTGCCCTGATTGAAGATGCAGATCCGGTCGCTCATGGAGAGCGCCTCCTGCTGGTCGTGGGTGACGAAGATGAAGGTGATGCCGAGCTGGCGCTGCAAGGCTTTCAGTTCGAGCTGCATCTGCTCGCGCAGCTTGAGGTCGAGCGCCCCGAGCGGTTCGTCCAGCAGCAGGATGCGCGGCTGGTTGATCAGTGCCCGGGCGATGGCGATGCGTTGGCGCTGGCCGCCGGAGAGCTGGCCCGGCTTGCGGTTGCCGACGCCGGGCAGGCGCACCAGCTCCAGCATCTCGTCCACCTTGCGGTAACGCTCCGCCTTGGCGACGCCCTTGAGCATCAGGCCGTAGCCGATGTTGTCGCGCACATCCATGTTGGGAAACAGGGCGTAGTCCTGAAACACGGTATTGAGGTTACGATCGTAGGGGGGCACGGTGGAGCAGGGCTCGCCGAACAGCCGGATCTCCCCCTCGCTCGGGTATTCGAAGCCCGCGATCATCCGCAGGCAGGTGGTCTTGCCGGAACCGCTCGGCCCCAGCAGGGTGAAAAACTCGCCGGCCGGGATCTGGAAGGAGATGTCATCGACCGCCTTCACCTCGCCATAGTGGCGGCTGACCCGGTCAAATTGTACGGCATTCATGGGGCGTCCTTGTCTGTGTGGGAAGCGGGCCGGACTCCTGTCCGGCCCCATATCGGCATTTACTGAGGCACCTCAGCGACCACCCAGGATGGCGATATAGTCCGAGACCCAGCGGTAGTAAGGCACGCAGGTTCCCTGGCTCTTGCACTGGGTGACGGGGGTACGCCAGAAGCGCACCCGATCGAAGTTGTCGATGCCGTTGGTCTTGCACCCCTCTTTCCCGAGCAGGGCATTGCCCTCACAGGCGGCTGGCACCACAGGCACGGAGCCGAACCAGGAGGCGAGATCCCCCTGCAGCTTGTTGTTGAGGGAGTGCTCCAGCCACTTGTAGGCACAGGTGAGGTTCTTCGCCTCGCTGTGTACCATGCTGGTGTCGGCCCAGCCGGTGACGCCCTCCTTGGGCACCGTCGTGGCGATGGGCTGCTTGTCGGCGATCAGGGTATTGGCCTGGAACGGCCAGGAGCCGGAGGCCACCACCCCCTCGTTCTTGAAGTCGTCGATCTGGACGAAGGCGTCGTGCCAGTAGCGTCCCACCAGCTGACGCTGCTGGCGCAAGAGGTCGAGGGCGGCCTTGTACTGATCCTCGTTCAGCTCGTAAGGATCCTTGATGCCGAGCGCGGGCTGGTGGCTCATCAGATAGAGGGCGGCATCGGCGATGTGGATGGGGCCGTCAAACGCCTGCACCCGGCCCTTGTTGGACTTGCCGTCCGGCAGGGTCTGCTCCTCGAACACCACGCTCCAGGAGTCAGGTGCCTTGGGGAACACCTTGGTGTTGTACATCAAGATGTTGCCGCCCCACTGGTAGGGCACGCCGTAGTGCTTGCCGTCTACCGTGTGCCATGGGGCATTCTGCAGGCGGGGGTCTATCTTGCCGTAGCTCGGAATGAGCGCCAGGTTCAGTGCCTGCACCTTGCCGCCGGCGATGAGGCGCAGGCTGGCGTCGCCGGAGGCGGTCACCAGATCGAAGCCCCCCTCGTTCATCAGCGCCACCATCTCGTCCGAGGTGGCGGCCGTCTTGACGTTGACCTTGCAGCCGGTCTCTTTCTCGAAGCCGGTGACCCAGTCGTAGTTCTTGTCGGTCTCGCCGCGCTCCACGTAGCCGGCCCAGGCCACGATGTTGAGCTGGCCTTCACCCTTGCCGAGGGTAGTGGGGGCCGCCTGGACCTGGCCTGCCAGCAGGGCGGGGATCAGGGCCAGGGTGAGGGGGGTCAGTTTCATCTTGCTCTCCTTGCTGGGGCGGGCATGGTTGTGATGCCACGCTGACAATTAACATCCTGTTAACCAGCCATGAGCGTAGGAGAAGCCGTGAGCAATGAGAATTTCAATTTTTAACGCCAGAGGTATCTGCTAAATCGATATCGAGTGCAGATGAATCTGAATTTCTGTGGCAGATACCACGACAGTGCAAGGGGCAGGTTCAGCGGGCGAGGGGCTGACGGGCCCGCAGCCGGCTCTGATCCCGCACTATGTCGATGAACTCGCGGGCAGTCCACTCCAGCCGCGAGCCACGCCGCCACACCAGGCCGATGTCGATGGCGGGAATGGGCTCCTTGATGGCGCGGGCCTCGACCCGCTCCTGCTCCAGCGACCAGGGGCGGTAGGCAAAGTCCGGCAGCAGGGCGAGCCCGAGCTGGCTCGCCACCAGGCTGCGTACCGCTTCCACCGAGGCGGTACGCAGCACGATGCGCGGCGCTATGCCGTAGCGGCGCAGGCCGCCGCCGATGATCTGGTCCAGCTGGTCGGCGGTCAGCGAAATCATGGGCTCCTCGCCGAGCGCTTTGAGGGAGAGGGTCGACTCGGCGCAGAGCGGGTGGTTGGCGGCGAGCCAGACCCGCAGCGGCGAGCGGGTCAGCAGCTCGGTATCGAACGCCTCCTGGCGGATGGTGCGGTTGGTCATCAGGATCCCCACGTCCACCTCGCCGTTGACGATCTGGTGTTCGAGATAGGGCTGCTCGTCCTCTTTCACCTCGATCTGCACCGCCGGGAAGGCGCGGCGAAAGCGGCCGAGCGCTTCCGACAGGTAGTAGCCGGCCACCAGCGTGGTCACGCCTATGGTGAGCCGCCCCTGATCCTGCTGGGCCACCGCCTTGAGGGACTGGCCGGCTTCGGTCATGGCGCCGAGGATGCGCCGGGCGTGCAGCAGAAACTGGTGACCCTGGGTGGTGAGGCTGACGCCGCGCGGATTGCGCTCGAACAGGGCGGCGCCGAGCTCGGTCTCCAGCTCGCGGATGGCGCTGGTGACCGCCGACTGGGAGATGTGCAGCTCGGCGGCGGCGCGGCTGACCGAGAAGCTGTCGGCCACCGCCACGAAATAGCGGATCTGGCGAAAGGTGAAATTCATCTGGGCGTCCTGCCGCATGCGATCAAGGTGACTGCCAGCTTAACCTTGAATCGCGGCCAGACAAAAGGCGCCGTGCTGGCGCCTTTGTCATGGTTTTTCCGGCGGTTAGCGGGAGCTGGCCGCCTCGATCACCGGGATCCGGTTCACCGCCTTGCCGAGATAGGCGAGAGTGATGGTCACAATGATGCAGGTGAAGCTGAGCCACATGTAGGGCAGGTAGTCGAGGGTCGCCACCCCCAGTACCCCGGCCATGAAGATGCCGTTGTCGCTCCAGGGCACCATGCCGCAGGTGAGGGTGCCGCCGAACTCGGCGTTGCGGGAGAGGTTCTTGCGTGCCAGTCCCAGCCGGTCGTAGTTCTTGGCCATGATCTTGGGGGTCAGGATCAGCGACACATACATGGCCGAGCCGAACACGTTGGCCAGGAAGGCGGTGCCTATGGTGTGGGTGGTCAGGCTGCCGGCACCCTTGATGCGCTTCTCGAAGGCACTGGCGATCACTTCCAGGATGCCGACTTTCTCCAGCAGGCCGCCAAATCCCAAGCCGAAGATGATGACGGCCACCGAGCCCAGCATGGACTCCATGCCACCGCGGCCCAGGATGTTGTCGATGAAGTCGACGCCGGAGGTGATGGCAAACGGGCTGTAGGCGGAGTGCATCGCCTTGACCGGATCCATGTCCTGGAACAGGATGGCCCAGATCAGACCCAGCAGGGCACCGAAGCTGATCACCGGGAAGGCGGGCTTGCGGTTGGCCAACAGGCCCAGCACCAGCACCACCGGGACTATGGCCAGCGGGGTGATGTTGAACTGCTTGTCGAGCGCTTCCATCACCAGGTTGACCTGCTCCAGGCTGACGTTGCCGGAGTACTGCATGCCGACCACGGTGAACAGGGCGGCGGTGATGACATAGGAGAACAGGCTGATGGGCAGCATCCCCTTGATGTGTTCCATCACGTCGACGTTGGACATGGTCGAGGCCAGCACCACGGAGTCGGAGAGCGGGGAGAGCTTGTCACCGAAGTAGACGCCGGAGAGCACGGCCCCCGCCACCAGCGGGGCGGGCACGCCGAGGCTGTGGCCGATCCCCATCATGGCGATGCCGGCAGTGGCAGCCGAGCCCCAGGAGGTGCCGGTGGCCAGCGAGGTCAGCGAACAGATAATCAGGGTCGCCAGCAGGAAGATGGACGGGTGAATCACCTTGAGGCCGAAGTAGATGATGCTGGGGACGATGCCGCCGGCAATCCAGGTGCCGACCAGAGCACCGACGGAGACCAGGATCAGGATGGCCCCCATCCCCTTGGCGACGCCGTCTACGGCCGCCTGCTCCAGAGATTTGTAATCATGGCCGAGCTTGATGCCGAGCCCCATGATGACGAACCAGGCGATGAACAGTGCCAACTGGATTGGCAGGTCGAGCACGCTGGTGAAGGAGAAGGCCAGGGCCAGGAAAATAGCCAGGCAGGCAAACACTTGCGACATGCCCGGCAATCGGATGTGGTTTTGTTGGTTTTGCATAGATACTTCCTAAACTCTTGCTCGCCAAGGTCAGTCCCTCTCGTCCTGTGGATACACGTATCCCGAGGGGCCCACCCAAAAAGAGGCCGCAATCTACCACAAACCTGGGGGGGCAAATCCCAACTGATTTAGCAAAAATGCAGTTTTGATTGAAAAACTTACAAATTAGTTGATCTCATAACCCGTTTTTGAGTGCTCTGTTTGCCCCGATGGGACATTCGACTCCGATAGAAAAGTCCGATTGCATACTCCTAAAATACAAATGATGATTGTTATCAACTGTTGAAGGGGAGTGTGTCATGAGATGGATAGTGAGAGCCATGCTGCTGATCGGGCTGCTGGCGATCCTGATCTGGGGTCAGGACAAGGCGTACGGTATGTGGAGCCTGGGCTTCTTGCTGGCCGCCTGGGTCATGCTGGAACCCAGGCTGAGGCCTGCGCTGATCCTGCTGCCGGTGGCCGGTATGACGGGAGTCGCGGCCCTGATCTGGCAACAGCCCTGGTTATGACGAGGTAGCCGGGGCGCTTTGCACCTTTTCTTGCGCCAGCTTGAGCGACTCGATGACGTTTTTCTCCATCTCGGTACGCTTGGCATCGGTCAGGAAGTAGATCATGTCGACGTCGTGACGAATGTAGTGGGAGGGCAGCTGGTTCAGGGTCAGGCAGCAGAGATCGGCCATCTGGTTGGCACTCAGCTTCTGGTTGAGCCCCTGTCTCTCAATCTCCTTGAGCACCAGATGCTCGTAGAAGTTGTGAATGTCGGTATCCAGTATCATATGCGTTCCTTGGCATGACGATGGGCGGTGAGTCGTCAAAAGCATAGTCATAACAAGGGGTAAAAACAAAAGGCCCATCACTTTCGTGATGGGCCTTTTGCATAATGAATGGTGCGAAGAGAGGGACTCGAACCCTCACATCCGTGGGACACTAACACCTGAAGCTAGCGCGTCTACCAATTCCGCCACCTTCGCACACTGATTTTCTCCAGCTGGTTTTTAAATGCGGTTGGAGCGCATTTTCTGCGTTTTACATGCCAGAAGCATGGTGCGAAGAGAGGGACTCGAACCCTCACACCCGGGGGGCACTAACACCTGAAGCTAGCGCGTCTACCAATTCCGCCACCTTCGCACATCGGGTTTCCAGTCTGGTTTTACATGCTGTCTGGATAAAGCATGGTGCGAAGAGAGGGACTCGAACCCTCACATCCGTGGGACACTAACACCTGAAGCTAGCGCGTCTACCAATTCCGCCACCTTCGCACATTGTGTTACCAGTTTTGATTTACATGCTGTCTGGAGAAGCATGGTGCGAAGAGAGGGACTCGAACCCTCACACCCGGGGGGCACTAACACCTGAAGCTAGCGCGTCTACCAATTCCGCCACCTTCGCACATTCGGGTTATCAGTCTGGATTGACATGCTGTCTGATAAAGCATGTTGCAGTATGGTGCGAAGAGAGGGACTCGAACCCTCACATCCGTGGGACACTAACACCTGAAGCTAGCGCGTCTACCAATTCCGCCACCTTCGCATCACTGCGGTGGGGGATTCTATAGAGTTTTGAAGGAGCGTCAACAGCCAAAGGGGACTTTTTTCGCTGTTGACGTTCAAAGCAGCATCAAGGGGACAAAACTTCAGCAATCTGCCTCAGTGGCGGGCCAGTGCGTCCTGATACATCTGCTCGTACTGAGTGACCGAATCCGGCCAGTTGAAGCGGGTGTTCATGGCATTGCGCTGTACCCGGGCAAACTGCTCGGGATCCTGCAGGTAGTAGAGCAGGCTGCGGCGCATGGCATCGAGCAAGATGTTGGCGGTCGGATCGTTGAAGCAGAAGCCGGTGGCTTGCTCCGGGTCGGCATCCCAGTCCACCACCGTATCTTTCAGGCCGCCGACGGCCCGCACCAGCGGCAGGGTGCCATAGGCCAGGCTGTACATCTGGTTGAGTCCGCACGGTTCGAACAGGGAGGGCATCAGGAAGAAGTCGGCACCCGCTTCCACCAGATGAGCGAGCCGGTCGTCATAGGTGTTGATGAAGGCGAGCCGGTCCGGGAATTGTTGCGCCAGGGTCTGCAGCTGGGCTGCGAGGGAGGGATCTCCCGAGCCGACGATCACCACCTGCACCTTGTGATGCAGAAACTTGTCCAGCACCGGCAGCAGCAGGTGAACACCCTTCTGCTCGGTCAGCCGGCACACCATGCCATAGATGGGCAGATCCACCACCGGCAGGCCGGTCTCCTGTTGCAGACTCTGCTTGCAGATGTGCTTGCCGGCGAGATTGTCGACGTCATAAGTGGCCGGCAGGAAGTCGTCGAACGCCGGATCCCAGTCCTGATAGTCACAGCCGTTGAGGATGCCGCGCAGATCCGCCGCCCGCTGCTGGAAGATGCTGGCCATGCCGTGGGCGCCCAGGTGAGTCAGCAATTCGCTGGCATAGTTGGGGCTGACCGCGTTGATCTTGTCGGCATAGAGCACGCCGCACTTGAGCAGGTTGACATGGCCATAGTCGTAACTGATGCGCTGTTCGTAGTCGGCAATCTCGGGCACGGCCCAGAACTGCTGGCGCTCGAATACCCCCTGAAAGGCCGCGTTGTGAATGCTGATCACGCTGCGGGTGTGCTGGAAGAAGGGGTTGTGGGCGTGACGGGTTTTCAGCAGCAGCGGCAGCAGGCCGGTGTGCCAGTCGTTGCAGTGCACTATGTCGGGGGCAAAGGCGAGCTGCTCGCTGGCGTGCAGCGCAGCCGCAGCCAGAAAGGCGAAGCGCTCGCCGTTGTCCGGATAGGCCTGGTTGTTCTCGGCGTAGAGCTGGGGGCGATCGAAGTACTGCGGGCAGTCGAGCAGATAGACGCAGACTCCCTCCAGATCCATCTGATAGATGCGATAGCCGATGTCCGGCAGGCCCGGGTGGGTTGGCAGCCAGCGCGAGACCAGCAGTTTGGCCTCATCCCGTCGCTTTATCGTCTTGTAGAAGGGCAGCATGATCCTGACATCATGCCCCTTCTGGGCCAGGTACAGCGGCAGGGCTCTGGCCACGTCAGCCAGGCCCCCGGTCTTCACAAGCCCCTCAACTTCCGAGGCAACGAACAGGATTTTCAGTGGGTTAATAGCCAACTCTTGCTCCCTTAGGTACCACGACGATACCGCCTTCGGACACGGTAAATCGTTCTCTGTCATGGTCCAGATTTTCACCGATCACGGTGCCGGGCGCAATTTCAACGTTCTTGTCGATGATGGCGCGGCGAATGGAGCAGCCCTCGCCGATCTTCACGTCCCCGAGCAGAACCGACTCGCTGATGTGGCTGCAAGGCCCCACGTTGCAGCGAAAACCCAGGATGGAGCGCTGGATCTGGCTGCCCTGAATGAAGCAGCCGCCGGAGATCAAGGAGTTGGCGATCTTCACCTTGCAGTCGTCGGTATCGACGAAGGTGGCGGGCGGCAGCGGCGGGTAGTGGGTATGCAGCGGCCACTTGCGGTTGTAGAGAGAGAAGGGAGCATCGTCGGCCACCAGGTCCATGTGCGCCTGCCAGTAGGAGTCCAGCGTCCCCACGTCGCGCCAGTAGACGTTGGGCTTCTCGCCCGGAATGACGTTGGTGCTGTAGTCATAGACATAGACGGGGGCGCGCGGGAACAGGCTGGGGATGATGTCCTTGCCGAAATCGTGGCTGGAGTTCTCCTCGGCGGCATCGCGCTTGAGTTCGCGATAGAGCGCCTCGGTCTCGAAGATGTAGTTGCCCATGGAGACCAGCGCCTGGGTGGGATCTCCGGGGATGTGCTTGGGCCGCTTGGGCTTCTCTTCGAAGCCGATCATCCGGCCCTCCTGATCCACCTCGATCACCCCGAAGGCGCTCGCCTCCTCGATGGGCATGCGCAGGGCGGCGACGGTCAGGGCGGCGGCCTTCTGCTTGTGGAAGGTCACCATTTGGCTCACGTCCATCTTGTAGATGTGGTCGGAGCCGAAGATGCAGACGTGCTCGGGGTCGGAAATCTCGATGAAACGCAGGTTCTGGTAGATGGCGTCGGCGGTGCCGTCATACCAGCGTTTGCCCATCCGCATCTGGGCCGGAATCGGGTCAATGAAGCGGTCCGTGATGCCGACGATGTTCCAGCCCTTCTTCATGTGCAGATAGAGGGACTGGGACTTGAATTGGGTCAATACGTAGATGCGCAGGAAGTCGGCGTTGACGAAGTTGTTGAGGACGAAGTCGATCAGTCGGTAGCTGCCGCCGAAGGGAACCGAGGGCTTGCTGCGGGTGGTGGTGAGTGGCTGGAGGCGAGTACCTTCGCCGCCGGCCAGGATCATGGTGAGTATGCCTGCCATCGTATTTCTCTCCCTGAATTCATACTATGAAAAGGTTTTCAGCTTGATGCAAAAAAACACCCCTAAAGGGGTGGTTTGAGGTGTAACAATTACCTTATCAGATCCCGTATGGGGCTCTCTACCTGTTTCCGGTGACTGGTTACACTTATTTACACTTTGCTCAGATAGACCTTGAATTTGGCATCGCTGCTGATCACTTCAGTCCGTTTGAAGTGCGTCTCCAGTATAGGCTGATATCGCAGGAAGGCGTTGGCAACTATCGTCAGCGAGCCCTGGGACTGCAGATGATCCGGCGCCTTGGCCAGGAAGGTCTCGGTGGCCGCGTAGAAGGTCTTGAGGCCGGCGTGGAACGGCGGATTGGAGACGATCCGGCCAAATTTCCCCTGGATGTCGGAATAGACGTCGGATGCCCACACCTCGCCCTGCAGACCGTTGATGGCCAGGGTGCGGCGGCTGGACTCCAGCGCCAGCGCGTTGATGTCCACCATGGTGACTTTGAGCCCGGGATTGCGCTTGGCCAGCACCGAGCCAATCACCCCGGCGCCGCAGCCGAAATCGAGCAGCGATCCCTGCATGGCTGGCAGGCTGGCCAGCAGCATCTGGCTGCCGAGATCCAGTTCGGATGCACTGAACACACCGGGCAGGGCCAGCACGGTCAGTTCGGTGTCGCCGGCCTGGCATTGATAGCGACCAAACCAGCTATCCAGCTCGAACGGTTCAACCGGTTTGCTCAGCTCGCCGTGATAGAGGGAGCAGCGGCGCGCCGAGTCGCGTTTGACCGGCTTGTCGCCATAGGGGGCCAGCAGCTTGTCGGCCCCATTGATGCCGCCGCGGTTTTCACCGGCGAGGAACAGCTCGGCACCGGCTTCCAGCAGCGGGGTCATCATGGCCAGCAGATACTGGGCCTCGGCCTTGGCCTTGGGCATCAGCAGCAGCAGGGCATCGAAACGGGGGGCGCCGCCGAGCTGATGGTCGAACAGGATGGCATCCCCCAGCGCGGCCTGCTGGCTGCGGTAGTAGCAGTAATCCGTGGTAAAGACGGTGAGGGAGTGGGTCAGGGTCGCCAGCTGGCGCGGATAGTCATCCTCCAGCGCGCCGCACACCAGCAGCCGCTTGCCGACAAAGAGGGCTTGGTTTCGTTCCAGCATCTGGCTGACGGCACTGATCGGGCTGCTCATCGGGTCTCTCCACGCAATTTTGGGCGGCCATTATACATAGCCGCTTTCGCCTTGACATTTATGCCGTGTTCCCGAAATATGCCCAGACACCATTTTTTGAGCAGAGATGACGCAATGCGGTTCAACGGGTTGAAACGAAAGCATAAAAAAAGCCTGACATTCGGGCCTGCCGACGTTCGCGCGTAACCTCTCATCCCTGAGCAGATTCAAACCCCGGTTGCGCACATCGTACCGGGGTTTTTTATTGCCACATTCATGAGTCAACGGAGAAGGAAATTCCATGTTCAAAGGTTCAATCGTCGCCCTGATCACCCCCTTTCGACAGGGCAAGCTGGATGAAGAGGCGCTGGCGCGTCTGGTGGAGTGGCATATCGAGCAGGGTACCCACGGCATAGTGCCGGTGGGCACCACGGGCGAGAGCCCGACCCTGACTCATGACGAACACTGCCGGGTGGTGGAGCTGGTGGTCAAGCTGGTGGCGGGCCGCATTCCGGTGATTGCCGGGGCCGGCTCCAACAACCCGGTCGAGGCGATCGAGTACACCCGTCATGCCGAGCAGGCGGGAGCCGATGCCACCCTGCACGTGGCCGGTTACTACAACCGTCCAAATCAGGAGGGGCTCTACCACCACTTCAAGGCTGTGCACGACGCCACCAGCAAGCCGATCATCGTCTACAACATCCCGCCGCGCGCCATCGTCGACGTGCAGCCGGCCACCCTGGCCCGACTGGCCGAGCTGCCGCGCATTGCCGGGGTGAAAGACGCCACCGGCGATCTGGCCCGCCCCTGGACCGAACGCCAGCTGATCAAGAAGCCGTTTGCCTGGCTGTCCGGTGAAGATGCGACCGCAGTGGCCTACAACATCGGCGGCGGTCAGGGCTGCATCTCGGTGACTGCCAACGTGGCGCCCAAGCTGGTGGCCGAAGTGCAGAACCTCACGCTGGCCGGCCAGTGGCAAGCCGCGCGTGAGCTGCAAGACAAGCTGATTCCGCTCCATCAGGCGATGTTTGCCGAGCCGAGCCCCGCCGGTGCCAAGTATGCGGTCTCCCTGCTGGGCTTTTGCAGTGAGGAGTGCCGCCTGCCGGTGATGCCGCTGTCCGAGGCGACGCGCACCCGTATTCGTGACGCGATGCAGGCATTGAATCTGTTATAAAAAGTGGGCTCTGGATCGCGCTTTTGACTGGCTAGTCAATTAAAGTGAAATGTTTGTCGATATACTCGCTTGGATACAACCAAGGATGACAGGCATGCAGGAATGGGATCCAGAGCACTTCACCAGTTTTGAACATCTCTGTGAAGTGACGCTGGCGGCAGTCAGGGAAAAAACCGAAGCCGAACAGATCTACTTGTGGCTGCGGGCGCCCGAGTCCCAGCTATACAGCTTTCAGCTCGAACAGGGGCTGGTCTGCCTGACTGCCGACGCCCTTGCTACGCTCCAGCTGCCAATCGTTTTCATCGAACATGCCCTCGACAAGGGACAGCTGGTGGTGGAGCAGCTAGCCCACCCTCACGATATCTGGGAGACGGTGGAGCCGCAGACGACACGCTTGCGCGCCTGTTTCCCGCTCAAACGCCACAAGGGGCTGGAGGCGGTGGTCTATCTGGAGACCCGCCGCCGCCTCGATCGTCTCTCCCGTCGCCAGCAACAGAGCATTCAGCTGCTGATGCACTATCTTGCCGCCGAGCTGGAGAGCCGGTTGCTCGCCAGTCAGATCGATCTGGAGCGGGATCAGCGGCGGCATACCCAGGCCGACCTCATCCGCAGCCAGGCGCTGCAAGGCTCCTTCCTCAGCATGCTGCAGGCGCTGCATCAGGTGGGGGTTCAGCTCTCCCGCTGCGACAGCGAGCATCAACTGCTGCGCGAGGCCGTGGTGCTGGCCCGCCAGGAGCTGCAGTTCGATCGCATCGCCATCTTCCTGGTCGACGCCGAGTTCAAGACCATGCACGGCACCTGGGGTACCAACGAGGCGGGCGAGCTGATCGACGAACATCACTTCATCAGTCCCATTCCCGATCACCCCACGGTGCAGGAGGCGCTGCGCCGCAAGGACTATGTGCTGGTGCTGGAGGATGCGCCGCTCTACTACGAAAAGCAGGAGGTGGGTCGCGGCTGGAACGCCATGGTGTCACTGTGGGATGGCGCCACCCCGATTGGCTGGATTGCGGCCGACAACCTACTGTGGCGTCGACCACTCAAGGCCTATCAGAGCGAGATCTTCAAGCAGTATGCGGCCATGCTCTCCCAGTTGCTGATCCGCCAGCGTACCCAGGAGGCGCTTGAGCGTTTCAATCGTGAACTGGAGCAGCGGGTCAGCGAGCGCACCATGCAGTTGGCGGAGACCAACCGGGCACTGGAGGAGGCCAACAAGCGCCTGTCGCTGCTGTCGCTGGAGGATCCGTTGACCGGCATCGCCAACCGCCGCCACTGGGATCTCACCATGCAGCGGGAGTGGGAGTGGGCGCGCCGCCATCAGAACCTGCTGGCGGTGCTGATGATCGATGTGGATGAGTTCAAGTCCTACAACGACCACTTCGGCCATGCCAAGGGGGACCAATGTCTGCAGCAGGTCGCCCGTCTGCTGCAGGAGGCGGAGCGGCGGCGCACCAACCTGGTGGCACGCTATGGTGGCGAGGAGTTCGTGATCCTGTTGTGTGGTCCGCAACCCGGCGAAGCGGAGCGATTGGCGGAACAGATTCACCAGGGGCTCAGCGAATTAAAGATCCTGCATCCGGCCTCCCGAGTTGCTGATTTCATTACGGTTAGCATAGGCTTTAGCTATCTGGTTCCCTCGCTGGATGGAACATGGCAGAGCTTGACCGAACAGGCTGATCAGGCGCTCTATCATGCCAAATCGCAGGGGAGGGCGTGTACGCTAGCCTATCGGTGAGCCCATGTTGTTACGTCGCTACCCCATCTTCAACCGCCGCCTCGCCCTCGTCGCCTATGGCATCGACTATCAGCTTGCCGACCCGTCCGAATGGACGCTGCTGGCGGCCCAGTGCCGGTTGCTGGCACAGGGGCGACAATACCTGCTGCCCTTCACCCACGAGCAGCTCGATGAACTGCGTCCCCTGCTGTTCGATCAGGACACCATACCGCTGGTCGAGGCTTCCGCCGATCGGTTGCCCGCCTCCTTCCCCGTGCTGGAGCAGTGGCGCGACTACCGGCGCCGGCTGGCGGTGCACGGTGCCCAGCGCGAGCCACGCTGGTTCAACGCCTCCCGGCTGCTGGTGTTCTGGATGGGCGAAGAGGGGATCCGCCAGCCGACCGAGCACAAGCGGATGGCGCTCGACATCGAGACCTGGGGAGACTTCCTGCCGCTCAAGGAGGCGGGGGTCGACTTCTTCGCCGGCGGTTTTCTCGCCCGCCCCGAGCTGGTCAACCAGCGCGCCGCCCAGCCGGACATGAAGCTGGTGCAGGAGATACTGCAACTGATCTGCCGCGAGGAGTTCTCTTTTGCCCGGGTGGCTACCCTGCTGGAGCAGGATGCCTGGTTGCCGGGGCAGTTGCTGAGTTATGTCAACGCCCCCGGTTTCGATCACGCCAGCCCCATCGTCTCGGTCACCCGGGCGCTCTCCTATCTGGGGGAGCAGGAGATCCGCAAGTTCGTGCTCATCTACGGGCTGGCCAGGGTCAGCCAGCACATGCCGGAGGCCTGCACCCGCATGGCCATCGCCCGTGGCCGCTTCTGCGAGCTGATCGCCCTGAATGCGCTCGGCAAGGCGGCCGCCAGCTGGGCCTTTCTGGTGGGGTTGGTACTGGATGGCTCGCTGCTCTCCGAGCAGCTCAAGGCCCACCTGCCCAAGGACGTGAGGCGGGCGCTGGAGTCTCGCGAGGGGCCGCTCTTTCATCTGTTCCAGCTGGTGAAGAGCTATGAACAGGGAGATTGGCCCTTGCTGGCCCAGCTGGCGCCCACTTATCAGCTGGAGCCCGCCAGACTGACGCCCATCTATTTTCAGGCACAAATGTGGGGGCAAGCGTTTCTCGCCACCTAGGTCGTGGCGAGCGGGGATGGCTCTGGCTAGAATGGGGACCCTTTGTTCAGAGACAGACTCCGCACATGACCCTATCCGGATTTCAAGGCCTGGTATTTGACCTCGACGGCACCCTGGTGGACTCCATGCCGCTGCACCTCGCCGCCTGGGCGCACACGGCCCGCGAATTTGGCTTTCACTTCGATGCCGACTGGTTCTATGAGCTGGGCGGCATGCCGAGCCGCAAAATCGCCCTGCTGGTGGCCGAGCAGCAACAGATCGCCCTGGATCCGCTCATCGTGACCCGCTGCAAGACCGAACACTACGTGGCCAACCTGCACAAGGCGACCGTCTTCCCGGCCATGCTGGAACTGGTTGAGCGCTATCATGGCCGCATCCCGATGGGGATCGGTACCGGCTCGCCCCGCATCAATGCCGAGGCCGTGCTGCGCAACACCGGGCTGGACCGCTACTTCCCCGTGGTGGTGACCGCCGACGATGTGGAGCTGCACAAGCCTCATCCCGATACGTTTCTGCTGGTCGCACGTCGGCTGGGGGTCGAGCCGGCAGGCTGTCTGGTATTCGAGGATACGGGGATCGGCGTGCAGGCTGGTCAGGCTGCGGGGATGCAGACCTGCATGGTCAGGGATGGCCGACCGGTCGACTTGCAGTATTGAAGGGAAGAGAGAGAAAACGGATGGTTCTACTCGGAGGAAGAGTGGAGTCCATTCTCATACGGGACAGACATGATACATGAGAATGGACTCGGTCACCCTTTGACGCAGCAATGGCGTCGGGGTGACCCAGGCAAGTGCATTACTGCTCGCTGCTACCGCCGCCCTGGTTGTCGTCGTAACGACCGGGCGCGCCATGGGGGCGCGGCGCCATGGAGACGCGGGGTTTGCGGGCACGCTGGATGCTGACCTGCGGCCGGCCGGAGTGCATGGCGATGGTGGAAATCTTGGCCTTGTAGACCAGCTGCTGATTGCCGTGGGCATCGGTCAACAGCACGCTGTACTGGTCGAAACCGCTGATGGTCCCCTCCAGCTTGATGCCGCTCACCAGGAAGATGGCGACCTGACTGCGATTCTTGCGCAACCAGTTGAGGGCAGAATCTTGCCCGTTCCCGAGGGAGAAGGCTTGCTCAATCGTGGAGTAGCTTGGGGATTCAGTTGTCATAAATTATTGTCCCGCGGAAAAAAAGTGGCGTTTGATTGTGCTAAATGGTCACTTGCTTGTCAAAGTCATTCTCACACCTGACCCGGATGGTGCAACGACAGGGCTGGTCGGCGCGGGCCGCTGCTGTAATAATTGGCGGCTCTGGCCCCGTGGCGGGCCTCATGCTGGGGTTTCATCTTGCATCCGGTTTCACACCAACACCAACCCACCTATACCCATGACGCCACCGCGTGCGAAGAGTGCGACCTGCTGGTGCCGGCCACCACGCTGGCCGTGGGGGAGGCGAGCAGCTGCCCGCGTTGCGGTCACACCCTGAGCCGTCATCTGCCGGAGCAGGAGCGCAGGCCCATCGCCTATGGCTTTGCGGCCATCATCATGTTTGTGCTCTCCAACTCCTTTACCTTCATGTCCTTCTCCGCCAAGGGGGTGGGGCAGGAGATGACCTTTCTGCAGTGCATCACCACTCTGGTGGATCAGGGCTACCTGTTCCTCGGGGCTGTGCTGAGCCTGACCCTGATCGGCCTGCCGCTGGTCTATATCGGTTCCATCATGCTGGTGCTGTGGCGGGTCGACAAGGATCTGCACAGCAACGCCCTGCGCTCCCTCGGCCGGCTGCTGTGCCGGATCAAGCCCTGGCTGATGGTGGATGTGTTCCTCATCGGGGTGCTCATCTCGCTGGTCAAGCTGATGGGGATGGCCGACATCAAGATGGGCCTGTCGTTCTGGGCGTTCGTCGGCTACACGGTGCTGCTGATCAAGATGATCTCGTCGCTGGACCGGATGTGGCTGTGGCAACGATTGTTCGGGCCGAGCGAGCTGCACGGGCTGACGGTGGAGGATGACGAAGCCAGCGCCATGACCTCCGGGCTGGTGGGCTGCCACATCTGTGGCGCCCTAAGCGAGGCCGGTGCCGACAGTTGCAAACGGTGCGGCGATCATCTGCACAGCCGCAAACCGGGTGGGCTGAACCGGACCTGGGCGCTGCTCTTCACCTCGGTGATCCTCTACATACCGGCCAACCTCTATCCCATCATGGACACCGTCTTCCTCGGGGATGACAGCCCCTCCACCATTCTCGGCGGGGTGGTGCTGCTGTGGGCCATGGGCTCCTATCCCATTGCCGCGGTGATTTTTTTCGCCAGCGTGGTGGTGCCGCTGGTCAAGATCCTGGCGCTGCTGTGGCTCTGCTACATGGTGCAGCGCGGCCAGGGGGCATCGCCCCTTGGCAAGCTCAAGCTTTATCGCATGACTGAATTCGTGGGACGCTGGTCGATGATCGACGTCTTCGTGGTGGCCATCCTGGCGGGCCTGATCCGGCTCGACAACCTGATGACCATCTATCCGGGCCCTGCGGCCGTCGCTTTTGCGGGTGTGGTGCTGATCACCATGGTGGCAGCCATGAGCTTCGATTCCCGCCTGATCTGGGATTTACAACAAGGAGAACGCGAACGTGAGTGAGCGTAAGAAAAGGTGGAAACCCGGCTCTGATTTTCTGAGCTCGGCCGCCGCTATCTGGATGGTGCCGCTGCTGGCGCTGTTCATCGGGATCTGGATGCTGTTCCAGCACTGGTATTCACAAGGTCCCAGTTTCACCCTGACGGTGGCGACGGCCGAAGGCATAGTGGCGGGCAAGACGGTGATCCGCTCCCGCGAGGTGGAAGTAGGCCGCATCGAGGCGGTGGAGCTCAGCGAGGACTACAGCCATGCGGTGCTGAAGGCCCGTTTGACCAATGCCGCCGCCGGCATGCTCAAGAAGGACAGCCAGTTCTGGGTGGTCAAGCCCAGGGTCGGCCGGGAGGGGGTCTCCGGCCTCGGTACCCTGCTCTCCGGCGCCTACATCGAACTGGCACCCGGCAAGAAGGGCAAGGCCCGCGACGAGTACGCCATGCTGGACAAGCCGCCACTGGCCTCCCAGGACGCCAAGGGGCTGCGATTATCGCTGAGCAGCCGCGACACCCGGGCACTCGGGGTCGGCTCGCCCATCAACTATCAGGGCTTCACCATAGGCCAGGTGGAAGAGGCGAAGTTCCTGCCCGAGAAGAGCGAGATGCAGTATCAGATCTTCATCAACGCCCCCTATGACGTGCTGGTGAGCAGCAACTCCCGCTTCTGGATGACCCCGGGTTTCGAGGTCTCCATGAGCAGCGAGGGGATGAAGGTGAAGATGGATTCGCTGGAGAGCCTGCTGGACGGCGGCATCACCATGGGGCTGCCGCCCGGCTGGGCGCCCGGCGAGCCGGTCAAGCAGATGGATGACTTCACCCTGTTCCAGGACCAGGCCAGCGTACTGGCCGGTAGCCTGGATCAGTTCATCGACTACGTGTTCCTGTTCGAGGACAGCGTCGGTGGCCTGCATCCGGGCGCAGCGGTGGAGTATCGCGGCATCCGGGTCGGCACCGTCATCTCGGCCCCCTATCTCATCGACGAGAAAGGGGTGCAGATGTTCCAGAGCCGGCAGATCCCGGTACTGGCGCGGATCGAGGTGCAGCGCCTCTCCCACCGTTATGCCAATGCGGAGAAGGAGCAGTGGCGGGCGCTGTTCGGCCGGCAGTTCAAGGAGGGGTTGCGAGCGACGCTCAAGACCTCCAGCCTGCTGACCGGGGGCAAGGTGGTGGATCTGAACTTCTATCCGGATGCGCCCAGGTTCCAGCCCACCAAGCTGGCGGGCTATCAGGTGTTCCCGACCGTACAGGCCGGGCTGGATCAGATTGAGCGCAAGGTGAACCAGATCCTCGACAAATTCGTCGACATGGACACCGCCAAGACGCTGAACCAGGTCAACCACACCCTGGTGACCCTGGAGCAGACCCTGAAGAACGTCAGCGCGGTGAGCGCCAATCTGGACAAGTTCACCGGTCAGAGCGCGACCCAGCAGTTGCCGGCGTCCCTCAACGACAGCCTGAAGCAGTTGCAGAGCACGCTGCAGGAGTACGATGCCAACTCCCAGACCAACCAGGATCTGCGGCAGTCGGTGCAGTCGCTCAACCAGCTGATGCGCGAGTTGCAGCCGCTGGTGCATTCGCTCAACGAGCAGCCGAGCTCGTTGATTTTCGATCGGGCTCGCCCCCGTGATCCCGAGCCCAAGCGAGGTCAATGATGAAGAAACAGATGATGGCGCTGGCCTTGCTGGGCCTGTTGGCGGGTTGCAGTTCTGCGCCGACGCAGCTGCACTACTACTCCCTCGACGCCGAGGCGCAGCAACCGGCCGCAGTGGTGGCTCAGCCGCAGCACCAGCTGGTGCTCAAGCCGGTGTCCCTCTCCGGCCAGCTGGATCGGATGAGCCTGGTCTATCAGCTGGAGGGCAAGGAGTTGCACTTCGCCGAGTATCACCGCTGGGCGGGGTCGCTGGATGCCCAGCTCGATCAGCTGACTCTGAACGGCCTCTCCAGTCGCTTGCCGGGTTGGGTGGTGCGGCAGGATGGTGCCCGTAAGGGGCCGGTGCTGACCATTTCGGTGGAGCGCTTCCAGGGCCGCCACGACGGGCGCGCCGTGCTGAGCGGCCGCTGGCGCCTGCTGACCGAAGAGGGCACGGTACTGCGTGACGTCCCCTTCCAGCAGGTGCGGGTGCTGCCGGCCGATGGCTACGGCACTCTGGTGAGCGAGCTGGGAGCTGGCTGGCAGCAACTGCTCGACCAGATTGCGGCAGAGGTGCGCAAGGGCGCCTGACGCTGTGCCGCTGCACGACCCAAAATGGAACGGGAGGCCTTGGCCTCCCGTTTTTTCATTCGTGGCTGTCAGCCACGCTTGAGGATCACTGCTGAACTTCCGAGATCCCTTCGACCTTGACCTCAACCCGGCGATCCGGGGCCAGGCAGACGATCAGCTCTTTCTTGGACTTGCTGGTGCAGCTGTCGCCGGTGACCGGATTGCCCTTGCCGCGACCTTCCACGTTGACCTTGCCTGCCGGCAGGCCCTTGCCGACCAGATAGTCGGCGACGGTCCGAGCGCGCTGCTCGGAGAGCTTCTGGTTGTAGGCATCGGAGCCGATGCGGTCGGTATAGCCGATCACGGTGGCGACGCCATCCTTGGGTCTGGCCTGCTCAATCTGGCTGTAGAGGTTATCCAGCGCCTGGCCGGCGGCCGGCTTGAGGGTGGCCTTGTTGAAGTCGAACAGCACGTCCGAGCTCAGGGTGAACTGCTTGTCGACCACTACCGGCTCGGGCGCCGGGGCCGGCACCGGTGCGGCCACCACGGGGGCTACCTGACCGAAGCGATAGACCACGCCGACCGCCAGCAGGCCGTTGTCGAGTTCGGCCCCGGTCTTGTCGAGCGCCTTGTCGCCGAGCGGGGTGGTGTACTGGTATTCGAGACGGGCGGCCCAGTCGCGGTTGAAGGCGTATTCGGCGCCCAGGGCACCGACGAAGGCGGCGCCGTTGTCATTGTCCAGCTGCTTGCTGTCGGTCCAGGCGTAGGCGCCACCCAGGCGGGTATAGAGATCCAGGCTCTCGCTGACCGGCAGGCCGATCTTCATGGTGAGCTGGGCCAGCTGGGCCTTGATCTCGTCCCGGCTGATGTCGGTGGGGATCAGCTTGTCGGTCGCCGTGTACTTGTATTTGCCGAGCCAGTCATAACCGAGCTCGACACCGAGGTTCTGGTTGATTTGATAGCCGAGGAAGGCGCCGGCACCGACGTCATTCTTGTCCTCTTCGCTGATGGCGTAGTCGTCCTTGATAGCCTGGTTGTGATCGACGCCATAGAAGTTGGACCAACCCAGCTTGGCACCGCCATACCAGGTGTTGTCCTGTCCGGCTGCCTGGGCGTTGGCCGCAAGCAAGCCTGAAACCAGCAAGGTAATCAGTGTTTTATTCATGTTGAGCCTCTGCAATTTCATATTGTTGGGGGGAGGTTGATAGGGTCGCCTCTCCTTATGGGTCGGGGCTTATAGCACAGCCACAACAGATTAAGGGTAGTCGCTTTAAGCAGGTTCTCAACCAACTGATATAAAACATAATGTGATTACCATTGCCGCAATTTGCCGCGGAAGTTTGCGCTCTGGCGAGGGAGCGCAATAGTTAACCGAGGCGGATTTGCTGCGAGGTCGGCATGAACATCAGATGGATATGGCTGTGCTGGGCATTGTGGCTGGCGCCGGGCTGGGCGGCCGAGACCCTGCAGGTGGTGACCGAGGACTATGCGCCCTACAACTATCTGGAGGAGGCTGACGTCAAAGGGCTGGGCACCGAGGTGGTGGAGGCCATGCTGGAGCAGGCCGGCTTCGAATACACGCTGGATATCTACCCCTGGGCGCGGGCCATCTCGCTGGCGCGCAGCCGCCCCAACGTGCTCATCTACAGCATCAGCCGCTTCCCCGAGCGCGAGGCACAGTTCCAGTGGATCGGGGCGATAGCGCAGATCAATTTTCACGTCTTCGCCCTGGCCAAGCGGGACGACATCAAGCCGTTCAGCCAGCTGTCGCAGGCACGGGCCTGGTCCATCGGTACGGTGCGCAACGATGCGCTGGAGCAGTACCTGATCGGCCGCAAGTTCTCCAACCTGCAACGCAACAACAACCACGAGGCCAACATGCTCAAACTGCTGATGGGGCGCATCGATCTCTGGCCGGTATCGCAGGAGACGGCCAACTACTACGTGCGCCAGGCGGGCTATGGGCCGGAGGCCCTCAAGATAGTGCACGACATCGAGGATTTTACCGGAGGCGATCTGTACGTGGCGGCGAGTCTGAAGACGCCGCCCGAGGTGATCAAGCGACTGCAGGAGGCGCTGGCCACCATCAAGCAGAACGGCATCTACGACGGCATCGTCAAGCGCTACCGCTGAGCGGTGGGCCCGCCGGGGCAGCACAACAAAAAAGGGCCGACTGTCGTCGGCCCTTTTTCATCAGTGGGCGAGGAACTCGTATTGAGCCTCGATGAAGGCACCGGCACGCTCGCTCAGGGCGGCGTGCACGACGGTGGTAGGGTGCACCTGATCCCAGAACATCTTGCCTTCGCAGTCGAGGGTGCTGGCGCTGCGCCGCACCATGGGGCTGGCAACGGCCTGGGCCAGCAGCGGGTTGCCGGCGATGGCGAGCCGCTCCTGCGGGTTGAAGGCGGAGAGGCTGCTGTCGCTGGCGACACTGGCTGCACTGCGGGAGGCAAACGGCTTCCACACATAGCCGCCGCCGTAGCAGGCGTTCTCGGTGTCGCTCAGGCCGAAGTTCTGCGGCTCGCGCAGCATCTCGGCGAACTGCTTGTCGATCTCGAACAGCTTGACGATGCCGGTGGGGGCCAGCTGGCGTGCCAGGTTCAGCAGCAGCTGGTTGTGGTAGGCGGAGACATGGCTGGCCGCCTCGACCACCTTCTGGCTGCGGGCCGAGGGGTTCTGGCCCAGATCCGGCAGGTTGAACAACAGAATCTGCTTGGCGCCGTTCAATACCATGCGGTTGGCCGCATCGCTGATGGCGTCGCGCACCCGCTTGGCATCCTGTTCAGTGTTCCAGCCATAGGCCAGGTAATCGTTGGCGCCGACCCAGAGGATCACCAGATCATCGGGCTTGAAGCTGTCCTTTTGCAGGAACTGGGTCACCTCGTAATCCAGGTTGTTGATGACCTGATACTTGGGATTCCAGGAGATCTTGTTGTAGGCCACCGCGGTGGCGCCCCCTTCCGCCTCGTTGGCGATGGTGAGCCCCGGGAACTGCTGGGTCAGCTGCTCCAGCCAGACCGGCCCGTTGGAGAAGCGACCCTGATAGTAGGGAGGGCTGGAGGGGAGGTAACCGCGCATCTTGCTGTACATCTTGCCGGTATCGGAGAGGCTATCGCCAAACATCACGATCCGGGAGAAGGCGGGGCGACTGTCGGCTGCCTGAACTGTCAGCGCGAAGAGTCCCAATAAACACACAAACCATTTCTTCATCTTGTTGTTCTCATTGGTTGGAAGCAGGTGGTGCCTGCAGACTGTTCCTCGATAGGCAAAGGTGCTGGGAAGCTGTTTTGCCATCTTGCAGGGTATCTAGCCGAATTTAATTTCGCAGTATGCGGTATGGATTAAATCGATTACGGTCACACCGCTGTCCCCCAGATGGGGAGGCTTCACGTTTGTTTCACGCACCGGTCGGCACACTGCTCCCGTACCCAATGACAGGAGCATGAAATGAACAAGGCAAGCGTAATCGGTCTGTTGACCCTGATGTCCATCTCTTCTTTCGCCATGGCGGCCTATACCGGCCCGCAGGAGCAGAACAAGGTGTCCGTCGCGCAGTTGAAGGATCTGGCCGATGACAGCTGGGCCACCCTGGAAGGGAAGCTGGTCAAGCACCTGGGCGGCGAGAACTACATGTTCCGCGACGCCAGTGGCGAGGTGGAAGTGGAAGTGGATCAGGATGTGTGGCGCGGCACCGAGGTGGGCCCGGACGATCTGATCCGCATCCGTGGCGAGGTGGACCACAGCTGGAACAAGACCGAAGTGGAGGTAGAGAGCCTGGAGAAGGTGGGCGCCGCCCCGCAGAGCAAGGGCGGTTTCATCGCCAAGTAAGGCCTGACCCCCTACGCCAGACGTAACAAGGGCGCCTCCATGAGGCGCCCTTTTGTCTTGGTCTGCTTAGCCGGTACGGGCCAGCGTGCGCTTGAAGCCCTTCTCGGCCTGATTGACCTTGTAGAGATAGCGCCTGGCTTCCGCCTTGGGGTGCTGCTCGGTCAGGATCTGGTACACCGCCTCGGGCGAGAGCTGGTTGATCATGCCTGGCGCCGCCTTGCGGTCGCTGGAGAAGGTGTTGAGCACCCCGCCGGCGCCGCCGTTGTAGGCGGAGATGACGGCGTAGCGACGCGAGCGCGGATCCTGGATGTCCACCAGATAGACGGTCTGCAGCAGGTGCAGGTAGGCGGTCCCGACATCGATGTTGTAGGCCGGGTTGAACAGATCCTCACGGGTCGGCTGGCCGCTCTTGCCCTTGACCCGCACGTAGACGTCCCGCCCGGCGGTGGCCGGGATCACCTGCATCAGGCCGTAGGCGTTGGCATGGCTGACCGCATAGGGGTTGAAGCTGCTCTCGGTCTTGATCACCGCGTAGATCAGGCTCTCGGCCACCCCGTACTTGCGGGAGGCTTCGCGGATCAGGCTGGCGTACTTGTAGCCCCGTCGGTCCTCGTGGTTGGCCACCATGGGGATGTCGACGAAGAAGATGGTGCGAATGCCGAGGGTGCGCTTCTTCATCGCCGTGTTGAGCAGGTAGTCGGCATAGCGCTCGGCGCGCCAGTCGAAGCGGATCGGCTGGCCCTGGTTGTCCAGCACCTGGCCGTAGAGGAAGGGCTCGCCGCCGGGCAGGATCTCGGCGTCGGAGTAAAGATCCACTTCCGCCGGATCGTCCGGGGTGAGCAGGGTCTCGATGATGGCGCGGCGCAGGTGGGAGCGCGGGTCGATGCCGGAGACGGTCTCGACCATGATGTGGCCGCTGGAGAAGTCGATGTGGGCCCGGCTCTTGTACTGATCCGTGTATTTGACGTAGTCAAACTTGCCCGCAAACAGCGCCTCACGCCCCCATATCTCGTTCACGTTGTGGGAGAGCGCGCTGATCATGTGTTCGAAACCGCGGATGTCCTTGCCGTTGACGAGATCGTCATCCTCGTTGCCATTGGGCTTGGGGGAGGATGAGCAGGCAGAGAGAAACAGCAGGGTGCACAGCAGCCAGAAAATTCGGCCCATAGAGTCCTCAAACTGGGCGGCGGGCCGCCCGTCACTTCCGTCGTTGCCGTGAGTCGGCGGGGCCGGCCTGCGCAGGCCGGCCCCGTTCACGGGTTATTTGCTGGGCGGGGTATAACCGTCGATGGCCACTTCACCCGCTTCGAACAGGTAGTTCACCATCTCTTTCTCCAGCAGCTGGCGATGCTCGAGGTTCATCATGTTCAACTTCTTCTCGTTGATCAGCATCACCTGCTTCTTCTGCCACTCGGTCCAGGCTTCCTTGCTGATGTTGTCAAAAATGCGCTTGCCGAGTTCACCGGGGTAGAGCTGGAAATCGAGACCCGGGCCCTCTTTCTTCAGGCGCTGGCAAAATACGGTACGGCTCATGTTGACCTCTATGGTTGTAAGTCCGGATAGGCGAGCAGACGGGCCGTGGCGGCCGCCAGACCCACCTCTGCAGGATGGCGTAAGTTATACCAGAGTCGGTTATCCGCTTCCATGAGCAGGGGGGCCGGCGGCGCGTCGGTTTCGAGCAGCATGGGCCGGATATCGAGGTGAAAGTGGCTGAATGTATGGCGAAAACCGGCCAGTTCGCGGGGTTCGCTACCGGTCAGGCCGAGCCGCTGCAACAGCCCCGCCACCTCGGCGTCCGACTCCACCTGGGGGAAGCAGTAGAGCCCGCCCCAGATCCCTTGCGGCGGCCGCTTCTCCAGCAGCAGCTGATCGCCGTGGCGGATGAGCAGCATGATGCCGGTACGGGCCGGGATGCTCTTCTTGGGCTTGCTGTTGGGGTAGGCGGTGGGGTTGCCCTGCGACAGCCCCTGGCAATCCTCCCGCACCGGGCAACGCTCGCAAGCGGGCTTGCTGCGGGTGCAGACGGTGGCACCCATGTCCATCATGGCCTGGTTGTAGTGGGCCACCCCGAGCTTGGGGGTGAAGCGGGTGGCCAGCTCCCACAGATCGTTCTCCACCTGCTTCTGGCCGGGCCAGCCGGGCAGGGCCAGCCAGCGGGTGAGCACCCGCTTCACGTTGCCATCCAGAATGGCGTGGGGCTGGCCAAGGGAGAGGGAGAGCACGGCGCCCGCGGTGGAGCGGCCGATCCCCGGCAGCGCCATCACCTCCTCCAGCCGCTCCGGGAAGAGGCCGCCATGGAGGTCGCGGATCTGCTGGGCCGCCTTGTGCAGGTTGCGGGCGCGGGCGTAATAGCCGAGCCCGGTCCAGTGGTGCAGCACCTCGTCGATGGGGGCGTCGGCCAGTGCCAGCACGTCGGGAAAGCGGGCCATGAAGCGCTGATAGTAGGGAATGACCGTAGCGACCTGGGTCTGCTGCAGCATGATTTCCGAGACCCAGACCCGGTAGGGGGTCTTCTCCTGTTGCCAGGGCAGGGTCTTGCGGCCGTGGAGCTGATACCAGTCCAGGATCCTGGTGGCGAAGGTCGCGTTATCTGAGTTGTTCACATTATGCTCATGTTATTGATTTAAAACTAAATTGACTAACGTGTAGCGGTCTTGGCGCTGACACCAGTGCAACGCCCGGTTGGCGAAGGTGGTGTTGTTCGGATTGCTCACGTTGTTCTCATGTTATTGATTAAAAAGGGGAGCTCTCAGGCTCCCTCTTGAAATGGTGGCCAGCCTCGGGCTGGCAGGGGCGCGCTTCAGCCGCGCCAGTCCTGCAGCGCCTTGAGGCTGACGTTCTGGCCGCCCACCTGCAGGATGATGTAATCCTGGGCGATGGCGAGCAAGGTGACGCCGGGGGCGACCTCGCTGCCTTCCCGGTAGGTGCGCCCGTTCAGGGTCACGGCCCGGTTGGCCGGATTGGAGGAGAAGACGTGGGCACCGTAGGCCAGCGGCGGCACCTGCTGGCGGAGTGCCGGCGGCAGGGCGCTGAGTGGCGTGGCCTGCAGTTCGGCCGGCACCTGTGGTGGCGCGCTCTGCTGCTGCAACGGGGTGCTGTTGAGGGCATTGAGGATGCGCTCGGCCAGCCCCTGGCTGCTGTCGGCGGGCGCCGGTGCGGCTTGGGCATCGGTTTTGGGGATGACCACGGGTTCGGGCGGCGGCGGTGGCAGCGGACGGGTGATCATCGGCCTGGGCTCGACTCGCACGAAGGGTGGCGTCACCACCTCCTTCACCTCCACCGTCTTCTCGATGGGGCGGTTGTTGAGCAGGTGCCAGCCGTAGTTGGCGGCGGCCCCCATCACCAGCGCCAGCGGGGCCAGCAGCCACCAGATCCAGCGCCTGGGTTGTTCCTCTTCCTGGCTGACCGGCAGCCCCATCGCCGGGATGTGCGGGGTGAACTGGGGCTGGTCGGCTCGCCGCAGCGCCTTGAGCAGGGTGGACATCAGGAAGCCTCCTCCGACAGTGTGTTGATGGCATCGTCATCCTCTGCCGGGTCCAGCCTGGCCGGCTTGCTGGCCCGCTGGGCTGGGTCTTCCAGCTTCGGCATGGGTTCGCCAGCCATCACGTTGAGGCGCAGCAGGGTGTTGCTGCCGGCGATGCCGTCCGGGTTCAGGCCCTGGGCGCGCTGGAACTGCTGCAGCTTGGTCTTGAGCTCGGCATCGAAGCGGCGGACCTTGCGATCCGGCTGCTGCAGGGCCCGGCTGAGGGCGTTGTCGAGCCACTGTACCTGGCTGGGGCCGGCGTTGTTGCCGATCAGGGTGACACCGCCCTTGGGCATGCGCCACAGCAGGGTATAGCTGCCACCCCAGTAATCGCTCAGCCACTGCCTGTCCACCTGCCAGCTCTGGTTGCCGATGAGCAGGTTGGCCTTGTCGGGGCCGAGGTTGACCAGGGTGGCGTAATAGGTGCCGCCGGTCTCGTCGGTCAGGCTGACGAGGGCGGGATACTGCAGGGCCTGCAGATCGGCCAGGGAGGCCTCGCCCTCCTGGCAGCGCAGGCCGGCGCGCGGCGCGTTGTCGCAGGTCGCCTCTTCCAGCTCGGTCTGGTAGCCCCACACCTTGTAGAGATTCTGCATGGCGCTGTCCGGTTCCAGCGCCTGATTGATGGCGCGGGTCAGCTGCTCCTGCTGCTCCGGGGTGTCGTCCACCTTGACCGGCACCTCCACCGTGACCACCGGGCGGGTCGGGAAGAAACCGAAGAACTGCCAGCCCCACCAGCCAGTGGCCACCAGCAAGGCGCCGACCAGCGCCACCATCAAGCCGGACTGCCAGGTGCCCTCGTCACGGATGCCGCTCACCTCGAAGGCCGCCAGGCTGATGTCACCGTGCACTATCTTGTGGCTGCCGCGGGCAAAGGCGGCGATCAGGGCGCGATCGCAGATGAGGTTGATGAGGCGCGGGATGCCGCCGGAGAGGCGGTGCAGGGTCTGGATCGCTCTGGGGGTGAAGATGGGTTGCACGCAACCAGCCACCTGCAGGCGAAAGCGAACATAGGCGTCCACGTCCTGGCAGGAGAGCGGCAGCAGGTGGTAGCGGGCGGTGATGCGCTGGGCCAGCTGGCGCAGCAGGGGCTGGCGCAGCATCTGCTGCAGCTCGGGCTGGCCGATGAGCACCACCTGCAGCAGCTTCTTCTCGTCGGTCTCCAGGTTGGTGAGCAGGCGCAGCTGTTCCAGCACGCCGGGCAGCAGGTGCTGGGCTTCGTCCACCAGTACCACGCTGCGCTTGCCTGCCGCCAGATTGGCCAGCAGGTGATCGCGAATGAGGTCGAACAGCTGCTTGAGGCCGGCATCCTGGCCATAGGCCAGCTGGAACTCGTCGCAGATGGCGGCCAGCAGATCTCGTTCGGTCAGGGATGGATTGAGGATGTAGGCGATCTCGGTCTCGGCCGGCAACTGCTGCAACAGGCAGCGGGAGACGGTGGTCTTGCCGGTGCCCACTTCCCCGGTCAGCAGCACGAAGCCGCCCCCATCCTGCAACCCGTAGTTGAGGTGGGCGAGGGCTTCCCCGTGGCGTTCACTCATGTAGAGGTATTTGGGATTGGGCGAGATGGAGAACGGGTGCTCCGACAGACCGAAGAACTGTGTGTACATAAGGATCCATTCCGTTGTTATGGGCGGCAGGTTAAAGCCTCCCCAAAGGGATGTCAAAGACCCGGATGCCATAAGGGGGGCCAGCGCGCACCCTGATTTGCCGGCGGGAGAAAGGGCGCCGCCGGGTTGGTTGGCGAGGCGGGTGGCGAGGGGCGTTTTACCTCTCATTGGGCCGTCATGGGCTCGTCCCGCCGACGGGGCCATGGGGCAGCCATAGTCTCCACCGGCCAAACCGGTATAATCGGGACAGGTTTATCAAGGGAGACACAGCTTGCAGACTTATCTGGTTGGGGGCGCGGTGCGGGATCGCCTGCTGGGATTGCCGCAGGGCGACAGGGATCACCTGGTGGTCGGGGCGACCGTGGAACAGATGCTGGCACTGGGCTTTACCCAGGTGGGCCGCGATTTTCCCGTGTTCCTGCACCCCAAGACCCAGCAGGAGTACGCGCTGGCCCGCACCGAGCGCAAGCAGGGCCGCGGTTATACTGGCTTCGTCTGCCACGCCTCGCCGGAGGTGACGCTGGAGCAGGACCTGCTGCGCCGGGATCTCACCGTCAACGCCATCGCCGAGGATGAGGCGGGGCAACTGCACGATCCCTATGGCGGCATCGAGGATCTGAAACAACGGCTGCTGCGCCACGTCTCCCCCGCCTTTGCCGAAGATCCGCTGCGCATTTTGCGGGTGGCCCGCTTCGCCGCCCGCTTCCACGCCCAGGGCTTCGTGGTGGCCCCCGAGACGCTGGCGCTGATGCGCGAGATGACCGAGGCCGGCGAGCTGGCTCACCTGACCCCGGAGCGGGTCTGGAAGGAGCTGGAGAAGGTGCTGCTGGGACCGACTCCGCAGGTGTTCTTCGAGGTGTTGCGCGAGTGCGGCGCCCTGGCGGCGCTGTTCCCCGAGCTGGATGCCCTGTTCGGGGTGCCTGCCCCCGCCAAGTGGCACCCGGAGATCGATACCGGCATCCACACCATGATGGTGTTGGCACAGGCCTGCCGGCTTTCGCCCGAACTGGCGGTGCGCTTCGCGGCGCTGTGCCACGACTTTGGCAAGGGGCTGACCCCGCCGGAGTTCTGGCCGAGCCACCACGGCCACGGCCAGAAGGGCTTGCCGCTCATCCGCGATTTCTGCGAGCGGTTCCGGGCACCGAACGAGTGCCGCGATCTGGCGCTGCTGGTGAGCGACCTGCACACCCATATCCACATCGCCTTCGAGCTGAAGCCCGCGACCCTGCTCAAGGTGTTCGACAAGGCCGATGCCTGGCGCAGGCCGGAGCGCTTCGCCCAGTTGCTGGACGCCTGCCGCGCCGACTTCCACGGCCGCACCGGCTTCGAGGAGCGGGTCTATGCCGAGCCCGACTATGTGGCGCGGGCGCTGGCGGCGGCCCAGGCCGTGCCGGTGAAGGAGATAGTGGCGGCCGGGTTCAAGGGGGAGGCTATTCGCGAGCAGCTGGCCAAGCGGCGGCTCGACGCCATCAGCCGGGTGCGTGATGAGTGGACCTTCCTCGAGGATTGACGAGGCAGGAGACGAAACATGGACAAAAAAGCCCGGGTCACTGACCCGGGCTTTTTCATTGCTGCGCCTGCACGGCAGGCAAGTGGCTATTCACCTGGGCCGAAGCGCCCCTGCACGGGGTCGTAGAAGTAGTCCTGATAGTTGAAGTCGATCCCCTCGATGTAGGGATTCTCCAGCCGGAACAGCCGGCGGGTATGGAGGTGGGCGAAGCTCAGGGAGGGTTTGAAGGTCTTCAGCCAGAGCGCCTGCAGGGAGCCGTCGCGCCAGGCGGCCTTGAGCCCCTGCTGTACCCGGGCGATGGCCTGTTGGTTGCTGTTGTGGGTGAAGAAGACCCTGGGCAGCGGATAGTAGAGCGCCACGTTCTCATCCATCACCAGCCCGGGGACATCACTGTGATTCAGTTTCTCCTGGGGCAACTCGTTGATCCCGCGGCAGAAGAGTGCGAAACGGCCACGCGCCACCATCTTGAACAGCTGCTCGTAGCCCTCCACCTCCTGCACCTTGAAACCGGCCCGCTGCAGGATCTGCACGTCGAGCCAGCCCTTGCCCTGACCGATGTCGAAGCGCTTGAGTCCCTCCAGGCTGGTCACTCCGGCGACGGCGCTCTGCTGCTCGGGGCTGACGAAGCAGATGCGGTAGCTGACGATGCCGAGGTGGATGGGAAAGCGCACGTAGTCGATGCCGCTCATGTCCCGGTCGGAGCGGTAACTGTCCATGGCGAACAGGTTGGGGTAGTCATTGAAGCGCAGGCTGACCCACATCCGGGCCAGGGTCATGGGGGGCGCGGCCTGCATCCGGTAGTCGCCGTGGCTGGCGCGAGTCTTCTCCAGCGCCAGGCGCAGCAGCTCGCGATCATAGGTGCTTCTGGGGTCGTGCTCGCTCTCCGGACTCATGTAGGTGAACAGGGTCGGGCTGGCCAGCACGGGCAGGGCCAGCAGCAGGGCAAGCAGCGGGGTCCAGTGCATCATGAGCTCCTGTGAAAGGCTGAGACTCCTCTGAGTGTAGTGGCTCTCCCCGGCGGCGGGCGGGGAGCCGCCGGAGTCACTGCTTGCCGCTGGCCGGCTCGCCGGGCCCGAAGCGCTGGGTGAGGGGATCGTAAAGATAGGGCTGGTAATCGAAGTCGAGCCCCTGCAGCAAGGGGTTGTCCAGCCTGAACAGCAGCCGCTGGTCCAGCCTGGCGAAATCCAGCGCCGGCTTGAAGGTCTTGAGCCAGAGCGCCTGCAGGGAGCCGTCCTGCCAGGCCAGCTGCAGGCCGGCCCGAACCCGGCGCAGGGCGTGCTGGTTGTCCTTGTGGCTGTAGAAGAGGTGGATGAAGGGGTAGTAGAGCGCCAGATGCTGGTCGACCGTCAATTGCCCCAGATCCCGGTGCGTATCCAGTTCGGTCAGCAGCTCGTTGGCCCCCCGGCAGAACAGATCCACCCGGCCGCGCACCACCAGCTTGAACAGCCGCTCGTAACCCTCCACCTCCTGCACCTTGAAGCCGGCACTGCGCAGTATGTCGGCATCCTGCCAGCCGCGGCCCTGGCCATGGCTGAACTGCTGCAGCTCGTGCAGGGTGTGTACTTGGGCCACGGCCTGCTGCTGCTTGGGGCTGACGAAGCAGATGCGATAGCCGAGGATGCCGAGATCCACCGGAAAGCGGACATAGTCGAGGTCGTGGCTCCCCTCCGGGCGCGGGAAGCTGTCGATGGCCAGCAGGTTGGGGTAGAGGTTGTACTGCAGCACCTGACGCAGCCGGGTCCGGCTCATGGGCGGGGCCGGTCGCAGCTCGTAGTCGCCGAAGCTGTCGCGGGTCTTCTCCAGCGCCAGTTGCAGCAGCTGCTGGCCGTAGAGGGTGCGCAGGTCCCGCTCACTCTCGGGGCTGACGTGGGTCACTATGTCCAGGGCCGGCAGAAGGGGGGAGAAGAACAGGCTGCCGGCCAGCAGCCCGAGGATCATCACTCTGTGGTTCATCATACCGCTCACTGCTGTCACATTGAGTTGAGTGTAGCGGCTGTGGCGCCAAGGCTGGGTGCCTGGGCCCGGGAAACCCGGCTTTTACCGACGCGCAGGTTACCAGAACAGCTGGCCGAGCAGGGGGGCCAGCAGCACGGTCACCATGCCGGCGATCATCATCACCATGCTGGAGACCACTCCCTCTTCATTACCCATCTGATAGGCCTTGGCGGTGCCGGCGCCGTGGGCCGAGGCACCAAACCCCGCCCCCTTGCCGAGTCGGCTGCGAATGGCCAGCAGGGTGAGCACGCTTTCACCGACCGCCATGCCGATGACGCCGGTCAGCACCACGAACAGGGCAGTAAGATCGGTCTGGCCGCCGATGGCGCGGGTCGCCTCCACCGCAAACGGGGTGGTAATGGAGCGCATCGCCAGACTGCGCTGCAGCATGTCGGAGAGATCGAGCCAGCGGGCCAGCAGCACGGTACTGCCCACCGCCATCACCACCGAGGCGACCACCCCCACCGACAACGACAGCCAGTGGCGGCGAATGAGCTGGCGGTTCTCGTAGACCGGCACCGCGAAGGCGACGGTGGCTGGCCCCAGCAGCCACAGCAGCCAGTGGGATTCGGCCATGTAGTCCTGATAGGGGATGTGGAACAGCATCACCACCGCCACCAGCAGGGTGGGGGCCAGCAGCAGAGGCATCAGGGGCAGGATGCGCTTCTTGCCGTAGAGCCACTTGCTGGCGTAGTAGAACAGCAGGGTGAGGGCGAAGCAGAGCAGGCCGAGCAAGGTATCAGACATGACGACGACTCCGGCGGGCCAGTTTCAACTCGAGGCGATAGACCCGGTCCACCACCAGCGCCGTGGTGCCGAGCACCAGTATGGTGCTGAGCAGCAGTACCACCATGATGCGCCACCCCTCCTGCAGCAGCAGATCCTGATAGTTGACCACCGCCACCACCGCCGGCACGAAGAACAGCAGCATCTCGGCCAGCAACCAGCGGGCGCCGGCGCTGAACCAGTGGGTCTTGACCACGCCGAGCAGGATCAAGGCCAGCAGGGCCAGCATGCCGGTGAGGTTGGCAGGCAGCGGCAGATGGAAGGTACGTACCGCCAGATCCGCCAGCAGCCAGATGGCGGCCAGCAGGGCGATTTGGAAGGGGGTCTGGAACCAGCGAATGCAGAGGGCTTTCATGATCTAGGTCTTTCTGTGAACTTGCTCACAGTATAGAGAGAGGCCAAACCTGCAAAAAATGAATTTAAATTATCAAAATCATGCCAAAGAGGCATGATCAGGTTTTGCCGTCCGCCAGGAGAGAGCCATGGACATCCGCGCCCTGCGTTACTTTGTCGAACTGGTGCGGGAACAGAGCTTCACCCGCGCCTCCGAGAAGCTGTTCGTCACCCAGCCCACCATCAGCAAGATGATCCGCAACATGGAGGAGGAGCTGGGTCAGCCCCTGTTGAGCCGTGCGGGACGCCGTTTCACCCTGACCGACAGCGGCCGGGTGCTGTTCAACCGGGCCCAGACCATTCTGGCCGAGATGCAGCAGCTGGAAGCGGAGCTCGCCGATCTGCAGAGTCTGCAATTCGGCCGGCTGGCGCTCGGCATTCCGCCCATGGTGGGTCACGTCTATGCCGATCTGATCCGCGCCTACCGCAGTCGCTACCCCAAGGTCGAGCTCTCCATCGTCGAGTACGGCGGCCGGCGTATCGAGCAGGCGGTGCTGGAAGGGGAGCTGGATCTCGCCATTACCATGCTGCCGACCAAGGAGGGGGGCGCCCTCAGTGCGCTGGAGCTGGACCAGTACCCGATCCAGGTGGTGCTGCCCGACCTGCCGCGCTGGCGCGACTGCCCTGAAATCCGGCTGGAGGCGCTCTGCGACGAGCCCTTCTTGCTCTACACCCAGGCCTTCACCCTGAGCGAGCGGCTGGAGCAGGCGTGCCGAGTGGCCGGCTTCGAGCCCCAGGTGGCGGCGCGCAGCAGCCAGTGGGACTTTCTCACCGCCATGGTGCGCAGCGGCATGGGGGTCGCCTTTTTGCCCGAGCCCATCTGCCGGCGGCTGGCGCCGGACGGACTGGTGTTGCGGCCGCTGGTGCCCGAGCTGAGCTGGCGGCTCGGGGTGATCTGGCCGAGCGAGCGCTACCTCTCCCGCACCGCCGAGGCCTGGCTGGCGCTCTGCCGCGAGCAGGGGCAAACCGGCCCCCAAGGCTGAGCGGGCGGGCTGCCTTCAGCGGGTAGAGCGGGTAGCCAGCAGGCTGCCCAGCTGGCGGCAGAGACGGCGCAGGGCCTGGTTGTCGAGGGAGGCAAAGCCGAGCAGCCACCCCTCCTGCGTCGGTGGGCCCAGGTAGAACTGGCCGAGGGGGCGCAGCCCCAGCCCCTGTGCGTTGGCGGCCTCTGTCCAGCGCGCCTCGCCGCCGGGGGGCAGCAGCACGGCGCACTGCAGGCCGGCCCCGCTGTGAATGGGGGTGAGGGCGGGGCAGTGGCTGGCCAGCTCGGCCAGCAGCAGGTCGCGGCGGCTCTGGTAGACCAGCCGGCTCTGGCGCAGGTGGGTGGCGAAGTGGCCGGCGCGGATGAAGTCGGCGGTCACCGCCTGCAGCAGCTGGTTGCTGTGGCCGTCGACCGCGGCCCTGGCCCGACAGAAGGACTCCATCAACGGCCTGGGCAGCACCAGGTAGGCGAGGCGCAGCGAGCCGAACAACACCTTGCTGAAGGTGCCCACGTAGAGCACCCGTCCCTGACCATCCAGCCCCTGCAGGGCGGGGAGCGGCCGTTGATCGTACTGGTACTCGCCGTCGTAGTCGTCTTCCAGGATCCAGGCGCCGTGCCGCTCGGCCTCGGCCAGCAGCGCCATCCGCCGCGGCAGGCTCATGGGCACGCCGAGTGGATACTGGTGGGCGGGCGTGGTGTAGATGAGCCGTGGCGCCGGGTGTTCCCCCTGCGGGTTGAGCCCCTCTTCATCCACCGGCACCGGGTGCACCCGGGCGCCGGCACTCTCCATGGCGGTGCGGGCCCCGGGGTAGCCGGGATCCTCCACCCAGACGGTATCGCCGGCATCGATCAGCAGCTGGGTCGCCAGCAGGATCCCCTGCTGGGAGCTGGTGAGGATCAGGAGCTGGTCCGGCTCGCATACCACGCCGCGCGACTGCACCAGATAGCTGCTGATGGCGCTGCGCAGCGCCTCCAGCCCCTGCGGCTCCCCGTAATTCATCCAGTCGCCGGCGTGCCGGCGCCACTGCTGCTGCATCAACCGGCCCCACAGGGCCTGCGGGAAGAGGCGGGGATCCGGCTGGCTGGAGGCAAAGGAGCGACCCACCTCGGGCACGTCGTGACAGGCACCGCTGTCGGCCATCTCCTGGCCTCGGCGCGACAGACCGGCCGCCGACTGGGGCGGGCGCGGAGTCGGGGAGACCGCGGCCAGTGCCACGAAGCTGCCGGCCCCCACCTTGCGCACCAGATAGCCCTCTGCCTCCAGCCGGCCATAGGCCAGCTCCACCGTGCTGCGGGAGACCCCCAGATCGGCGGCCAGCATGCGGCTGGCGGGCAGCCGGCTGTGCTGGGGCAGGTGGCCGGCCAGCATGGCCGAGCGCAGGGTGCGGACCAGCTGTTCGTGCAGCGGCAGATCGCTGGCTTGCTGGGTGGCAAACAGGGTGGGCAGGGCAGGCATGGGGATCTCCCGGGCGCTAATTGGTCTGCTCATATTGGCAAAATTGGTCGGCGTGGCAAGGCCATTATGTCGCTACATTGAGGCTCAAGGTTCGGGATTCACAACTATTGGCAATGAAAGGAGTCTGCATGTCGGAGTACAGCGCCACCATCAGCTGGCAGCGCGGGGCCAGCGAGCCCTTCGTCGATCAAGGTTACAGCCGGGCCCACTGGTGGGAGTTCGACGGCGGCGTCAGGGTGCCCGCCTCCTCGTCTCCCCACGTGGTGCCGCTGCCCTGGTCGGTGGCTGAAAACGTCGACCCGGAAGAGGCCTTCGTCGCGGCGATCTCCAGCTGCCACATGCTCACCTTCCTCTGGCTGGCGGCCAGGGCGGGCTACCTGGTGGAGAGCTACCGGGACGAGGCGGTGGGCATCATGGAAGCCAATGCCCGTGGTCGTCAGGCCATCACCCGGGTCACCTTGCAGCCGCTGGTGCAGTTCGGCGGTGAACGTCAGCCGGATCTGGCCGCGCTCGAGCAGTTGCACCACCAGGCACACGAGGAGTGTTTCATCGCCAACTCGGTCACCACCGACATCACCACCCGGATCCGGGTTTGAGTACAAGGAGCGTCACTATGAGTCATGTATTGAGCAGCGGGTGGGCCAGTGCCGAACAAGCCCGCCTCTTCTTCGAGGCCCAGCTGGCCTTTCGCACCGATCCGGCGGATCTGGCCGCCGATCTGCTGGCCGGCGAAGAGCGGATCGTCGTCATCGACACCCGCTCCGCCGGTCACTATGCCGAGGGACACATCCCCGGTGCCATCAGCTTTCCCCACGCCACCATGAACCCGGCCACTACGGCCGCGCTGGCGCGGGACAAGGTCTATGTCTGCTATTGCGACGGCATCGGCTGCAACGGCTCGACCCGGGGTGCCTGCAAGCTGGCGGCGCTCGGTTTTCAGGTCAAGGAGCTGATCGGCGGTCTGCACTGGTGGCGGCAGGACGGCTTTGCCGTCGCCACCGGTAGCGAACCGGGCGTCCTGCAAACGGGAGGGATTGCCTGTGGCTGCTGACATCCATCTGAACGAGTTCGGCCAGCCGGTCGGTGCGCCGCTGCCCGACTGGCGGGGCGCCGAGTTCCCGCCCCGTCGCCCCCTCAACGGCTGGGGTTGCCGGCTGGCGCCGCTGGATCCTGAGCGTCATGGCCCCGGCCTGTGGCAGGCCTTCAGCGCCGACAGCGGGGCCATGTGGACCTACCTGACCACAGGCCCTTACGCAACAGAGGCTGACATGCTGGTCTGGCTGCGAGAGTGCGCCGCCAAGAGCGACCCCCAGTTCTACACCATCTTCGACGAGCATGGTGAACAGCCGCTGGGGCTGGCCAGCTACCTGCGCATCGACCCCCTGGCTGGCAGCATCGAGGTGGGCTGGCTGCACTTTTCCCCCGCCTTGCAGCGCTCGCGGTTGGCGACGGCGGCGATGGCGCTGATGATGGCCAATGCTTTTGCCCTCGGCTATCGGCGTTACGAATGGAAGTGCAATGCCTTCAACCAGCCCTCCTGGCAGGCGGCGCTGCGCCTTGGTTTCAGCTACGAGGGGACCTTTCGCCAGAGCCGGGTGGACAAGGGGCGCACGCGCGATACCGCCTGGTTCTCGGTGATCGACAGCGAGTTTCCGGCGCTGCAGGCCTGCTTTGCGCGCTGGCTGGCGCCTGACAACTTCGATGCACAGGGGCACCAGCGCCTGCGCCTCTCGACCCTCACGGCCGCCTTGCGCGGCGCTTGAATAAACCAGGGCGGCCATGGCCGCCCTGTTGCTTTTGCCGTCTTGTCTGCTCGCTGCTGATCTCCCTTCGCTTCTCTCTCTGCACTGCTTCTTCGCTGCGTCTTCACTGCCCGGGTGCGGAGAGGATTGTATTAACATTTCTTTAATGTATCTTGTTTTTGAAATTGAATGTTATTTCGAACGAAAGCTGCTTGCTGGCTTTCGTCCATTATCCAGGAGGCAAGATGAGCGTCACTCATACCCAGTTGCCCGCCGATCACAAGGCGGCCATCCGTCAGATGAAACAAGCCCTGCGCGCCCAACTCGGCGACGTGGAGGCGGTCTTTGCCGAGGTCAGCCGCCGCATCGAGGCGCGGGTGGCCGAGGTGGAAGCGTTGCGAGCCCGTGGTGAGCCGGTGTGGCCAGAGCTGGATTACCGAGCGCTGGCGGCGGGCCAGGTGAGCGAGGCCGAGCGTGCAGCCATACGGCGGCGCGGCTGCCTGGTGATCCGCGGGCACTTTGCTCGCGAACGGGCGCTGGCCTGGGATCGCGACATGCTCGACTACCTGGATCTCAACCGTTTTGATGAGCTGTATCGCGGTCCCGGCGACAGTTTCTTCGGCTCCCTTGCCGCATCGCGCCCCGAGATCTATCCCATCTACTGGTCACGGGCCCAGATGGAGGCGCGCCAGAGCGACGAGATGGCAACCGTGCAGTCGTTCCTGAACCGTCTGTGGCAGTTCGAGCGGCCGGATGGGACACCCTGGTTCGACCCGGACGTGAGCATCATCTATCCCGATCGCATTCGCCGCCGTCCGCCCGGCACCTGTTCTCGCGGGCTGGGTGCCCATACCGACTCGGGGGCCCTCGAGCGCTGGTTGCTGCCGGCCTACCAGCAGGTGTTTGCGTCGATTTTTCGGGGGGACATAGCCGCCTACGATCCCTGGGATGCGGCCCATCGCACCGAGGTCGAGGAGTACAGTGTGGAGAACACCACCAAGTGCTCGGTATTTCGTACCTTCCAGGGGTGGACGGCGCTCTCCGACATGTTGCCGGGGCAGGGATTGCTGCACGTGGTGCCGATCCCAGAGGCGATGGCCTATGTGCTGCTGCGGCCGCTGCAGCCGGACGTGCCGGAGGATGAGTTGTGTGGTGTCGCGCCGGGCAAGGTGCTGCCGGTCTCCGAGACCTGGCACCCGCTGTTGCTGCGGGCGATGAGCTCGATCCCGGCGGTGACCGCAGGGGACTCGGTCTGGTGGCACTGCGACCTGATCCACGGCGTGGCGCCGGTGGAGCAGCAGCAGGGGTGGGGCAACGTCATGTATATTCCGGCGGCGCCCCGTTGCGAGAAGAACATGGCCTATGCCCGCCTGGTGCGGCAGGCGCTGGAGCAGGGTGCTTCGCCTGGCGACTTCCCCCGCGAGGATTACGAGGCCGACTGGCAGGGGCGCTTCACCCTGGCCGATCTGAACGACCATGGCCGCCGCGCACTGGACATGCTCCCGTAAACGAGGCTGGCCTGCACAGTAGCAGGCCCGCTCACGCCTTTATTCCCCGATGGGGGCGGCGATCCACTGCATCAGGCGCAGCATGTCAGCAGGCGCCACCCCCACCGAGAGGCCGCGCTTGCCACCGCTCACCAGAATCTCGTCAAACTGCATGGCCGAGTCGTCGAGCACGGTGGGCAAGAGCTTCTTCTGGGCCAGCGGACTGATGCCACCGACCTTGTAGCCGGTCAGCTTCTCCGCCTCTGCCGGCTTCATCATCTCCACCTTCTTGAGGCCGGTGGCCTTGGCCAGCTGCTTGAGGCTGCACAGGCCGGACGAGGGGACGATGGCCACCACCGCCTGCTTGTCGTGATGGGCGATCAGGGTCTTGAACACCTGAGCTTCCGGCAGGCCGAGCTGGGTCGCGGCATGCTTGCCGAAGTCGTCGTGGGCTTCGCACTCGTAGGGGTAGAGCTTGTGGGGGATCTTGAGCTTCTTCAGCAGGTTGATGGCTGGCGTCATGATGGGTGCCTTGAGTCGAAACAAGGCCAAACAGTCTGCGCCTGTGGGGCGGGTGATGCAAGTTGCTCGCGTCCCCAAGGGGTGGATGAGCGCGCCGAGATAAAAAAAGCCCGGGTCAATGACCCGGGCTTTTCACTGCAGCGCGCCTCAGGAGAAGCAGATCTGCAGCACGTAGAAGATGGCGATGGCCAGGATGGCGCCCGCCGGCAGGGTGATGACCCAGGAGACCACGATGTTGCGCAGCACACCCAGGTTCAGCGCCGCGATGCCGCGCGCCAGACCCACGCCCATGACCGCACCGACCAGGGTCTGGGTGGTGGAGATGGGCAGACCGGTGCCGGAGGCGATCACCACGGTGGCGGCGGTGGCCAGCTGGGCGGCGAAGCCGCGGCTCGGGGTCAGGTGAGTGATGCCGGTACCGACGGTGGCCATCACCTTCTCGCCCATGGTGGCCAGACCGATGACGATGCCGATGCCGCCGAGCGGCAGGATCCACCAGGCGATGTGGGAGTTGCCGCCGATCTCGCCGCCGGCGGCCACGATGGAGGCGACCGCGGAGAGCGGACCTATGGCGTTGGCCACGTCGTTGGAGCCGTGGGCGAAAGCCATGGCACAGGCGGTGATGATCATCAGGATGCCGAACACCTTCTCCACGTTGGCGAAGTGCATCTTGCTGTCATCCTGCGGGTTGTATTGCTGGCCACGAATGTAGAGCCAGCCGGCAAACGCCACCGCGATGGAGATGGCGATGGAGAGCAGGATGCCCTCGCCGTCGGTCAGGTGCAGACCGACGTGGGTCAGTCCCTTCTTGATGGTCACCAGGCAGATCACCAGCGCGGTCAGGAACATGTAGAAGGGCACGTAGCGCTTGGCGTTGTTGAGGGGATCATCGGTGTTGAAGATGAGCTTCTGCACGCTGATGAACATGAAGTAGGCGATGACGCCCGAGATGGCCGGAGTGACTACCCAGGAGCCGACGATGCCGCCGAACTTGCTCCACTGCACCGCTTCCGGGCCAATGCTCACCACGGCGAAACCGACGATGGCACCGATGATGGAGTGGGTGGTGGAGACGGGCCAGCCGAAGTAGGAGGCCAGGATCAACCAGGCGCCCGCAGCCAGCAGGGAGGCTATCATGCCGAGCACCAGCAGATCCGGCGTATCGGCAAAGGCGTTGCTGTCGATGATGCCGTTGCGGATGGTAGCGGTCACTTCGCCGCCTGCCAGATAGGCACCGGCAAACTCGAAGATCATGGCGATGATGATGGCCTGACGGATGGTCAGGGATTTGGTGCCGACCGACGTGCCCATGGCGTTGGCGACGTCATTCGCGCCGATACCCCAGGCCATCAAAAAGCCGAACAAGGCCGCCACGAGCACCAGGGTGGTGCCGTAATTCGCGATAATGTCCATTCAGTGTTTACCCAGTCAGTCGATTACGAACGAGCCAGCATCAGTTCCAGACGGGCGCCAACGCGCTCGGCCTGATCTGCCAGGTCACCTACCCATTCGAGGATCTTGTAGAGGAACATAACGTCGATCGGATTGTATTTCTGCTCAACGGCTTGCAGCTGTTGGCGCAGCCCGATCTGCATGGTGTCAGTATCGTCCTCGATAAGATCCAGCTGGTGGATCATCTCGGCAACCATTTCAACTTCACGTCCTTTAAAGCCGGTTTCGAGCAGCTCATCGAGTTCTCCGATGGCTTTCTCGGCTTGGGCGGTCGCATCGATACAGCGTTTGAGATAGGCCATGAAATCGGCACGCATCTCGGAGGGGAATTCCATTTTGCGGCCAAGCATGCGGCCGGAAATATCCTTGGCACGGTTGGCAATCTTGTCCTGCTGGGTCAGCAGTTCGAGCAGGTCGGTACGGGCAACCGGCAGGAACAGGCCGCGAGGCAGTTTCAGACGGATTTCACGCTTGAGGATGTCCGCTTCTTTTTCCAGCTGGGCAATCTGCTGCCGGATCTTCTCGGCATCTTCCCAACGGTCTTCGGCAACGGCATCAAAGAAGGGAACCAACTGCTGGGAGCACTGGTGAACCTTGACGATATGCTTCTGCAGCGGCTTGATGGGGGACTTGGCAAAAAGCCCCAAAATAGTATTTACTGGCATGGCCAAACCTGTGTCGGTGAAAAAACACTCGATACGATTTTATGAGGGGCGCATGGTAACCGAACTGCGCCATCAATAAAACCGTGAATTAATCCTGATGTATCGCAGGCATTATATCCTCGCGCTTAGCATCACGCCCCCCCAAAGTTGCCTGCCAGCCCGGAATGACTATGCAAACTGAGATCGAGATAAAGTTTTTTGTCTCCCGAGATATTCGACAGCCTTTTTTCAACCTTCTGAATTCACTGGAAATTATATCCAACTCTCAAGCCGAGCTCGGCAATGTCTATTTTGATACGCCAGCGCTGGATTTGCGCCGCCTGGAGATGGGATTGCGGATCCGTCGCAGCGATGATTTCGCCGAGCAGACGATTAAATGTCGGGGCCAGGCAGTGGGCGGATTGCATGCCAGACCCGAATACAATGCCCCGGTTGCTGGCGATATGCCCACGCTTGACGCTTTTCCTGACGAGATTTGGCCGAGTCTTTCTGCTCGTGATGCAATCCAGGGCGCCCTGGTGGCCCAGTTTCGTACCGACTTCCTGCGCCGCCACTGGTTGATCGCCTTCGAGGGAGCCGAGATCGAGCTGGCCTGGGATCAGGGGGAGATCGTCGGCGTACTCGGCAAGAGCCGCATCGACGAGCTGGAGCTTGAGCTCAAATCCGGCGAGGCGAGCGCCCTGTTCGGCTTGGCAGAAGAGCTGGCCGGGCTTGGCGGCCTGCGGCTCGGGGCTCAGTCCAAGGCCCAGCGTGGTTATCGGCTGGCTGGGCTCGGCAAGCCACTGGCGCTGCAAGCCTTGCCTGCACTGACCGACCTGAGTGCGGCCGAGCGTATCGCCCTCGGCCTGCAGCACTGGCAGCATCACGAGCAGTACTGGCTTGAGCAGACAGACGCCGAGGCACAGGGGCTGGCGTTGCAGCAGCTGCGCCTGGGCATGGACCTGATTGTCGAGGCTGCCGGCAGGTTGCCGGCAGCGGACTGGCTTGACGACCTGACCCGGCTCGAGCCGCGGCTGGCCTCGGTCGCCGGGCAGGCCGACTGGCAGCAGGCGTTGCCGGCACTGTTCCTTCAGGCCAACTATGTGCGGCTGCAACTGGCCATCGCCGCCTGGCTGCACCGGCAAGGGTGATGAGCCGCGCGCTGCAGCGCCTGCAATGCAAAAAGGTGAGCCTGGCTCACCTTTTTCTTTAGCTGTCTCTGGGCCAGCGGGGCTGGCAATGGAGGCCTGCGTGGCTGATTCAGACCTGGGTGTAGATCAGCCCGGTGCTGCGCACCACGTCTTCCCCCTGGCAGCGCAGTTCCAGTTCGCTGGTGTCGCAGGGCTGGCCGTTGTGCTCGATGCAGAATTCGAAGCGGGTGCGGGATTTTACCGGAATGTGCTGCGAGTTGGTGGGGGTGGCCTGCCATTGCCACTGCTGCAACACGGCGATGGCGGCGTCGCTGAACTGCGGGTCGCTGCTGTCCAGCACCCGGATCTGTTCGGCCCGTCCCGCCGGGTTGATCACGTACTCGAGCGAGCTGCAACCGGTCTGCCCGGCCAGGATGGCCTCTTTGGGGTAGCGGGACTCCATCCGGGTGAGCGGACTCCACTGGGCGTTCACTTCCTTGAGATCGCTTAAGGGGAGGGAGGTCAGATGGACGCTGTGGGTCTGCTGGCTGCAGCCGGTCAATGCGCACAGGGCGCCCAGCAAAAGAGTGGCTTTCATGTTCGCTTCCCTTCGTTATTGGTATTGCTGGCGGGCCTGGGCCCGCCGCTCGGCAGGGCCATTAATAAAATATTCAGCCACGAATGAAAACCCTTTACCGGCGACAGGCTAGAAAAAACCGCCTTTCGGCGGCTTTTTCGGTTTTTTCCCACTCAGTAATAGCCCGCATCGTCCGGGTTGGGTCTGGTCTTGAAGCGGCGGTGCAGCCACATGTACTGCTCCGGCGCCTTGCGCACGGCGGCTTCTATCTCGCGGTTGGCGCGGGCCGCATCGACCAGGTCGTCGCCGCTCGGATAGTCGGCAAGCGGCGCCCCGATATGCAGGGTGTAACCCTCGCTGGTACGGATGTTGTAGCAGGGCAGGGTGACGGTGTTCTTCACCCGCGCCAGGGTGGCGGTGCCGGTGATGGTGGCGGCCTGCTCCACCGCGAAGTAGGGCACGAACACGCTGGCATGGCTGCCGTAGTCATGATCCGGCGCATACCAGAGCGCATCGCCGTTGCGCAGCGCCTTGATCATCCCTTTCACGTCCATCCGGTCCACCAGGTATTTGTTGGAGGCGCAGCGACCGTGGTACTGGGCATACTCCAGCACCGGGTTGGTGTTGGGACGGTAGACGCCGACCCCGGGCCGCACCAGGCCGAAGCAGCGGGCGTTGAGTTCCAGCGTGAGGAAATGGCAGGAGAGCAGCAGCATGCCCTGACCCTTCTCCATGGCGGCGATGACGTGCTCTTCCCCTTCTACCTTCATCAGGTTGCGCATCCGCCAATCCGGCCAGAACCAGGCCATGCCGACTTCGAAGATGGCGCAGCCCACGCTCTCGAAATTCTGTTTGAGCAGTTTCTCGCGCTCATCCTTGGTCAGCTCGGGCATCGCCAGTTCCAGATTGCGGCGGGCAATCTTGACGCGGGATTTCAGCAGCTTGCGGGCCAGACTGCCGAGCTGGCATCCCAGCCACATCTGGCTGCGCCAGGGCAGCAGCACCAGCAGCCAGAGCAGGCTGAGGCCGAACCAGCTGGCCCAGTAGCGGGGATGAAACAGGCGGGGTTCGAGGCGGGGAGCATTGTCGTGGGCCATGAAAAGTCTCTTGTTCGCAATCGCCATGCACCAGGCAAGCCCGGTCGAATAAGGGGAGGCGATAAAGGCACGTGGGGATCCTGGACGGATCGTTTTATTCGCAAGCGGGGATTCTAGCCGAAAAGCGGGGTCGGGGGCGAATGGCTATGTGCTGGTCAGAGGGGCTGATGGTGGTTCACTGGCGTGACGGGAATCGTCACTACCGGTTTCTTTAAATGGAAACCGCAGGTTTGCTTTTTCTCCCTCAAATAAAAGAGTGTGATAAAATCGGCGACTGATTTTTCAGGTTTTGAGAGTCGATACAGATGAAGATCACCCTGCCCGAGTTTGAAAAAGCCCGCGTTCTGGTCGTTGGCGATGTCATGTTGGACCGTTATTGGCATGGCCCCACCGGCCGGATCTCGCCCGAGGCACCGGTGCCCGTGGTCAAGGTCGAACACATTGAGGAGCGCCCGGGTGGCGCCGCCAACGTGGCGCTCAACTCCGCCGCGCTGGGCGCCCACGCCGTGCTGCTGGGGCTGACCGGTCAGGATGAGGCCGCCGATGCCCTGGCTGGCCAGATGGCCGGCGTCAAGGTCGCCTGTGACTTCGTTCGTCTGGCCGACTATCCGACCATCACCAAGCTGCGCGTGTTGTCGCGCAACCAGCAGCTGCTGCGTCTGGACTTTGAAGAGGCCTTCCACGATGTGGACTCCACCCTGCTGATGGGCAAGGTCGAGCAGGCACTGCCGCACAGCGACGTGATGATCCTCTCCGACTACGGCAAGGGCGCCCTCAACGACGTGCCCAGCATGATCCAGCGCGCCCGCGCCGCCGGGATCCCGGTGCTGGTCGATCCCAAGGGGACCGATTTCGAGAAGTACCGCGGCGCCACCCTGCTGACCCCCAACATGTCCGAGTTCGAGGCCGTGGTGGGCAAAGTGAAGAGTGAAGAGGAGCTGGTTGCCAAGGGGCTGGAGCTGGTCAAGCGCTTCGAGCTGGAGGCCCTGCTGGTCACCCGTTCCGAGAACGGCATGACCCTGATCCGCGAAGGCCAACCCGAGCTGCACCTGCCGGCCCAGGCCCACGAGGTGTATGACGTGACCGGTGCCGGTGATACCGTCATCTCCACCCTGGCCACCTCGCTGGCCGCCGGCAAGAGCCTGGACGAAGCCTGTGCTCTGGCCAACACCGCCGCCGGCATCGTGGTCGGCAAGCTGGGGACCTCCACCGTCAGCCCGGTCGAGCTGGCCAACGCCCTCTACACCGAGCAGGAAACCGGCTTTGGCGTCATGTCCGAAGCCCAGCTCAAGATTGCCGTGCAGGCCGCCCGTCTGCGTGGCGAGAAGGTAGTGATGACCAATGGCTGCTTCGACATTCTGCATGCCGGTCACGTCTCCTATCTGGCCAATGCCGGCAAGCTGGGGGATCGCCTGATCGTGGCGGTCAACACCGACGAGTCGGTGCGCCGCCTCAAGGGGCCGGGTCGTCCGGTCAATCCGACCGAGCGCCGGATGGCCGTGCTGGCCGCACTGGGTGCCGTGGACTGGGTGGTGCCCTTCGCCGAGGACACCCCGCAGCGGCTGATCGCCGAGGTGCTGCCGGACCTGCTGGTCAAGGGCGGCGACTACAAGCCGGAAGAGATTGCCGGTTACGCCGAGGTGACCGCCAACGGCGGCGAGGTGCGGGTCCTCAACTTCGAGGATGGCTGCTCCACCAGCGACATCATCAAGACCATCCGCGAACGCGGCTAATACTGCCGGCCCCGTTTATCCGGGGCCATCGCCAGCAAGCGACGACACCCGGATAACAAAAAGGCGACCATAAGGTCGCCTTTTTCATTGCCGATAACGACTATCAGACTTTGGTCTTGGCTTTTGCAGTGGCAGGCATCAGACCCTGGTTTACTTCTACCAGATCCTGCGCTTCCAGCACACCGGCAGCCTGTTTCAGGCTCAGGATATTGAGGATGTAGTTGTAACGGGCTTCGGAGAGCTTCTGCTTGGCCTCGTACAGCTTGCGGGTGGAGTCCAGCACGTCAACGATGGTACGGGTACCCACTTCGTAACCCGCTTCGGTCGCCTTCAAGGCACTGTCGGCGGAGATGACGGACTGGCTGTAGGCGCGTACCGAGCCGATGCTGGCGTTCACGTTGTTGTAGGAGGAACGCACCGTGCTCTGCACCGAGCGGAAGTTCTTCTCCAGCAGTTCGCTGGCCGCCACGTAGTTGTACTGAGCCTGCTTCACTTTGGAGCTAGTGGCGCCACCGCTGTAGAGCGGCAGCTTGAAGGTCAAGCCGATGTTGGCCTGATTGTCATTGCCGCCCGGCATGCTATCCAGCTTGTAATCGGTATTGCTGGTTTGCAGTCCGGCACCCAGATCCAGAGTCGGCTCATGGCCGGTCTTGGCCAGATCAATTTGCTCCTTGGCGATGTCCTTGCCGATGCGGGCACTGTGCAGTTGCAGGTTCTTGTCCAGCGCCAGCTCCAGCCACTTGTCGGAGCCGAAGGCGGTCTTCTGCGGGCTGAAGCGATCGGTGTTGAGCACGTCCAGCTGACGGTGATCGATACCGGTCAGCTCACGCAGGGTCTCGTAGCTGTTGTCCAGCGAGTTCTCGGCGTTGATCTCGTCCGCCAGCGCCTGGTCACGAGAGGCCTCGGCTTCGTGGACGTCGGTGATGGCGGTCAGGCCCACTTCGAAACGCTGCTGGGTCTGTTCCAGCTGACGCTCTACTGCAACCTTGTTGGCGCGCACGAACTCCAGGGTGTCCATCGCCTTGAGCACGTTGAAATAGGCCTGGGCAGTACGCAGCATCAGGCTCTGGATCTCGAGGTTGTAGGCGACATCAGACTGGGTTGCCTGCTTCTCGCTGATATCCAGATTGACCCAGTTGCTGCGACGATAGAGGGACTGCGACAGCGTCACTTCACCCTTGGCGTTGTTGTTGCTCTGGGTATCGTTCTTGTTCTTCAGATAATTGAGTCCGGCACCCAGATCGATCTGTGGCAGCAGAGGGGCACGGGTTTCGTTGATCTTCTCGAAGGCCTGATCGCGAACGGCTTTGGACTGCAGCAACTGCGGGTCTTTGATCTGGGCTTGCTGGTAGATGTCGAGCAGGTTTTCGGCATGGGCACCGGCACTGACGCCCAGCAACACCATGACGGACAAAAGTGTTCTTTTCATAGATCGATTTAACCTTATGTAGTAACCCAAACTGGTTGCTGGAGAGGGCAAATATTGTCACCGACCAAGCTTGATTGCAGCTTAATCACTCTACTATAAGCAAAATTTTATGATAACTGTCTCTTTTCCAGCGACAGGAACGTCAAGAACGAGGGTGAGTTTTCTCCCCCTCGTGCCTAGCCAAATGTCCTGTGGCTGCTAAAATCCGTCCCTCATCTCCGACGGGAGTGAGTGAATGAATGTTCATTCATGTTCCCGGATTTTATGGCCTAACCGAGCCAAGTCAAGCTGGCGGGAGTCTCGTATGTCGCAGCAAGCCTTGCCCCAAACCCGTCACTACTCTGCCGATGACGTGAAAATTATCGATAAATCAGCAGGATATAACGGGTTCTTCAAAGTGAACGTCTATCGTCTGCAGCACAGGTTATTTGCAGGGGGCTGGAACGAGCCCATCGTCCGCGAGCTGTTCGAGCGCGGCCATGCCGCCGCCCTGTTGCCCTACGACCCGGTGCGCGACCAGATCGTGCTGGTGGAGCAGTTTCGGATCGGCGCCATCGAGACCAGCGCCACCCCCTGGCTGCTGGAGCTGGTGGCCGGCATCATAGACCCGGGTGAGGTCGCTGAAGAGGTGGTGCGGCGCGAAGCGGTGGAAGAGGCGGGCATCGAGGTCGGCCGCTGCGAGCACGCCATCAGCTATCTGGTGAGCCCGGGCGGCAGCACCGAGCGTATCGAGGTCTATGTGGGCGAGGTGGATGCCAGCAAGGCCGAGGGGATCCACGGTCTGGCGGAAGAGGGGGAAGACATCCGGGTCCACGTGGTGAGCCGCGAGCAGGCCTATGCCTGGCTCAAAGAGGGGCGCATCGACAACGCCGCCTCCGTCATCGCCCTGCAGTGGCTGGCTCTCAATCACGGCGAGCTGCGTGCCCGCTGGCTGGCGGGGCGCTAAGGTGGCGCTCGTTCATACCCAGGCCAAGCGCTATGTGCCTGATTTGATGTCCTTGCAGCGTACCTGCGAGGTCAACTACATGACCCTGATGAAACTGCTGCCCCCGGGCGGCAGTGTCGGCGCCGAACGCCGCTATCAGGTGGGCAACGGCCTGCAGTTTCAGCTCACGGTGAGCGAGGAGAGTCGCTTCACCAGCCAGGTGATCCTGGCCCAGCACAACCCGGAATTGCCGAGTTATTTGCAGGCCCGGATAGAGATTCGTTTGTATCATGACGTGCGGATGGCGGAAGTGTGTGCGGCGCAACAGATTTCAAGGTTGCAACCACGTTATGATTATCCCAATAAAAATATGCACCAGCGGGATGAAAAGGAGCAGGTAAACCTGTTTCTGGCCGATTGGCTAAAATTTTGTCTCAGACATGGTACCAGCCTGATAAACATCCTCTAGTTGAACTCATAAAAAGAAGCGTGATTTTGGAAACAGAGCTACCCCAGGCGCAGGACGGCAGTGTGCGCCTGTTGCAAATTACCGACACCCACCTCTTCGCGAGTGCCGAGGGGCGGCTATTGGCCGTGCGCACTGCCGAGAGCCTGGCTGCCGTGCTGGAACGGGTGCAGGCCAATGACCATCCGTTCGATCTGATCCTCGCTACCGGGGATCTCTCCCAGGATCACAGTCCGGAGTCCTACCAGCGCTTCGCCTCCATGATGGCGCCGCTGGCGCGCCCCATCTACTGGCTGCCCGGCAACCACGACGACGGCCCCCTGATGACCGAATACCTGCATGCGGCCGGCATCAGCGAGGCCAAGCAGCTGGTAGGCGAGCACTGGCAGGTGATCCTGCTGGACACCCAGGTGCGCGGCAAACCCCACGGGGTGCTGGGGGATCACCAGCTGGCGGCGCTGGATCAGGCGCTGCGCCAGCATCCCGAGCGTCATGCCCTGATCGCCCTGCACCATCAGGCGGTGCCGGTGGGCTGTGCCTGGCTCGATCAGCACAATCTCAAGAATGCCGACGACCTGTTTGCCGTGCTGGCCCGCCACCCGCAGCAGAAGACCATTCTGTTCGGCCATGTCCACCAGGAGTTTGACGAGGTGCACCGCGGGGTGAGGCTGATCGCCAGCCCCTCCACCTGCATCCAGTTCAAACCGCTCTCTGATGGCTTCGCGCTGGACGAATCCGGCCCGGGCTGGCGCTACCTCACCCTCTACCCGGATGGCCGTATCGCCAGCCAGGTGTGGCGTCTGCCGGTGGGGCAGTTCGTGCCCGACCCCAATGCCACCGGTTATTGAGGAGTTGAGATGAAGCCCGTTCTCCTCTACCTGCACGGTTTCAACTCCTCGCCCGGTTCTGCCAAGGCGCAGCAGATGGCTGCCTGGGTGGCTGAACACAGACCCGATATCGAGGTGGTGATCCCGGCCCAGCCCAACACGCCGGCGGCGGCCTGGGCGGCCATCGAGCAGACCATTGCCGATCTGCAGAGCCGTTATGGCAACGAATTCAAGCTTGGCGCCGTGGGCAGCTCCCTCGGCGGCTTTATGGCGACCCGGGTCAGCGAGCGCTACGGCTGCCACGCCGCCCTGATCAACCCGGCGGTACGCCCGCACGAGCTGCTCTGCGACTACCTCGGCCCCCAGACCAACCCCTACACGGGGGAGCAGTATCAACTGCTGCCTGAACACATGAATGAGCTGCGGGCGCTGGCGGTGCCGGTGAGCGCCCCCGAGCGACTCTGGGTGCTGCAACAGCAGGAAGACGAGGTGCTCGACTATCGCAAGGCGCTGGACGAATACCGCTTTGCCCGTCTCTCGCTGGAGTGCGGTGGCGATCACGCCTTCGTGGCGTTCGAACGCTACCCCGCCCAGATCGTCCGCTTCCTCGGGCTCTAGCCATGCAGCCGCCGTTGGCCACCTTTCTGGAACAGGTGCTGGCCACGGCGCAGGCTGGGCTCACCTACTCCAAAGATCCCTTCGACATCGGCCGCTTCGAGGCGCTGCGAGCGGCCACGGTGGCGCTCATCGCCAGCCAGAGCGAGCTGGCACCGGAAGCCATCAGCGGCTGGATCGCCCTCGATCGCGGTTATCCCACCCCCAAGCTCGATGTGCGGGCCTTCATTCAGAACGATGCAGGCCATATCCTGCTGGTGCAGGAGCGCAGCGACGGCTGCTGGACCCTGCCAGGGGGCTGGTGCGACATCGGTGACTCGCCGGCGGAGGCCGTGGTGCGCGAAGTGGTGGAGGAGACCGGCCTGGCGTGTCGGGCCGTGCAACTGCTGGCGCTGTTCGACAAGCTCAAGCACCCTCATCCACCCCAGCTGCCCCACGCTCACAAGGCGTTCTTTCTGTGCGAGGCGACCGGCGGCCAGCTGCTGGGTGAAACCGATGAAACCAAAGGGGCGGGGTACTTCCCCATCGACGACTTACCCCCGCTCTCCCGCCATCGGGTGGTGGCGTCCCAGCTGCGCACCCTCCATGAGCACTTGCTACAGGGGCGGCGGGATACTCTGTTCGATTGATTGGCCCGGAACCTGAGCCCGTCTGCAAGGAGGCAGCATGATCAAGCGCATCGGCAATACCCCCATTCAGGAGCGGCACAAGGCCAGCTGTCACTGCGGCGCCGTGGTGCTGGAGCTGACCCTGCCGGACGGCGTGGTGGATCCGCGCCGCTGCGACTGCTCGCTCTGCCGGCGCCGGGGCGCCATCGTCGCCTCGGTGCCGCTGGCCGGCATCCGCATCCTGCAAGGGGAGGATGTGCTGCGCTGCTACCAGTTCAATACCCGCACCGCCAAACACTACTTCTGCAGCATCTGTGGCATCTACACCCACCATCAGCGCCGCTCCAATCCGGCCCAATATGGTTACAATCTCGCCTGCCTCGAAGGCGTCAATCCATTCGAGCTGGGCGAGGTTCCGCTGCTCGACGGCATCAACCATCCGGCGGATCGGCTGGTCTGACCGACAGGGTCTCATCTGCTCCTGTAGCGCCTTGCGGGGCTGTGATAGTCTTGCCAGACCCGCCACATGGCGGGCCGTGAGTCCGCATTATCTCGCTTGCCAACAGGGAGCCCGCTTGTGACAACTTCAGCACTGCCGGATCTGATCCTGGGCGCCTCTCTCTACTTTCCGCCCCTGTTCAAAGCGGTTCTGCTCGGCCTGCTCGGCTGGCTGCCGGTGCACCACCTGCTGCGTGACTGGCTCTACGGCGGGGATGTCTGGCATCCCCTGCTGATGGATCTCTCCCTGTTTATCCTCGCCGTCAGCGGCGCCCTATGGATATTGCTACATGGCTAAATCACCCCTCGCGACCCTCAAATACTTCTCTACCCTGCTGGTCTGCGCGCTGGCGCTGGCGGCGGGCTGGTGGCTGTGGAACTACTACATGCAGGGGCCCTGGACCCGGGATGGTAAGGTGCGGGCCGAGCTGGTCAGCATCACCCCCGAGGTGTCGGGCAAGATCATCAAGATAGCGGTGAAGGACAACCAGCTGGTCAAGGCGGGGGAGGAAATCTTTACCCTGGATCCCGAGCCCTACCGGATCGCGCTGGACAACGCCCTGGCGGCGCTGGCCAAGGCCAAATCGGATCTCGACAAGGCGGAGCACGAGGCGAGCCGGCGCAGCGGCCTGTCGCGCAGCGTCATCTCCGCCGAGGCGGTGGACGAGGCCCGCCTCAATGCCCAGGCGATGAAGGCGGCCTACCAGGTGGCCCAGGCCAATCTGGAGCAGGCCAGATGGTCGCTGGCCAAGACCCGGGTACATGCCGCGAGCGACGGCTACATCACCAACCTGCAGACCCGGGTCGGCAACTATGCCAGCGCCGGCGTGCCGCTGGTGGCGCTGGTGGACATCCACTCCTTCTACGTGCAGGGCTACTTCGAGGAGACCAAGCTCAGGCACATAGCGCCGGGCAAACCGGCCGAGGTGGTGCTCTACAGCGGGGAGCAGCGGCTGCGCGGCGAAGTGGAGAGCATAGGGCGCGCCATCCACGATCAGAGCGTGGAGGGGGCCGACAACCTGCTGCTGGACGTCAAACCCAACGTACCCTGGGTGCGGCTGGCCCAGCGGGTGCCGGTGCGGATCAAGCTGCTGGAGGTGCCGCCCGAACTGACGCTGATTGCAGGCACTACCTGCACCATCACCATAGGGGAGTAAGGTGGCCGCCTCGCTCTGGCGCCAGACCCCCTGGGGCAAGGCCAATGGCGGCCAGTGGCGCTACGCCCTGCGCAACAGCCTGGCGATGTGCCTGTCGCTCTGGCTGGCCTTCGTGCTGGAGCTGGACTCCCCCTACTGGGCGATGACCTCAGCCGCCGTGGTGAGCTTTCCCACCGTGGGCGGCGTCATCAGCAAGAGTCTGGGGCGGGTGGTGGGCAGCATCATCGGTGCCATGGCGGCAGTGGTGATCACCGGCCTTGGCATCAGCGATCCCTGGCTGTTCAGCTTCCTCATCGCGCTCTGGCTGGCGCTCTGCACCTACATCTCCAACCACCATCAGAACAACGTCTCCTACGCCTTTGCGCTGGCGGGCTACACCGCCGCCATCATCGCCTTCTCCTGCGTCAACGTGACCGATCCGCAGCACATCTTTGACATCGCCCAGGCCCGGGTGAGCGAGGTGATCATCGGCATCCTCTGCGGCGGCCTGTTGATGATGATCCTGCCCAGCACCTCGGATGGCGAGACCCTGCTGCAGTCGCTGCACAAGACCCAGGCCCGTCTGCTGGAGCATGCCCAGCTGCTCTGGCTGGGGGAGGCGAGCCCGGAGGTGCGCACCGCCCACGAGGGGCTGATCGGCCAGATCCTCACCATGAACGTGCTGCGCATCCAGGCAGTCTGGAGCCATCACAGGCTGCGCCGCCACAACCGGCTGCTCAACTTTCTGCTGCATCGCCAGCTGCGCCTCATCAGCCTCATCTCCAGCCAGCGCCGCATGCTGCACAACTGGCCGACGCAACCGGAGGGGCTGCAGGCGTTGCTGGAGCGGCTGCTGGTCGAGCTGGGCCAGCCCGGCTGCGACAAGTACTGCATCGCCCGGCTGCTGGCCCCGTTGGTGTCAATGGCGGCCAGTGACTATCGGCTGCACACCTTCTGGCGACGGCTGCGTCACTTCTGCTGGAGTTATCTGGAGTGTCAGCGCTGGCTGGATCGGCTGGCCCGCTACGACGACCAGGAGTGGCCGGCGCCGCCGCGCCACTCTTCGCTCACCAGCCACACCGACACGCTGGAGGCGGCCTACAACGGCGGGCGCACCTTCCTCTGCGTGCTGCTGGGCTGCGCCTTCTGGATCCACAGCCAGTGGGATGCGGGCAGCTCGGCGCTGACCCTGCTCTCCATCTGCTGCGTGCTCTACTCGGCCACCCCGGCGCCCGCCAAGGGGGCCAACACCATGCTCAAGGCGATCCTGCTGCTGAGCCTCATCTGCTTCGCGGTCAAGTTCGGCCTGATGATCCGGCTCGACGACTTCTGGCTCTTCTGCGCCCTGCTGTTCCCCGTGCTCATCACCATGCAGCTGTTCAAGCAGCAACAGCCCAGGCAGGCGGTGTTGTGGGGCCAGCTCATCGTGCTGCTCGGCTCCTTTCTCGCCATCACCAATCCGCCGAGCTACGACTACCTGCAGTACATCAACGGCAGCCTGGGGCAGGCGCTGGGGGTGATGAGCGCCGGACTGGCGTTCCAGCTGCTGCGACCGAGCTCGGATCGGCGCAAAAGCCGCCGCCTTATCCGCTCCCTGCGCCGCCACTTCATGGATCAGCTGGAGCCGGCCCCGCGCCAGAGCGAGAGCCAGTTCGAATCGCTCATCTACCACTGCATCAGCCAGCTCAGCCAGAGCCAGGATCAGACCGCCCGCCTCTGGGTGCTGCGCTGGGGCGTGGTGCTGCTCAACTGCAGCCACATCGTCTGGCAGTTGCGCCAGTGGCGCGGCGAGGAGCAGCCCCTCTACCTGGTGCGCGACAACTGCATCCGCTCTCTGCAGGGGATCCTCACCGAGCAGGGGGTGCAGCACGCTTCTCTGGATCGCACCCTGGCCGAGCTGCAGCGGATCAGCGCGGCCCTGGCCTACCACAGGGAACCGACGGCGCGGGAGCTGGCCGGCATGGTGTGGCGGCTGTACAGCTCTCTCTCCCAGTTGCAGCAGGCGCTGCCGGTAGCGGCCGAGGCACGCTGAACGGGCCGGCGGGGCGACTTACCCCGTCCGGATCAAGCTTTGCCGCCGCCGGGTTTGTCCAATACCCTCCCAACGAGTAAGATTCTCCCCAAACGTCAATTCGCAAGGCCCTCCATGTCTACTCAATACAATGCGGATGCCATTGAGGTCCTCAATGGCCTTGAACCGGTGCGTCGCCGCCCCGGCATGTATACCGACACCACCCGGCCCAACCACCTCGGCCAGGAGGTCATCGACAACAGCGTCGACGAGGCGCTGGCGGGTCACGCCCGTACCCTGGAGGTGACCCTGTATGAAGATCAGTCCCTCGAGGTGATCGACGACGGTCGCGGCATGCCGGTCGACATCCACCCGGAAGAAGGGGTGTGCGGGGTGGAGCTGATCCTCTGCAAGCTGCACGCGGGCGGCAAGTTCTCCAACAAGAACTACCAGTTCTCCGGCGGTCTGCACGGGGTGGGCATCTCGGTGGTGAACGCCCTCTCCGAGCGGGTCGAGGTGACGGTGCGCCGTGACGGCCAGGTCTACGACATCGCCTTCGAGAAGGGCGAGAAGGTGCAGGAGCTGACCATCACCGGCACCTGCGGGCGCCGCAACACCGGCACCCGGGTGCGCTTCTGGCCGGAAGCCCACTACTTCGATTCGCCCAGGTTCTCGGTCTCCAAGCTGGAGCACCTGCTCAAGGCCAAGGCAGTGCTCTGCCCGGGTCTCACCATCAAGTTCCTCGACAAGAACACCGGCATCAAGCTGGAGTGGTGCTATGAAGATGGCCTCAAGGATTACCTGGTCGACGCGGTCAAGCAGTTCACCTGCCTGCCGGAGCAGCCCTTCGTCGGCGCCTTCAGCACCGAGCAGTCGGCGGTGGACTGGGCCCTCTGCTGGTTGCCGGAAGGGGGCGAATGCCTCGCCGAATCTTATGTGAACCTGATCCCCACCGCCCAGGGCGGCACCCACGTCAACGGTCTGCGCCAGGGCCTACTCGACGCCATGCGCGAGTTCTGCGAGTTCCGCAACCTGCTGCCGCGCGGGGTCAAGCTCACTCCGGAAGATATCTGGGATCGCTGCGCCTACATCCTCTCCATCAAGATGCAGGATCCGCAGTTTGCCGGCCAGACCAAGGAGCGGCTCTCCTCCCGTCAGAGCTCGGCGTTCGTCTCCGGCGTGGTGAAGGATGCCTTCAGCCTCTATCTGAACAGCAACACCGAGCTGGCCGAACAGCTGGCCGAGCTCTGCATCTCCAGCGCCCAGCGCCGGATGCGCGCCGCCAAGACGGTGGTGCGCAAGAAGATAACCCAGGGCCCGGCGCTGCCCGGCAAGCTCACCGACTGCGGCTGCGCCGACCCCATGCAGGGGGAGCTGTTCCTGGTGGAGGGTGACTCCGCGGGCGGCAGTGCCAAGCAGGCGCGGGATCGCGAGTTTCAGGCCATCATGCCGCTGCGCGGCAAGATCCTGAACACCTGGGAGGTGGAGGCCGGTCAGGTGCTCGCCTCGCAAGAAGTGCACGACATTTCGGTGGCCATCGGGCTCGACCCGGACTCGGACGATCTCTCCGGCCTGCGTTACGGCAAGGTGTGCATCCTGGCGGATGCGGACTCGGACGGTCTGCACATCGCCACCCTGCTCTGCGCCCTGTTCGTGAAACACTTCCGCGCGCTGGTCAATCAGGGCCACGTCTATGTGGCCATGCCGCCCCTCTACCGGATCGATATCGGCAAGGAGGTCTACTACGCCCTCGACGAGGACGAGAAGAACGGCGTGCTGCAGCGGGTCGAAGCCGAGAAGAAGAAGGGCAAGGTGATGGTGACCCGATTCAAGGGCTTGGGTGAGATGAACCCGAAACAGCTGCGGGAAACCACCATGGATCCCAACACTCGCCGTCTGGTGCAGCTCACCATGGGGCCAGAGGCTGAGGGGGATGAGACCCTGCAGCTGATGGACATGCTGCTGGCCAAGAAGCGGGCGAGTGATCGCCGCGAGTGGCTGGAAGAGAAGGGCAACCTCGCCATCATCTAAGCCGTCGGCCGGCCCTGTCGGGGCCGGCAAGCATTTAGCCGGAGTCGCCCTGTGGCGGCTCCCAAACCGAAAGAGATAATCACATGAGTGATGCTATCGAGCTCAGTCTGGACGGGGTCGAGCGCCAGCCAATGCGCACCTTTACCGAGCAGGCTTACTTGAACTACTCCATGTACGTCATCATGGATCGTGCCTTGCCGCACATCGGTGACGGCCTCAAGCCCGTGCAGCGGCGCATCATCTACGCCATGAGCGAGCTGGGTCTGTCGGCGCTGTCCAAGCACAAGAAATCCGCCCGTACCGTGGGTGACGTGCTGGGTAAGTACCACCCCCACGGCGACAGCGCCTGTTACGAAGCCATGGTGCTGATGGCGCAGCCCTTCTCCTACCGTTACCCGCTGGTGGACGGTCAGGGCAACTGGGGGGCGCCGGACGATCCGAAATCCTTCGCCGCCATGCGTTATACAGAGGCGCGGCTGTCGCGCTTCTCCGAGCTGCTGCTCTCCGAGCTGGGCCAGGGTACGGTGGAGTGGACGCCGAACTTCGACGGCACCATGAAAGAGCCCGTGGTGCTGCCCGCCCGCCTGCCGCACATCCTGCTCAACGGGGTGACCGGCATCGCGGTGGGCATGGCGACCGATATCCCGCCCCACAACGCGCGGGAAGTGGCCCACGCCTGCGTGGAGCTCTTGGACAACCCCAATGCCGGCCTGGATGCGCTGATGGCCCATGTGCAGGGGCCGGACTACCCGACCAACGCCGAGATCATCACGCCCCGCGACGACATCCGCAAAATCTACGAGACCGGCAAGGGCTCCATCAAGCAGCGGGCGGTGTGGAACGAGGAGGATGGCGACATCGTTATCACCGCGCTGCCTCATCAGGCCTCAGGCGCCAAGATCATGGAGCAGATTGCCGCCCAGATGGTGGCCAAAAAGCTGCCCATGGTCACCGATCTGCGCGATGAGTCGGACCACGAAAACCCGACCCGTCTGGTGATCGTGCCGCGCTCCAACCGGGTGGACGTGGAGGGGCTGATGGCCCACCTGTTCGCCACCACGGACTTGGAGAAGAACTACCGGGTCAACCTCAACATCCTGGGTCTGGACAATCGGCCTCAGGTGAAAGACCTCAAGACCATCCTTACCGAGTGGCTGAGCTTCCGCCGTGAGACGGTGCGCCGCCGCCTGCAGTATCGCCTCGACAAAGTGTTGGCCCGCCTGCACATCCTCGAAGGCTTGCTCATCGCCTACCTCAACATCGACGAGGTGATCGAGATCATCCGTACCGAAGAGGAGCCGGGCCGGGTGATGATGGAGCGCTTCAACATCAGCGAGGCCCAGGCCGAGGCGATCCTTGAGCTGAAACTGCGCCACCTGGCCAAGCTCGAAGAGTTCAAGCTGCGCGCTGAACAGAACGAACTGGCCGAAGAACGCGACAAGCTGGAACTGATCCTGGGTTCCGAGCGCCGTCTCAGCACCCTGCTGAAGAAAGAGATCCTGGCGGACGCCGAGAAGTACGGTGACGATCGCCGCACCCCGCTGGTGGAGCGCGCCACCGCCGTGGCCCTGACCGAGAAGGAGCTTACCCCGAGCGAGCCGGTCACCGTGATCCTCTCTGACAAGGGCTGGGTGCGCGCCGCCAAGGGCCACGACGTGGATGTGGAGGGCCTCTCCTACAAGGCGGGGGACAACTACCTCGCCCACGCTCATGGCCGCAGCAACCAGCAGGCGGTGTTCCTCTCCACCCTGGGGAGAACCTACTCGCTGGAGGCCCACACTCTGCCCTCCGCCCGCAGTCAGGGCGAGCCGCTCACCGGTCGCTTCGCGCTGGGGGCTGGTGAAGAGGTACGCCATCTGGTGATGGGGAACGAAGGCGAGCCGTACCTGATCTGTTCCGACGCCGGTTACGGCTTCGTCTGCAAATATGACGACCTCATTGGCAAGAACAAGAACGGCAAGGCGCTGCTGACCGTGCCGGAGGGGGGGCTGGTGATGGCACCCCAGAAGATAGGCGCGCCCGACACCGATCTCTGCATGGCCATCTCCAACGAAGGGCGCATGCTGCTGTTCCCGCTCAACACCTTGCCGGTGCTCGGCAAGGGCAAGGGCAACAAGCTCATCAGCATTCCGTCGGCTCGCGTGAAGGCGCGGGAGGAGTTTGTGGTGATGGCCGCCGTCATCCCGCAGGGCCAGTCGGTGACCCTGTTTGCCGGCAAGCGCAAGCTGACCCTCAAGCCAGCTGACCTTGACTACTACCGCGGCGAGCGCGGCCGCCGTGGTGCCAAACTGCCTCGTGGTCTGCAGCGGGTTGATCGCATCGAGATTGAAACCGTCGCCGGCGCAGAACCGGCAGCCGGGGAAAATCAGGAAGGGTAGTCAACGGATCTATACAAGATGGGAGCGAATTATTCGCTCCCATTTTTTTGTGAAAAATGACTCCTCATGGGGATAGTGGTAGCGTGTCGTCCCAATGTCGATTGGATCAGAAAGGATATCTGATGAGGCTTCTTTTTCGTTATTTTTTACTTTGTGCAATATGTACGTGCAGTGCCTTGCCATCCTTCGTCGTATCGGCTGAATATACAGGGTTTAAGCGTCTCATAGTGACTGATCCTGTAGGTGAAAAGCCTATGGATGCCGTATATTTCTATCCCGGTGTGGCCGCAGAAAAAACACCAAGTACGATAGGCCCTTATCAAATAGCGGCACAAAAGGCGCTGAATATAGTACCAGGCCGCTATCCAGTCATAGTGATCTCACATGGCAACGCCGGTAGTTTATGGAGTCATCATGACCTTGCCACGACTCTGGCTCGGCAGGGAAATATTGTTATTACCCTCACGCATCCTGGTGATAACTACAAGGATCAGACAGGGGCAGGGGCCATTAGTTCCTGGTATGGTCGTCCATTACAAATATCTGCCGTTATTACTGCTGCGACCAATGATGTTGAACTAGCTAAATATATTGATAAAGATAAGATAGCATTTATTGGTTTCTCTGCCGGTGGAGCAACAGGATTGTTGTTGAGAGGAGGAGATATTGATGCAGGACGCTATGAGAATTATTGTCGTAAATATGACATGAGTGCCATATGTTCAAACAAAGGGGTAATGATAAATGACCATCCTGGTCTAGTTGTGCACCCCGATTCTAGGATAAAGGCATGGGTTTTCATGGCTCCGGTGAGCATGGCATTCGCTCCCGGCTCACTCAGAAGAGTGATTGCCCCTACCCTTATTTTTACTGGTGATAAGGATGAAGAGCTTTCTTGGAAAGAAAATGCCAGAGACCTGGCCACCACGTTGGCTGCAGAAAAAGAATTTCAGGTAATACACAATGCCGGTCATTTTGTTTTTCTCTCTCCATGCTCTGCTCAATTAAATAAACTGGCACCAGCTATTTGTAATGATGCACCAGGAGTAAACAGAGATGATATACACACGATAATTAACGGTAAAATTTCTGAATTTCTCAGCAGAGCGTGGCTTAAAGTGAAAGAGCCGCGGGTCTGATGGGAAAGAGTAATCAGCGTTCGAGAACGATGGCCGGCGGGTTTTGGTATCTTGCAAAGCCGATGTGACCAACTGAGGCTTTACCGGTATTAGTTACTGATAATTCATGATGTTTCGCCGTATAAAGTCAATAAATACGCGCGTTTTAGCCGGTAGATATTGGCGATTTGCATAAACAGCAAACAACTGCAATGGGGCGGCGGGTAACTCAAATTCAATCTCAACCAGGTTGCCATCATCAATAAACTCCTGGCAAGAGACCTTGGCCAGAATGGCAAACCCGACCCCGGCTATTGCTGCCTTTAACGCCAGTTCGCCACTATTGACCCGGTAATGTTCATTGACCTGAACGGTGGAAAATTCAGCGCTGGGCAGGGTGAACTGCCAAGGCATTCCCTTCAGGGCGCTTACCGTGGTGATGCAGGGAAGGTCTTGTAGCTGTGTCGTGTGGCTGGGAAGCCCGCACTGCTGAATAAGAGCAGGAGAGCCAACCACGGTACAGGGAATGGTGGTCAGATGGCTGGCGATATAATCGCTGTCATCTAGCTTTCCTCTGTGAATGATGACGGCTATATCCAGATCTTCTCTTAATGTCTCAAATCCTGACAGGTTGGTAATACAGCTGATCTTTATTTCGGGATGCTGACAGGCAAAGTCCGCTATCGCTGTACCAAGCAGTCTGGGGCCGGCTTCATTGGGAATGCACAGGCGCAGTGGCCCTTTCAGCTGAATCTGCTGTGATGTCAATTCAGCCTCGGTTTGCTCCAGTGATTCCAGCAAGGGTTTTACTCGGGTATAGAGCAGCTGGCCCGCCTGAGTGAGCTTCATATGCCGAGTACTGCGTTCAATAAGCTGGAGTGACAGTCTCTCTTCCAGCTGAGCAATGCTTCTGCTGATGTTTGAGGTAGGTATTTCAAGGGTTTTGGATGCGCCGACAAAACTGCCTTGTTCAACCACGGCAATAAATATCCTTGATGAGGTAAAGTCCAGGCCGGTGCGCATCTATTGTCCCTGATATGATAACAGTCAGTGCCATTCTAAAGGATAAAAATAGATGATGGTAGTGGGTATGCTGTCTGTCTCCAAATATTGAGCATGAACACTATGATGTCAGAAAAAAACAAGGTAGGTAAGACACCTCATTTTAATGGTGCTGTGATGGATGTGAGTAGCGTTTGGCTGGCTGCCTTTATCCAATTGGTGAGTGCACTGGACTTTATGATGATCATGCCGCTTGGGCCTGATTTATCTCGTGCGCTGGATATCAGTCCAACCTATATAGGATATTTGGGGGGAGGATATGCACTGGCCGCCGCATTATCATCTTTATTATGTGCCAGATATATTGATCGATTTGATAGAAAACAGGTGGCATTGCTCTCATTGCTGGGCGTTACACTATCCACCTGGGCCTGCACCTTGGCGTGGAATATGGAAAGCCTGTTCTTTACCCGTTTGTTGGCGGGCATATTTGCCGGTCCGGCAACGTCGATAGCAATGGCGATCGTCGTGGATGCGACGCCAGTACCACAACGTGGTCGAGCGATGGCGCTAGTGATGGGGGCTTTCTCGTTGTCAGCCATTGCTGGTGTGCCCTTGGGATTGGCGCTGGCCATGTTGAAAGGGTGGAGCGCACCTTTTTATGTCGTCGGTGGATTGGGCTTGTGCGTCAGTGTGATGGTATCTATGAGGCTGCCAAATATGACTGCCCACTTGGGGCAACACCAAAAGGTTTTTTCAATCACGGGTATGTTGAAACGCGCTGTGGTGTGGCATGCATTTATGGCAATTGGGTTGGCCATTTTCAGTACCTTCCTTATTGTTCCGAACATGGCAGCCTATTTTCAGTTCAATCTCGGTGTGCCTCGCAGCGATATGAGTCAGTACTATGTCATGGGCGGTGTTCTCAGCGTGATCGCGATGCAGTTGGGTGGTTATTTGATGGACCGCGTTGGCGCAGTGCGTATCACGTTGTGGGCAGGGGGATTGATTATCGCCATTGTCTGGGATGGTTTCTTGGGTTCCCCCTTGTTGCCGACCATGATCATTTTTACCTTGTTTATGGTGGTGACATCGACACGGACTATCACGGCTGCTGCTGTTAATAGCCAGGTCGCAGAGCCCGGGGAACGAGCAGGGTTTATGTCATTGCAGAATGTGTTCCAGCATATATTCAGCGGTTCGGCCGCCGTCGTCTCTTCGATGCTGTTGACGGATGTCGATGGTCATCTGGGCAATATGGCTACCCTGGCCTGGCTGGTGATAGCGCTGACGCTGGTGCAACCCGTCTTTCTTTATCGGCTGCTTAAACGGTTATGTGTGGTGACCGCTTAGCGTCATGTTTGATGCATGACGAGGCGGCAGGGTCACAGGCTTGATTGGCGAAGCGTGAACAGATGAGCGTGAAAGCCAGTCGCGGCAATATGTTTGGCGATTCCCTTTTGCCCCTCTCTCGTTTGGAGAGGGGCAGCGTGAAGAAAAATAACAGTTGGGCGCCATCAACAAGGCGAATTGTACCGCCGCCAATCAGTTGTCGAAATTCCACTGTATGGGCAGCTCAAGATCGAATATCAGCTGATCTCCGTCGAGACGAAAGGCCACGCTGGTCTGGTGCTGGTCATATTCATCGATCAGCTGGCAGCTCTCGGCGAAGTTGGATTCGTAACCGAGGCGCGCACTGCCGCCGGTGTGAGCCCCGTCGAGTTCCACCCCCAGTACTCGCAGTGGCTCTTTCTGACTGAGCTTGACCCGGCTGTCACCCACATCCACCAGCCGCTCCAGCAGGGGGAAGAAATCCTGCTTGTGGGTCTCTATCGCCCGGGCGATGGCCTGCTCCAGTTCGGCGTGGTTGGTAAGGGGGCCATTCAGGGGGTAGCGGGTCTGTATCCTTTCCTGGGTCATAAATTGTTCCTCTCGGGGGTTGCCGGCGGGCGCTTCTCCCTTGGCTGCGATGGGGCGCTCAGGCGGGGATGCGGCCATTGCGCACCAGGGCCCGGCGGATGTTCTTGCACATTTTGCCGAAGCGCTGGATCTCGTCGAAGGAGGGCGGAATGCCGCGGTCGATCTGATATTGCCAGTAGCAGAGATCCGTATCCACCAGCTCCATCAGCTTTTTGGGACAGCCGATGCAGGTGTTGTCCGGCCCGCATTTGAAGGTATCCGGTTGATAGAGCGGAAATTCCGCCTTCACGGCGTCGATGATCTGCTGCATTGCGGTAATGCGGTCCGGCTTTCTGTTCACGGCTCGTTCCCCGGCTCTGGTATGGGGGAGTCATTATATCCCTGACAAAAGCATGGCCAATGACGCTTACGGGGTAGTTTTCTGCCAAGGGCGGCGGCCATGACAAGGGTTTCTGCTGTCAGCGGGATGCCGGATAGCACAACGCCCGGCAAGCCGGGCGTTGTGGGAGGAGAGGCAAGTGCCATCCTGCAAGGGTGCATGGCCCCTTAGAAGTCGTGATAGAGCGGCCAGCCGAGCAGCGGGTGCTTGAGCCCGGCGCGCATCTCGATGTTGTCGAGCTTCTCCGGCGAGGCGTTCTCTTTTTGCAGCAGCTGGTACTGGCGCACAAAGCCGAGGGTGTGCAGCAGGTTCGGCACAAAGCCCGGGCTCAGCTCCTGACGCAGGGCGGCGGCCATGTCGGCGGGTAGCGCGCTCAGCATCAGAGCGAGCTGGGCGGCGAGGTAGTCGGTGTCATACCAGCCCTCGTCGAGCTCAACCTCTCGCGCAAGTCGGCGCTTGAGATCCTGCTTCACCTTGAGCGGGGCGGCGCCACTGCCCTTGCCGCAGAGGATGCGGTAGAGCAGGGCCTCGGCCAGCTTGTCCTCCATGGTGGGGTGGTCGCTCTCGCAGGCGAAGAAGTGCTGGTCGATGAGTTCCATCAGGCGGCTCTTGTTGTGCTCGGTCAGCGCCTTCTCGTACTCCTGCCACCCTTGCCACTCCTCCACATCGGGCGGGCTCGAGATCTTGTCCAAGAGCCGCGCATCCACGTCACCGTAGAGGCTGTTGCCAACCTGCTTGGGGCTGACGGTGATGAGCATCGACCAGCCCTTCTGGAACGGCTTGATGGGGCCTTCCGGCGCCTGCAGCAGCGCCAGCGCCTTGGCCGGATCCCGCGCCGAGAGCTCCTGCAGGCCGAGGCTCACCACGCCGATGACGTCGTGGGCGGCCTGCTCCAGCAGGTGCATCTTGTACTTGTTGTAGTACTTGTCGGCGAATTTGAGGCTCATCAGCACCGCCTTGCCCTTGATGGCGGCCAGCTGTTGCTCGGTCAAACGTTCATTGTCGCGGCCAAAGCGCAGCACCTGGGTCAGAAAGGGACCCTGGTTGGCATCGCGAATGACTAACTGCATGAATGGGCTCCTTAATCCAGAAAGCTGAACATGTCGTCGACGTCGCCGTACTCGTCTTCCTCGACCTTGTTCTTCTCTTTGGCCTGCATCACCAGCTCGGCGGCAAACTTGTTGATGATGCCGTCCCAGCTGGAGTGCTCATTGCGCAGCAGCGCCTTGATGGCTTTCTCCACCTCGGGGGCCAGCTCGCGAATGAGCATCAACAGGCTTCTCGGGTCATCCAGCGCATAGTCGTGGACATCCTCGCTCTGCTGGCGCTCGCTGTAGCGCAGGGACTCTTCAAGATCTTCCTCTTCGGCGTGCAGCACGTCGCGATAGCCTTCGTCCTCTTCATAGCGATCGCCACGATAGAACTCGATAAAGGGGATGGCGAGGTAGAAGAGACCGGCCGGATCTTCGGCCACGCACTCGAGGATCTCGCGCTGCTTGGCCTCGCTATCCTGGGTGCGGATCAGGTAGTTGAGGAAGTCGAAGGTGTGCTGTTGCAGCTCGTCGGCGTTGTTCTTGATCGCCTCTTCCCAATAGAGCGGCTGCTGGCAGACGATGTCGCGGATCCGCTCCGGGGTCATCAGCTCGGAGATGATGGAGGGGAAGGAGATGTCGTGCTGGCCGTTAATCTGGGTCAGGGTAACGATATCAATGTTTTCAATCACTTCTGCCAGCTGGTCGTCAGACATGGTCTTGGCGATCAGCTCGAACTTCTCGCTGGCCTGCTTCGGCTCGATAACGGCCAGCTCTTTGATCTCGATGGCGGTAATTTCTATCAGACTGTTGCTCATGCCTTGCCCCAATTAGAAACGGACTTCGTCGTACATATCCTGATCGCCGTCGTCATCACCATAGCGGTCGCTGCCGCCATGGTAGTCGGCGTCGGCATCTTCCCCGTCTTCATCCTCTTCGTCGCGCAGCTCATAGTCGTCATCGCCGCGGTGGCTGCCGCGCGGCAGCGGGTTGTCGAGCAGGAACAGCACGGCGCAGGCTTCCATCAGCTGATCTTCGCTCTGGGCCCGCACCGCCTTGACCAGCGGCAGGACGGCGTTGTTGAAGCCGACGCTCACCTTGAACTCGTCCCAGGAAGGCTGCTCGCCGCTGGCGAGCCACTTGTTCCACTGCGACTTGGCCTTGGGCGGGAACTGCACCCGGCCATAGAGGGCGAGCGGCAGGTATTCGGGCATGAACTCCAGCATGCTCATGTCGGCCAGCAGCAGGGCCTTCATCTGGTCGGTGAACTGCTCGAGTCCCTTGGGGTCGTCCTGATCCCGGTAGGATTCGATGTTTTCACTGGCATCGCTTTGCAGGGCCTTGAGCCGTGCCTGGTCCCATTTATTTTGCATAGTCGCTCTTCTTGCCTGGTGGCTCAGGGGTAGAACTGGTCCCACATCTCCTGCATGGCAGCAGCGGGATCGGTCACGATGACGTTGTTGAAATCCTTGATAAAGGCGGCCCGCTGTTTCGGATCGGACAGCACTTCATAAGCCTGCTTTACCTGGTGCAGCTTGAGGGCTGCCTGCTCTTTCTCTTCTTCGCTCGCCCCGTGCAGCTTGTCGGGGTGGTACTGGTTCGACAGCCGTCGATAGGCTTTTTTGATGTCGTTTTCACTGGCGTTGGACTTGACGCCCAACACCCGGAAGTAGTTGTTCATGACGGATCCTGCCTCACTGGCATCGTGGAATTGACCCTGCGCTGGCCTGGCGGCGGGGCTCTTGGCAAACCAGGCTCGGCAAAAACCCGACATTTTAACGCAAACAGGCCGCCATCGCCATGGATTGGAAGCGAACAGATGGGCGTGCTGGTGGCGTCGTGCGGGGCCTCGTCAGGGGCGGTTTGGGGTCGTTTGTGACTATTTTGTCAGTTCCATGTCGACCCATGTGTGACAGGGGTTGAAAAAACGCCCGGACTGGCCGGGCGTCGAGGTCAGGGGTCAGCGCAGGCTGGCCCACAGCAGGCGGGCCTTGAGCCCGAGCCATGAGCTCCAGCCGGTGGTGCTGCTCACCAGCTTCCCATCCTTGATGATGAGGAAGGTGGGGGTGACCCCCACCTGCCAGCGAGCGGCCAGATCCCCCCGCTCATCGTTGTGGGTGGGAAAGGCGAGCCCCTTCTTCGCCATCCCGGCGCGCAACTGGTCATCGCTGCCAGAGCGCAGCGCCACCGTCAGCACGTTTTCACCCTGCTGCCAGAGCTGCTCCACCGTGGGGGTGGTGAAGCGGCAGACGCCACACCAGCTGGCCCAGTAGTAGACCAGCAGCGGCTTGCCGCGGCTCTGCTCGGCCAGGCTGGTGGTGGTGCCATCCTGCAGGGTGAAGGGGGCCTCCATGGCCCCCGCCGGCAGGGTGGGGCCGCGCCACAGATCCAGCAGGGTGGAGATGACCAGCGCCATCAGCAGCAGCCAGAGCGCCTCCTTGCCCCAGCGGCGCCAGCGGGGTGGTTTTACGACTGCATCTTCCGCCATGGCTTAGCTCCGCTTGGCCAGCTCGGCCTTCACCAGCTGCTCCAGCTCGTCATAGGGCACGGCGCCCGGCACCAGCTGGTTGCCGATCAGCGTTGCCGGGGTGCCCTGCACGCCAAGGAGGGTGCCGATGCGAAGTCGGTGTGGTCGCAGCTCCATCAATGGCCTCCTCATGCCCGCTTGGCCAGCTCGGCTTTGACCAGCTGCTCCAGCTCGTCATAGGGCACGGCGCCCGGTACCAGCTGGTTGCCGATGAGCGTTGCCGGGGTGCCCTGCACACCAAGAAGGGTGCCGATGCGAAGGCTGTTGCGCAGCTCCTCGGTGGCCTTGGCATCGGGCTTGAGGGCCGTGTTGCCGGTGGCCGCCAGCGCCTTGTTGATGTCCGCCTCGGTCAGCATCCCCTGCTTGCTCATCAGCTTGTCGTGCAGGGCGAGGAAGCGGGCCGGCTCCTGCTGCCACAGGGTGAGGCTGTACTGGGCCGCCTTGGCGGAGCTCTGTCCCTTGAACGGCAGCAGCTTGATCACCAGCCCCAGATCGTCGGGATAGGCCTTGAGCAGCTTGGTCAGCTGGGGGTCGAACTGCTTGCAGTAGGGGCAGTTGTAGTCGGTGAACAGCACCAGGGTCAGCTTGGGATCCTTGGCGCCAAGGCGCGGGCTGGTGGCGCTGTTGAACAGCACATCCTGATTGCCCTTGATGAAGTCGCCGAGCTGGGCCTCCTGGGCGGCGGCGTTCTGCTTCTCCCAGGATTCGGCCGCCTCGTCGAGGATCTTGGGGTTGGCGACCAGGGTCTCGCGAATGAGCTCCTTGATGCGAGCCTCCTGCTCCGGGGTGAAGGGCGCCGCGTGCAGCAAGGGGGCGCAGAGGGTGCCGGCAACGAGGGCGGTGCAGAGGGTCAGGGTGCGCAGTTTCAGGGTACGCAGGGTCATGGGATTCTCCTTAAAAATGGGGGGCATCGGCCTGGACGAGGCCGGCCTGATGCAACACGTCGAGCAAGTCGGCCTTGTCCAGCAGGGGTGAGAGGATCTCTCCCTCTGGCAGGCCGGGCCCGTAGATCTGGTTGAAGGGGACGGCGGCCGCGCCGCGCTGGCGCAGGAAGGCGGAGATGGCATCGCTCGGCCGGCTCCAGTCGCCACGCAGGGCCACCACGTCCGGGGCCGACAGGGCGCTCTGCACCTCGTCACGCAGCAGCACGTTGTACTTGTTGGCCTTGCAGGTGACGCACCAGTCGGCGGTGACGTCGATGAAGACCCGCTTGCGCTGGGCCAGCGCATCGACGATGGCCTGTTCGGAGAGCGGCTGCCAGGCAATGCGATCGACGCTGCCAGACCCCTGCGCCGTGAGGGCGCCACCCAGCAGCAGGGCGCCGCCGATGAGTGCCGAGAGGGAGAGGGCCAGCGTGAAACCGCGCATGCCATAACGCCAGAGGATGCCAATCAGCAGCACCAGCAGCATGGCGGCCATCAGCCAGCCAGTGGCCGTGCTGCCCAGATGGTTGCCAAGCAGGCTCGCCAGCCAGAGGCTGGAGCCCAGCATCATCAAGCCGAGCAGGATGCGCAGTCGCCCCATCCAGCGGCCCGGTTTGGGCAGCCAGAGGGCGAGGCGCGGCAGGGCCGCCACCAGCAGCCAGGGCAGGCTCATGCCAAGGCCGAGCGCCGTGAAGATGAGCCAGAGCTGGCCGAGCGGCGCCGCCAGCGCAAAGGCCACCGCGGTGCCGAGGAAGGGGGCCGAGCAGGGGGTTGCCAACAGGGTGGCGAAGCTCCCCTGCAGGAAGTGGCCACCGAGCCCTTTGCCGCCGCTGGTGGCGAGGCGAGTGCTGAGATTGCTGGGCAGGCGGATTTCGAACAGCCCCAGCAGGTTGGCGCAAAACAGCAGGGTCACCGCCACCATGAAGCCGATGAAACCGGCGCTCTGGAACTGGATCCCCCAGCCGACGGCGCCCTGGGTCGCGCGCAGCAGGCTGCTCATGGCCGCCAGCACCCAGAAGGAGGCAATGATCCCGGCACTGGCGGCGAGGAACTGCTTGCGCACCTGTCGCTGTTCGCTCTCCTGCTGCTGCAGCACGGTACCCAGTTTCAGAGCCAGCACCGGCAGCACGCAGGGCATCAGGTTGAGGATGAGACCGCCGAGCAGCGCCGCCCCCAGCAGCCAGATGAGAGGCTGGCCTGGGGCCGGCAGGGCGAGGGGATCGGCGATGGTGGCGCGGGTCTGCCAGGCCTCATCGCCGCTGCCGAGCAACAGGCTGAGGGGTTGGCCACGCAAGTCAGGGGCATCCCCCTGCCAGCCATCGCTGACCGGGACCCGGGCGATCAGGGTGTTGCCGCTCACCTCGAGCGCGGGCTTGCCGAACTCGGCCCCCTCCAGCGCATCGATGAAGAGCGCAGGCGCCTGCCAGCCCTCTGCCCGCTCGGCGCGCAGCTGCAGCTGGTTGTGCTGGTAGCCGAGCTCGACCCGGGTGTCGGCGGGCAGTGTCTGCGGCAAGGTGCTCATGGTCTGGGCCCAGCCGAAGTCGAAACCGGCCGGCGTCTGTCCATCCACCGCCAGGGTGAAGGGGTAGTCGGTCAGGATGCAGACGTTGCTGCAGGTGGAGAGGCGCAAGGTGCCCTTGAGCGGCTGCCCGGCCGGGTAGTCGAGGCTCAGGGGGAAGCGCACCTGTTGCTGATAACCCTGGGTGCTGAGCCCGGCCACCTCGAAGGGGCGCGGCGTGGGCCAGTGCCACTGGAAGTCGCCGACCGGCTGATCCCACAGGATCTGGGGTGCTATGCCCCCTTCACCCGGGCTGCGCCAGTAGGTTTTCCAGCCGGACTCGAGGGCCACCTCGAGCAGGATGCGGGTATGGTCAGGGGCGCTGCGGTCGGCTTGCAGCCTGACCTTGGCGTGATCGTTCTGGGGGCTGGTGAGCCAGCCCGTATCGCTGGCCAATCCGCTGGATTGCCACAGCAGGCAGCCCAGCAGCAGGCTCGCCTTGAAGAGAGTTGACATAGATGTTGTCTCGCAAAAAATGAATGACAGCAGGCTCAAAAAAGCGCGGCTGAACTCATTCCCGCCAGACACAGAGGGTGAGGTGAAGTCGTCGTTCGGGGGGCGACACGGCCCGTGGTGGCGGCAGTGGCGGCGTGTAGCGCCAGAGCGGGGCCAGCAGCGCGATGAGCAGGGCCACCGCAAAGAACAGCTGCTCGAGGCAGAGCAGGGTGGTGGCGCTCAGCCACTTGCCGTTGAGCTGGCAGCTGTTGGGCTGCGGGCTGGCGGGCGTGCTCTTGTCAGCCTGGTCGTCGGCCGTGACGAAGGAGGGCAGGGCCTGACAGCTGAGAGCGTGATCGAGCAGGGCCAGCCGGGCCAGCGGCTGGGCAGCGCAATTGAGCACCAGCAGGCAGACCAGCAGCAGGAGTCGTTTCGCCACGCGTTGTTGGTGAATCATGCTCGCCCCGTTCATCAAGATGGCCACATCCTAACGGCCAACGCCGGGTGGGGCAAGCCGCCGTCCGTTTTAAGGCAGAGGGGCGGGCAGCAGGGGTGGTCGGTTCTGTTTGGCGAACGCTTGTTCGCTAAAAGGGGGACCAGTATACTGCGCCGAGTCAAAATCCGAGGTGTTCGATGCTCAAACTTGCCCGTGTGCTGCTGCTTGGTCTGCTGCTCATCTTCTGGTTCCTGTTCGGTCTGCTGCTTTGCCTGGTGCGTCCGCGCCATCCCAACAACGTCTATGTCTTCGCCCGCATGTACCATGCTGTCTGCCCGCTGATCGGCCTCAAGGTCCGGGTGACGGTGGCCGACGAGGTCAAATCGGTGGGGCCGGCGGTCTACGTCTGCAACCACCAGAGCAACTACGACATCTTCACCGTGACCGGCGCGGTGCAGCCCGGCGTGGTGGCGGTGGGCAAGAAGAGCCTGCTGTGGTTGCCCTTCTTCGGCCTCATCTTCTGGCTCTCCGGCAACGTGCTGATCGACCGCTCCAACCGCTCCCGCGCCATCGGCACTATCGGCCAGGTGGTGGAGCGCATCAAGAATCGCGGCACTTCCATCTGGATGTTCCCGGAGGGGACCCGCTCCAAGGGGCGCGGCCTGCTGCCGTTCAAGGCGGGGGCCTTCCACACCGCGGTACAGGCCGAGGTGCCGGTGGTGCCCATCGTTTGCTCCAGCTACTTCGGCCAGATCGATCTCAACCGCTGGGACAACGGCGAGGTGCTGCTGGAAGTGATGGCCCCGGTCTGCAGCAAGGAGCACGGCGCCGCCGGTATTCGCGATCTCTCCGACAACTGCCGTGCCCGGATGGAGGCGAAGCTGGCGGAGCTGGACAGCCAGCTCGGTCATCCCCGGGCCGCCTGAGTACGCCGCTGATTGCATGAGGGAGCCACCGGCTCCCTTTTTTATTGGTGAAAATCACCACTAGATCGGTATTTTTCGCCACCAAGACGATATTGAAAATACCTGATAAAACCTCATCTATATGTAAATAAAGGAAAAATCATCTTGGCACGGCTCTTGTAATGTTATGGGAAGAGATAGCCATCCCCATGAACAAGGAACCAGACCATGAGCGTATTTAGCCGCCTGACCGACGTGATCAATGCCAACCTACACAGCCTGCTCGACAAGAGCGAAGAGCCGGAGAAGATGCTGCGGCTGATGATCGAAGAGATGGAGCAGGTCCAGGTCGAGATGAGAACCCAGGCCGCCCGCGTCATTGCCGAACAGAAGCAGCTGGAGCGCCATCAACAGGCGTTGCAACACCAGATCCTGGAGTGGTCGGCCAAGGCCGAACTCGCCATCCAGAAGGGGCGCGAGGACCTGGCCCGGGCCGCGCTGACCGAGAAGCTGGCCGAGGTCAAAAAATGCGAACAGCTGGAGCAGGACAAGGCGCGGGTCGCCGAGGTGCTGGCCCAGCTCACCGCCGACAGCGAGCGGCTGGCCGCCAAGCTGACCGAGGCGCGCGAGAAGCAGAAGCTGCTGACTCTGCGCGAGCAGACCGCCCACAGCCGGCTGCGGGCCCGTGCCCAGGTAGACAATCAGCGCATGCACGAGCTGATGGCCCGTTTTGACGGCTTTCAGGGCCGGGTCGATCAGCTGGAAGCCCAGCTGGAGGCGGCAACCCTGGGGCAGAACCCCTCGCTGGAGGCCCAGTTCCGCGAGCTGGAGCTGAACGACGAGATTGAGCGTGAACTGGCCCGGCTGAAGGATCAGAAGGTGGAGGCATAACCATGACGCCCTGGCCGAAGGACCTTGCCCATCGCAAGTTGACCGGGGTCTGCGCCGGCATCGCCAACGGGCTGGGGCTCTCCAGGGTGACGGTGCGGGTTGCGGCCCTGATGGCGCTGATCCTGATACCGCCCCTGGCGCTGGCCGCCTATCTGCTGGCGGTATTGATCATGCCGCCCCGTCGTGAATTGAAGCGCTGGCTGGATTGACCCCGGGTCACTCAGCCGCATTAACCCAGTGAGGAGCAACACATGCTGGAATTTATCGTCTTGATGCTGGTTCTGGTCGGCATGGCGCTGGCCGGGTTCACCGTGCTGGCCATGCTGCTGGTGAGCGGCGTCTTCGTGCTGTTTGGCGCCCTGGCCGGCATGTTTGCCCTCATCATCAAGCTGGCGCCCTGGTTGCTGGTGCTGCTGGTGGTGTGCTGGTTCATCAGCAGCCGGCGCAAGCAGGCTAATACCTACCGTTGACACTCCCTGTTACCGGATCCTTCCTTGGCCGCTGCATACCGCGGCCTTTTTTGTGTCTGCTGTTCAGCCGCCGGCACAAGCTGGTTAATCAACCTGCCGTTGACACTCCCTGTTATCGGATCCTTCCTTGGCCGCTGCGTACCGCGGCCTTTTTTGTGTCTGGGCGGTGGCGAGCCAGGACTGACTGCAGGCGAGCCAGCGCTCCGGCTGGGTGAGCAGCTGCTCCTTGAAGGCCTTGCTCTGTTGCTTGAGCCGGTATTCGAGGCGCAGCGCCGCCCCTTTCTCGCCGACGGCCTGCTGCCACGCCAGTGTCAGCGGCCCCTTGCCACGCAGGGCGCGGGACCCCTTGCCGCTCTGATGCTGGCGCAGGCGGCGGAGCGGGTCCGTGCTGATCCCGGTATAGAGCAGGCCGCTGGCGGTGCGCACCATGTAAATGAACCAGTGGCTGGCGGGTGGAGTGGCAACCGGTTCGGCGCCGGGAGCGGGTTCTCTCATTCGATCTCTCTGTGCCACACTCAAGAGCAGCTCAAGGAGGTGCGATGCGAGCGTGGTGGTGGTTGTGGTGTTTGCTGTCGATATCGGCTCATGGCGAGACGCTGCGTCTCTACGACTATCATCAGCACCCCCCCTTCATGACCGGGGAGCAGACCGGTCTGAGCCGGGATCTGGTCAAGTATCTCAATGAAAAGCTTGGTGGAGAACCCAGGCTGGAACTTTGGCTGGTGAATCGGGCCAGACTGGCGCTGGAAATGTCGGATCCTGGCTTCGACGGTCTGGTGGCCTGGGTCAATCCCGCCTGGGTGGGGGATCCCCAGCGCGAGCTCTACCTCTGGACCTTTCCCATCATGCGCGATACCAACGAGCTCATCTCCAGCGTCGCCAGGCCGGTCACTTATCGCGGGCCCGACTCACTCAAGGGGATGACCTTCGGCGGCATTGAGGGGTATCGCTATCAGGGCATCGACGAGGCGGCGGTCAGAGGCGATCTGGTGCGGGTCGATGCCAAGAAGGTCAAGACCAACTTCAGCCTGCTGGTGCGCGGTCGCATCGACGTGACCCTGGTGCCGGGCTCGGCGCTCACCTTCTTCACCCATGACCCGGCCTTCGAGGGCAAGCTGTTCGTCTCGCCCTTTGCCCAGTCCAGCTATACCCGCCACATTCTGTTGCCAAAATCCCGCAGCGCACTGTACTCCCGACTGAACGACATCGCCGAGCAGATGGACCGGGATCCCAAGTGGCACGCCATCCTGGAGTCCTATCGTGGCAGGCCCTGAGCAGGGTTGCCGGCCCCGCGCCTGAGTTTGTGCAGCGGCAGCAGGCTCACCAGCAGGCCGGCCCAGACGAAGGCAAACCCCACCGATTTCACCGGATCCGGCGTCTCGCCAAACCAGAAGATGGCGAGCAGGAAGGCGAGGCTGGGCTCTATGTACTGCAACAGACCCACCGTGCTCATGCGGGTGCGCATCATGCCGTAGCAGAACAGCCCCACCGGCAGCAGGGTGGCGGGGGCGCTGCCCATCAGCAGCAGTCGCTCGGTCCAGTCACCGGCCACGAACTGGCTGGCGCCGCTCACCGCCAGAGCGCCGATGATCAGCAGGGCGACGGGCAGCTGCACCAGCGCCTCGAGGTAGAGGCTGACGCCGGCGTCATAGTGGACCTTCTTCTTGAGCAGACCGTAGAGGGCGAAGTTGGCCCCCATGATGAGAGAGAACCAGGGCAGCTGGCCGTAAGAAAAGAGCATGTAGGCCAGCCCGGCCAGTGCCAGCGCCACCGCCAGGTGTTTTTGCGGGGTGAGCTTCTCTTTGAGGAACAACACGGCAAACACGATGTTGAACAGCGGCGTCATGAAGAAGGCGAGGCTGGTGGCCAGCACCTGGCCGGTGGTGAGGCACCAGGTGAACATGCACCAGCTGATGGACATGACGGGGCCGGCCAGCAGGATGAGACCGAGCTGGCGCGGTTCGCTGCGCAGTCGCGCCCAGGGTACCCGGTAGCCGATGAGGAGGAACAGAAGGCCCAGCAGCACCGCCGACCAGAGTACCCGGTGGGAGAGCAGTTCCCACATGTTGACCGCGGGCATGAACTGGTAATAGAGGGGCAACATGCCCCACAGCACGAATGAGAGGGCCGCGCTGCCGGTGCCCATCCAGTTCTTCATCTCGCTCCGTTTATTAAATTAAACAAGTGTGGCTGCATGATAAGTATCTGCTGAATCTTTCACAAGCAGGATCCGGCGGAAAACTCTGCTACTATCGGGCCCATGAACCGACTCGACAGTTTGTTTGAACAGATCCGTGCCTGCCGCCTGTGCGAGGCACACTTGCCGCTTGGGCCCAGACCGGTGATCCGTGGCAGCGAGCGCGCCCGTCTGCTGATCATCGGCCAGGCGCCCGGCACCCGGGTGCATGCCAGCGGCATCCCCTGGGACGATCCCTCCGGCGATCGCCTGCGCCAGTGGCTCGGGGTGGACAAGGCCACCTTTTACGATGAATCCCGTATCGCCATCATGCCGATGGGGCTCTGTTATCCCGGCAAGGGCAAGTCAGGAGATCTGCCACCGCGCCCCGAATGTGCACCCACCTGGCACGACAAGGTGCTGATGCTGCTACCCAACATCGAGCTGACCCTGCTGATCGGCCAGTATGCGCAAGCCTACTACCTGCGGGATGCGGCGAAAGGGTCGCTGACCGAGACGGTACGCAGCTGGGCGGACTACGGCCCGGCCTGGTTGCCGCTGCCGCACCCGTCACCGCGCAACACCTTCTGGCTCAAGAAGAACCTCTGGTTCGAGCAGGATGTGATCTCCCATCTGCAACAAAGGGTCGCCCCACTGCTGGGGTGACCCTCGTTGGCTAGAGCGCCGGTTCGACCTGTGGTTTGGGCTTGCTGCGGGCCATGGCGATGAGCGGCAGTATGATGCACAGGCACCCCAGCAGCAGCGGCAGGCCCGGCTGCTCATCGAACAGCCACACCCCGATGGCGACCGCCATCAGCAGGCCGGTGTACTCCGCCGAGGCGATCTTGCTCGCCTCCGCCTTGCGATAGGCCACCACGCACAATCCCGCATAGACCATGATCAGCGCCGAAGAGCCGAAGGCGGGCCACCACATCTGCCACTGCCAGTCGCCCCCTTCCCACCAGGCCAGCGCCATGATGAAGGGCATGCTCAACACGTTGGTAAAGAACAGGGTCTGGGCGATGGGCTGCTGGAGCGGGATCCGCTTGATCAGCAGATTGTTGAGCGCCATGGAGAGCGCCACCCCGAGCGCCGCCAGCGCCGCCCAGTTCACCTCGGTGGGACGCAGCACGATCAGCACCCCGACAAAGCCGATGAAGGCGGTCAGCACCTTCTGGCGCGAGATCGCTTCCCCCGCCAGCCACACCGCCAGCGGCACCATCATCAGCGGCGCCGCATAGAAGAGGGCGTTGGCGGTGGCCAGCGGCAGCCGGGTGAGGGCGATCACCATCAGGCAGACGCCGACCGCCCAGATATGGGCCCGCAGCAGATGCCACTTGAGCGCCACCGGCGGGTTGCGACGCCATGACCAGAGCAGCCAGGGTGCCAGCAGGATGGCGGCGGAGAGCTGGCGGAAGAAGACGAACTGGAACACCGGCTGGTCCGGCTCCAGCACCTTGACCAACGCGTCGGAAAAGACCGCCACCATATTGCCCAGCACCAGATAAAGGATGCCGATCCCCACTGCATTCATACCACCTCCCATGTTTGATGAGGGAAGGGTAGCCCGCGTGCCGTTATCCAGTAAAATGATAAAAAATCACCATGCATGAGAATTTTGGATAATGAAGCTGCCTCCCCTGCGTGCCGTTCAATACTTCGAAGTGGTTGCCCGCCTGCTCAGCTTTTCTCGCGCCGCGGTTGAGCTCAACGTCAGCCAGAGCGCGGTCAGCCACCAGATCCGCTTGCTGGAGGATTTTCTGGGCGAGCGATTGCTGCTGCGCCAGGGCCGGCTGCTGTCGTTGACGGCGCAGGGGGAGGTCTATTTCGAGGGGATCTCCGCCGGGCTCGGCCAGATTGCCCAGAGCAGCGAGCAGTTGCGCGGTGGTGGCGAAATGCGGATCCGGCTCGCTGTCTACAGCTCGTTTGCGGTGAAGTGGCTGATCCCGCGCCTGGCGGGGCTGCGCCAGCTCTATCCCGAGCTGGATCTCAGCCTGGAGATGGTGGCGGAGGATCCTGAACTCTCCGATCGGGTGGCGGACTGCTTCATCACTGTCTCCCCTAAGGGGCCTGGCTATATGCACGATCTGCTCTATCGGGAGCGGCTGATGCCGGTGTGCAGCCGGCGGCTGTGGCAGCAGGTGGAGGGTGAGTGGCCTGCGGCCCTGTGGCAACTGCCGCTGCTCTCCATCCAGGCGATCTACAAGGAGAAGGGGGAGGATTGGCGGCGCTGGGCCGACGTGGGCGGGCTGACGATCGCCCCCGAGGCGAGGATGCACCATTTCAGCCACATTCTGCTGGCACTGGAGGCGGCCAACTGGGATCAGGGGGTGGCGCTCATCAACGACTATATGCTGCAGCCGGAGGATCCCGGTCTGGTACGACTGCCGCTGCATGCACTCGAGACCGGGGACAACTTCTATTTCGTCTGCAAGCGTTCGCGTGTCCATGAGCCCGCCATCAGCCGGCTGCGCCAGTGGCTCTGGCAGGAGGCGCAAGCCAGCCTGCGTCCCGGCGAGAATGAACCGCTCAGGCGGGTGTGAATCGGCTCAGCACGAGCTGCTTGGTGGCGGAGATCCAGCGAAGGGCCGAGAGATGGAGTGGCCTGACGGCAAGGCTCAGGCCACTTGGGTTCAGGCTTTCTTGAACTGGCTCAGGATAAACAGGCTGGTGGCGCAGACCACCACCGAAGGGCCGGCCGGGGTGTCCTGATACCAGGAGAGCAGCAGTCCGCCGAGCACGGCAAGGCAGCCGATGAGAGCGGCAAAGCCGGCCATTTGTTCAGGCGTCCGGCTGAATCGGCGGGCCGTTGCCGCAGGGATGATCAGCAAGGAGGTGATGATCAGCGCCCCGACAAACTTCATCGCCACCGCGATCACCAAGCCAATCAGCAGCATCAGCACGCAGCGCAGTACATCGACCCTTACCCCTTCCACCCGGGCCAGCTCTTCCGAGATGGTCATGGAGAGAAGGGGATCCCACAGCCGCCACAGGGTGAGCAGCACCAGGGCGCCGCCGCCATAGATCCAGAGCAGGTCCATCGGTTGTACCGAGAGCAGGTCGCCGAACAGGTAGGCCATCAGATCTACCCGCACGTTGTCCATGAAGCTCAAGGTGACCAGGCCGAGCGACAGGGCGCTGTGGGCCAGGATGCCGAGTAGGGTGTCGGTGGCCACCTGCTGGTTGCGGCTCATGATCACCAGCAGCATCGCCATGGCGAGGCAGCAGACCACCACCGCCAGGGTGAGATCGACCTGCAGCAGGATGCCGAGCGCGATGCCGAACAGGCAGGCGTGGGAGAGGGTGTCGCCAAAATAGGCCATCTTGCGCCACACCACAAAGCTGCCGAGGGGGCCGGCCAGCAGGGCGATGCCGAGGCCGGCCGCGAGGGCGTATAACAGAAAGCTGTCCACTTGATGATCCTGTCGGGTACGTTATTGATTGCGGGAGGGCAGGCGAATGACGGGGACCTGCGGTTCATGATGATGGTGTTCGCCGTCGCAGTGGTGATGGTGGGTGTAGACCGCCAGCACCTCCTGCTCCGGTCGGCCGAACAGACGGGCAAATTCGGGGTGGCGAGCCACGCTCTCCGGTTCGCCGTGACAGCAGACGTGGCGGTTGAGGCAGATCACCTCGTGGGTGCTGGCCATCACCAGATGCAGGTCGTGGGAAACCATCAGCACGGCGCAGTTGAACTCGGCGGCCAGCTGGCTGATGAGGGCGTAGAGCTCGATCTGGCCGTTGATGTCCACCCCTTGCACCGGCTCGTCCAGCACCAGCAGCTCGGGTTTGACCAGCAGGGCGCGGGCCAGCAGCACCCGCTGCATCTCGCCGCCGGAGAGTTTCTGCATCCGGTTGTCCAAAAGATCTTCCGCACCGACCCGGTTCAGCGCCTCCTCGATGGAGAGGCGGCCATTCTTGCCGAGCTGCAAGAAGCGGCGCACCGTCAGCGGCAGGGTGGGATCCAGATAGAGGCGCTGGGGCACATAGCCGACCCGCAGGTCGCGGCTGCGGGTGATTTGGCCCGAATCCGGCGTGAGCAGGCCCAGTACCAGCTTGCTCAGGGTACTCTTGCCCGCCCCGTTGGGGCCGACCAGGGTCGTGATTTTGCCTTTGTTCAGGGTAAAGGAGACCTTGTCGAGCACGGATCGTCCATCAAATGAAAGACAGACCTCTTTCAGCTCCACCAGTTGGGTCATGACAGCTCCGGGGTTTACAGCCTGTGAGAGTTATAATATAACAATAACGTTGGTTTGTTATATTATCACACACACACTTCCTGACGAGACCTCTATGCGAATTCTTGCCCTGATCACTGCCCTGCTGGCGGTGAGTCTGCCTGTCCGTGCCCTCGAGGTGCTGACCACCATCAAGCCGTTGGGTTTCATCGCGGCCGCCATCACCGACGGCGTAAGCGAGCCCAAGGTGCTGCTGCCGACCGGCGCCTCGCCCCATGATTTCTCCCTGCGCCCCTCCGACATTCGCAGCATCAATGAGGCCGATCTGGTGGTCTGGGTCGGTCCCGAGCTGGAAGGCTTCATGGCCAAGCCGCTGGCCAAGCATCCCCATGTGTTGACCCTGACCCGGGTCGAAGGGATGCCGCTGTTCGATTACAGCAAGCAGGCCGGTCACGAAGAACATGCTGACGAGGGGCATGAAGGTCATGATCACGACGGTCATGAGGGGCACCACCACGAGGGCGTCGATCCCCACATCTGGCTGGGACCGACCCAGGCGCTGGTCATCGCCAATGCCCTGAGCGAAACCCTGAGCGCTCAGGATCCGGCCAACGCCGAGCGTTATCGCGCCAACCTGCTGGCGTTCAAGGCCAAGGTGGAGGCCAAGGACAAGGTGATTGCCGAGCAGATGAAAGCGGTGAATCAGAAGGGCTACTTCGTATTTCACGAGGCCTATGGCTACTGGGAGCGCCACTACGGCATGAGCTCCAAGGGCCATTTTACCGTGAGCCCGGAGCGACGCCCCGGTGCCAAGACCCTGGTGGAGATCCGCAAGGCGCTGGAAGAGAAAAAGGCGAGCTGCATCTATGCCGAGCCGCAATTTTCGCCGGCGGTGATCGAGTCGGTGGCCCGCAATACCGGAGCCAAGGTGCTGCTGCTGGACGAAGTGGGTGAGCAGGTGCCGCTCGGCCCGGATGGCTATCCCCGGTTCATGCAGCAGCTGGCCGACGCTTTCGCCGAGTGCCGCTGACAGACCCACCGAGCCGTCGTGCTCATCGATGGGGTGAGCGCAGCCAACTATACTGACTTCCAGCATCTGACAGGGAGTGTCTTGTATGAAATGGCTGCTCGTTTCCACCTGCACGTTGGCACTATGCTGTGCCAGCGTGCAGGCATCCCGCCTCTCCGAATACATCGCCAGCCCCGAGTTACGGGCAAAATTGCAGGAAGTGTATGGTGGTCGTGCCATTCAGCGGGCCGAGGCATTCTCTCGTCTGCTCACGCCCAGGGCCGGTACCACGGATCAGCAGAAGATCGAGCTGGTGAACAACTACTTCAACAACCTGACCTACAGCGATGATCCCAGGTTGTGGGGAGAAGCGGATTACTGGGCCAATCCGCTGGAGTTTATCGGCGCCCGCGGTGGCGACTGCGAGGATTACAGCATCTCCAAGTACTACACCCTGATGGAGCTGGGGGTGGACGAGAAGAAGCTGCGGCTGGCCTACGTCAAGGCGGTGCGTTACAACCAGTTCCACATGGTGACGCTCTACTTTTCGACCCCCAAGTCGGATCCGCTGGTACTCGACAACATCAACAGCCGGATCCTGCCCGGCAGCAAGCGAACCGACCTTATCCCCGTTTACAGCTTTGATGCCAAAAGCATCTGGATCATGAAGTCCCGCCGTGAAGGGACGCTGGCAGGCAGTGCCGACAGGTTGGCGCAGTGGACGTCGATGAAGACCCGGTTCTCCAGCGAGCAACTGCGCTCCCCCCGCCGCGAGCTATAGCTTGCCCGCGGTTTTCAACTCCTCGAAATATTTGGCCGCGCCCGGATGCTGGTCGATGCTCAGCACCGGGCCGGTTTTATTGCGTGCCTGGTGGAACAGGTTGGCGTAGCCGTAGGTCTGCTCATTGAACTTGGTTTGCTGGGTCAGCATGGCCTTGGTCAGGCGGTACACATCGGCTTCCGGCGTGCTGGCGGTGGTCACCAGGGTGGCCGCGATGGCAAAGGTCGGCGTCGCCTTGAGGTTGCCCGGGTAGATGCGCGCTGGCACCTGGCTGCGTTGGTAATACTTCACCCCCTTGAGCAGCTGATCCCGGGTTTCCCCCTCGATCGGCAGAAAACGCACGGCGCAGCGTTTGGCTGTATCCAGCACGATGCGGTTGGGGTGGCCCATCACCAGGCCATAGGCATCGATCTGCTTGCTGCAGAGCGACTCGGCCAGATTGGCCACGCTCTTGAGATCGAGATCCTGCTCCTTGGTGCCCAGCACGTTGAACAGGGCGAGCGCCGTCTGGCGGGTGCCTGAGCTCTTGAGCCCCATGTCGATGGGGGCCAGCTTGAGCTGCTCCAGGCTGGTGATATCGCCGTCGGCCCGCACCACTATGGTGAAAGGTTCGGCGTGGGTGGCGAAGATGGCTCTGAGCTCTGGCTGCGGCTGACTGGCATACGGACCCAGGCCGTGACTGGCCTGGTAAAGCCAGTCAGACTGCACCAGCGCATAGCGGGTCTCGCCACTTTTCAGCTGGCGCAGATTTTCGATGGAGCCCGAGGTCGCCTGCAGCTTGCACTGCAACCCGGCATCGCTCTTGTTGGCCAGTCGGCAGAACTCTTTGGCGATCTGGTGATAGATCCCCTGCTCACCGCCGGTAGCGATGGTCATAGTGTCGGCCAGCAGCGGCAGTGGGCACAGCAGAGCGAGCAACAATCCGGTCTTGTTCATCATGCCTCCTTGCTGGCGTAGCCATCGATGCCCCAGTTGCGCAGGGTATCGATATCCTGAATGTCGCCAGCCTCCGCCAGCAGGGTGTAGCCCGCGCTGTGCAGGCACTGAGCCACCAGATTCCAATAGAGCGGGGCCTGGCTTGGCTGGCAGCTGATGAAGACAGGGTAGATGGGGTCGAGCTGATTGAAGGTCTCGTTGGTCATCGGGATGGCGCTGAAGGCCATCTCCACGCCCTGTTCTTGCAAGGCGGCCAGCCGCTCCTGGGCAAGGGGCGGCACATGTTCCTGATCCCAGCGCCAGTCGAGGGTCTTGCCTCTGCCCTTGGCAAGCAAGGGGGAAAATTGCGCCCAGTCAGCGTGACCGAGCAGGCTGAGCGGCAGTTGCAGCCCCTCGACCGTGTGGTGCAACCAGAGATCGAGCAGGTGCCGGATCTCGTCCGGCGAGCTGTCCAGCGAGGGGGTGACCTCTGGAATGAGGCGGCTGTAGAGGCGAATGCTGCCCTGGGTCGAGAAGAAATGCTGTTGCAGCAGGCCTTCTCCTGCCTCAGTCAGGGTTTGCAGCGGCTGATTTGATATGGCGACCTGTTTGCTGAGCTGGCTTATCTTGAGCCGCTGTTGCAGCAGATCCCGTTTGCGTTCGGACACCAGCTGGTTGACCGAGGCAACCAACTCCTTGAGATCCTGCAGCCAGGGGGAGGCCAGATTGCCGCTGAATTGGCGCTTGCGGATCTTCACCAACTGCTGGTTGATCTGCTCGAGCGGGCGCAGCAGCCGGTTGCAGACCCAGGAGATCACTAGGGTGAATACCAGCAGACCGGCCAGCAGTGCCGTGCCGGTACGGCTGATGGCATTCCACAGGTGCTGGTAGGCATAACCCGTGTGTCCTTCCAGGGTGAGGGTGCCCAGCATGCGCCAGCCATCGGTCAGCTCCTGCTCAATTTTTACCGGCGGCATGTCGATAACAGAGGGAAGCCAGGTCGGCACGTTTTGCTGCGCCGTGTGGAAGACCTTCTGAAACAGCACCTGGCCATCGGGATCCAGCAGGGTGACTGCGCTGACGAAGCCGCCGTCGAACATGGCGTTGACGATGGTTTCGGCCAGTACCTTGTCATCGTTGAGCAGGGTGCCCTGCAGCACCAGGCCGAGGGCCGTGATGGCGGTTTCCAGATTGGCAGACATCTGATCGAGGATGGACTGGCGTACCGTGGTGACCTCCAGCATGAACAGCAGGATGGCCCCGGCCAGGAACAAGATCAGGATGATTCGATTTAACAGTTTCGCTAACGACATATCCACTCCATGGAAAAGTTATCGCAACATGCTGAAACCTTGGGTCTGATGCGAGCGGACCCGGCTCTTAAAAATAGGAAAAAAATGGTTAAAAAAGACGATCATTTCTGCCCATAAAGGAATGTTATGCATAAAATGTGAGGTTCATGCAGATTGCTATGAACTAATTGTGAGTATTTAGGTCAAACAATCAGTTTTATACGGTTTCATAACAAACAAACTGACCACTAACACCCTTAGATCTAATGACAGGATAGCGGATGAAACGTCTCCGTCCCTTGGTAGCGCAGGCTGCCAATTGGGAACCCCCGGTTCCCCGCAAACACTTTTACGCCATGCTATTGCTGACCGCCATGACGCTGTCAGCGGTAGCCATATTGCCAGCACCGGGTGACATCCTGGAGCGGCCATTGCGTCTGGAGTTGCCGATCGCCACCAACGGCACCGCAACCAACGAAGACAATACGGACTTCAACGACATCCCGGATCACGAGCTGGTGGAAGCCGCGACCCCGGAAGATGACATCCCGACCGATGCCACCCCCCAGTGGCAGGATTATCGGGTACGAAACGGCGAAAACCTGACCACCATCTTCAACAACCTGGGTCTCTCCACCACTACCCTCTACAAGGTGCTGGATGCCGATACCAAGAACAATCTGGCACGTCTCAAGCCCGGTCAAACCATCGAGCTGCTGATCGATCAGGACAACATACTGCAGCAGATGAAGATTCGTCTGAACATCAAGCAGACCCTGATCCTGGAGCGCACCGACGACACCTACAGCGCCAACATGCTCAACGAAGAGGTGGAGTGGCAGAAGAAGGGGTATGACGGGGTCATCAACGGCAGTTTTTACGTCAGTGCCCGCAATGCGGGGATCCCGGCAAACCACATCCAGAAGATTGCCAACCTGTTCCAGTGGCGGCTCAACTTCGCCAAGGATCTGAAAAAGGGCGACAAGTTCAAGGTGCTGGTACGCCAGGAAACGGTCGAGGGCAAGAGCACCGGCAATACCCAGTTGCTGGGGGTGGAAGTGTTCAGTCAGGGCCAGAGTGTGTCTGCCTGGTTGTCTGAAGATGGCAACTACTACGATGGTCAGGGCAACAGCCTGGAGCGCGGCTTCCGCCGTTATCCGACTCACAGCCGCTACCGGGTCAGCTCCAGCTTCAACCCGAACCGCCGTCACCCGATCACCGGCCAGGTACGCCCCCACGAGGGCACCGACTTTGCCCTGCCGGTCGGCACTCCCGTGATGGCAACCGGCGACGGCGTGGTGCTGAAGGCGACCAACCACCCGCTGGCCGGCACCTATGTGGTGATCAAGCACGGTCGTACCCTGATGACCCGCTACCTGCACCTGAGCAAGCTGCTGGTCAAGCCGGGCCAGAAGGTGAAAATGGGTGACAAGATTGCGCTCTCCGGCAACACCGGTCGTTCCACCGGTGCCCACCTGCACTACGAGGTGCGGATCAACAACCGTCCGGTCGATGCCATGAAGGTCAAGCTGCCGATGGCGGAACCGCTCTCCGGCAAGGAGAAGCGCCAGTTCCTCGCCAAGGTGAAGAGCTATCGCAAGGAGATGGAGGCCGGTTGATGCCTCTCTCGCCGAAACAAAAAGGCCCCGCCACTCTGGCGGGGCCTTTTTATTGGCTGATGGCCATCAATAGCCCTTGTCGAAGTCTATCTTGCCGTCCAGCGGCTGGCCGTCGATGAAGCGGATGTAGTTGCGCACGAAGATCTGGGCCACATCCTCGGGGAAGCTGTAGGCGCTGTTGTGCGGCGTGATGATGAGATTGGGCTGGCCCCAGAGCGGGCTGTCGGCGGGCAGCGGCTCCTGTGCGAACACGTCCAGCACTGCCATGCCCAGCTTGCCGGTGCGCAGCGCCGTGAGCAGGTCACCTTCGTGGATGGCGTTGCCGCGCCCCACGTTGAACAGGATGGCGCCCGCTTTGCAGTGTTCGAAACGGGGAGCGGTGAAGAGGTGATGCGTCTCGCGGGTGGCGGGCAGGACGCTGACGATGACGTCGGCCTGTGCCAGCACCTTGTTGAGGGCCGGCAGCTGATACACCTGATCGAAACCGGCCCGCTCGCGGCCGCTGCGGCTGATGCCAAGCACCTTCATGCCAAAATGCTTGCCGGTGTGGGCAATGTGCTGGCCTATGCTGCCGGTGCCCAAGATAAGCAGGGTGCGTCCCTTGAGGCCGTGATAGGGGTGGCTTTGCCACAGTCGCTGCTTCTGTTGCTCCCGATAGAGCGGCAGCTGGCGCATCAGGCTGAGCAGATGGCCGAACACGTATTCGCTCATCAGCGGGCCGAAGATGCCGCGTACGTTGGTGAGCTGATAGTCGCGGCGGCAGCTGGCATCCAGCAGCACGTCGACCCCGGCGTAGGTGGACTGCAGCCAGCTGAGCTTGCCGGCCTTGGCCAGCAGCGGCTTGGCCCGTGCCGGTTCTGCCATCAGGATGTGGGCTTCACCGATCAATTTCTCGGCCTCGCCCTGGTTGTCGGCCCGCAGAATGCGCAAATGGGGGAGGTGGGCCGCCTTGAGTAGGCGCTCGTAGTGAGCATTGTCCTGGCTGAGCAAAAGAAGGGTACGTTGACTCATACTCTTGTTCCTTATCAGATTTGCGGCGCGGGAGAGAGGCCGCTCTTTCCTCATCTTACCCGAGTTGACCGGCCAACATAGCCGACCAGGCCGCTTTTTCGTTTTCGCGCGGCCCCTCGTGGGCTACAATCTGCCCCACATTTTGCAAAGGATCCGACTCCAGTGTTTGGTGACAAGTTTTATAAGCGACTGGCCGAGCTACAGCCTTGGCAACAGACCGTCTACACCCTGGCGCTGGCAGAGCGCATGTACCCCAACTATGCGCTGTTTTCCCAGGCCTCCGGTTTCGGGGATGCGAAGGCATTTCGCCATGCCCTGGATCAGATGTGGAATTACCTGACGGTGAAGGGTTCCCGCGTCAATCTGGGGGCGATCCTGGAGGCGTTTGAAGTCTATATTCCCGAGCCTGGCAAATTCGAGTCCTACGGTGCCTATCCGGCGCTGGATGCCTGCGTGGCGCTGGGCTGTGCCTACAACTCGGTGATCTGCCGGGTGGGTGAAGAGGCCAACGATGCCAGCCACGCGTCGGTGGGCACCGTGGCCGGTTTCATCGAGATGCTGGAAGAGCGCGACCTCACCGACGAGGAGCTATACGAGCACGAATACATGGAAGCCGAGCTGGAGTTCCAGGTCGAGCTGCTCAAGCGGGTTGCCCATGAGCGCGACAGCGACCGCATTCTGGCGATCCGCACCTTTGCGGCCCAGGATGGCGTCTCCAATATCGGCATCAGCCTGGAAGAGTGATCCCACTCTCCCCGGCCCATAAAAAAAGCTCCCGATTGGGAGCTTTTTTTATGCCCGCTCCTCGGTGAGGGGCCGGACACTCAGCACCGGGGCCGCGTCTATCTCGTCGGCATTCATCATGGCCGAGATGCGCTGCAGGGAAGAGAGCAACAGGGTCTGTTCCCAGACCTCAAGTGCCTGAAAGCGCTGGATGAAGCGCTCCTGCAGCGGGGTGGGCGCCTGGGCCAGCAGGGCGCGGCCTGCGTCAGTCAGCGTCGCATGCACCTTGCGCTTGTCGGTTTCGCTGCGGATGCGCTGCACCAGCTGGCGGCTCTCGAGGCGGTCCATGATGGTGGTGGCGGTGGCCTGACTCATGTTGGTGTGATCCGCCAGCTGGCGCATGGAGATCTGGCCCAGCTCGTCGATCCCTTTGAGCAGCAAGAGCTGGGGCGAGGTCAGGCCGGCCTCCTTGATCAAGCGCTTGGAGTGCATGTCGATGGCACGAATTATCTGGCGCAGGGCGACCAGCACTTCATCATGTTTTTCCATGGGGAACGAATCGTCGAGGGGCTGTTGAGAGGCGCAAAATTCTCCGCCTAATTCGTCACAAGGTCAATATGGTTTTTACTGTAATGATTTTTGCTCTAATTATTTTTGTGTTAGGTTAGCGGGCATTTCCCGAATTTTGACCCGACCTTTGAGGAGCAAGATGATGAGTGACGAACTGGACATCAAGTCGCTGGCGGCCGACCTTCGGGTGGTCAGAGTGCGTTATGAACTGCCTGATACCTCGGCTTTCGTGCGTTACCAGCCTGCCTATGACGAAGACCCCAACAACCTCAAGGTGCACCACTACGATGGTGAGCTGCCCCTCTCCTGCAGCGAGACTGGTTCTTTCAACCTAAAGGAGTTGGTGAATGAATTGCGTTACGCCTATGTGCTGGTGCACCTCTTCCCGGACGAGAGCGCGATGAACTTCTATCTGACCGGGCTTGATACCGGTCTGGCCCAGCTGGAGTTCATCGGCGGCTCCTACGACTTCAACCGGCTCTGGATCACCAGCGGCATTTCCAATCTGGGCGTGCCCATGGCCATCTTCCTCGGCAAGCGTCATGCGGTGAATGGCCAGCCTTCGGTCAGCCTGGTGGACCACCGGGTGCAGACGGCCGGCAAGCTGGTCTACCGCGCCATCGGTGGTGCCGGCGATCACGTGGGTGAAGACTTTTTCAACAACGACTAAGGAGGCCAGATGAGAGCAAGCAAAGGGCTATTCAAAGGCCTCAATCCGACCATGGCCATGACGGCGCTCACCGTCATCACCCTGTTCCTGCTGTTCGGGGTGTTCGTCCCCGAAACGGCCGCCAGCTGGTTTGTCGGCGCCAAGGATCAGATCATTGCCGGGTTCAAGTGGTACTACATTCTGGTGGTCGCCCTGTTCCTGTTCTTCGCTGTCTACCTGATGTTCAGCCGCTTTGGCAGCATCCGGCTGGGTGACGACGACCAGGTACCGGAGTTCGGCTACTTCGCCTGGTTCGCCATGCTGTTCAGCGCCGGCATGGGCATAGGCCTGGTGTTCTGGAGCATCGCCGAGCCGATGAACCACCTGCAGGGCAACCCCTTCATCACCGAAGGGATGACCCCTGAGGCGGCCCAGATCGCCATGCGCCTCACCTTCTTCCATTGGGGCCTGCACCCCTGGGCCATCTACGTGATCGTCGGCCTGTCGCTCGCCTTCTTCAGCTATCGGCGCAAGCTGCCACTGGCTATCCGCTCCGTGCTCTATCCGCTGCTCGGCGATCGCATCTACGGCTTCTGGGGCCATGCCGCCGACGTGCTGGCGGTGTTCGGTACCGTGTTCGGGGTGGCCACCTCCCTTGGCCTGGGGGTCTCCCAGATGAACACAGGGCTCAACCAGATGTTCGGCATGGAAGTATCGCAAGCGAACCAGCTCTGGCTCATCGGCGGCATCAGCCTGATCGCCACCTTGTCGGCGGTCTCCGGGGTCGGGCGGGGGGTCAAGCTGCTCTCCGAGCTCAATATCTGGCTGAGCGTGTTTGTGCTGGGCCTCTTTCTGGTGCTGGGGCCGACCACCTACATCCTCAACGCCTATGTGCAGAACATCGGTGATTACCTGCAAAACATCGTCAAGCTGAGCTTCTGGACCAATACCGAGGCCAACGGCACCTCGGCCTGGCAGTCGAGCTGGACCGCCTTCTACTGGGGCTGGTGGATTGCGTGGGCGCCGTTTGTCGGCATGTTCATCGCCCGCATCTCCAAGGGGCGTACCATCCGCGAATTCGTGCTCGGCGTGCTGCTGGTGCCCTCGCTGCTCGGCATGTTCTGGCTCACCGTGTTCGGCGGTACCGCCATGAATCTGGAGCTGTTCGGCGGTGGCGGCGTGGTGGCCGCGGTCAATCAGGACGTGACCCTGGCGCTCTACCAGACGGTGGAACTGCTGCACTGGGAGACCTTCGGCTGGATCGCCAAGGGCGTGCTGACCCTGCTGATCTGTACCTACTTCATCACCTCCAGTGACTCGGGCACCCTGGTGATCACGACCCTGCTCTCCATCGGCGATCAGGATCCTCCCGTGCTGCACCGCGCCATCTGGGGGCTGGGTCAGGGGCTGGTGGCCGCCATCCTGCTGGTCTCCGGCGGGCTGGCCGCCCTGCAGGCCGCCAGCATCATAGCGGCGCTACCCTTCTCGGTGATCATGCTGGCCATGTGCTACTCGCTGATGCTGGGGCTCAAGCAGGAGAGCCAGCACCAGTTCGAATACCGGCAAAAGCTCAAGCGTCACGACGGTTCAACCCACATGAGCCTGCTGGAGCGGATCGGGCCTGCCTGACCTGGCTTCATCCTGTTGAGGCCGCCATCAAGCAGCCAAACAAAAGGGGAACCTCGCGGTTCCCCTTTTTCATGGCTGATCAGCTGCCGCTGGTCACAGCATCTGTTTGAGGCGATAGAGCAGATCAAGCGCCTGCCGCGGGGTGAGCTCGTCCGGGCGCACCGCTTCCAGCTCATCAACTACCGGATGGCTCTGGGGCGCCATGGCCACCGGGGCCGGGCGAGATTCGCCAGCGGCCACCGGGGTGGCGCTTTCCAGCTCGTGCAGTTTGTGGCGGGCCTGCTGGATCACCGATTTCGGCACCCCCGCCAGCGCCGCCACCTGCAGCCCGTAGGAGCGGCTGGCCGCTCCCTCCTGCACCGCGTGCATAAAGGCGATGGTGTCACCGTGTTCCACCGCATCGAGGTGGACGTTGGCCAGCCCTTCCATCAGCTCCGGCAGACGGGTCAGCTCGAAGTAGTGGGTGGCGAACAGGGTGTAGGCGCCAATCTTGCTCGCCAGTTGCTCGGCACAGGCCCACGCCAGCGAGAGACCGTCGTAGGTGCTGGTGCCGCGGCCAATCTCGTCCATCAGCACCAGACTGCGGGCGGTGGCGTTGTTGAGGATGTTGGCGGTCTCGGTCATCTCCACCATGAAGGTGGATCTTCCCGATGCCAGGTCATCCGACGCCCCGATGCGGGTGAAGATGCGGTCGATGGGGCCGATACGGGCGCTGTCGGCCGGCACGAAGGCACCGATGTGGGCCAGCAGCACGATCAGCGCGGTCTGGCGCATGTAGGTGGATTTACCACCCATGTTGGGGCCGGTGATGATCAGCATGCGACGACTGCGTTGCAGGTTTATCGGGTTGGCGATAAAGGGGTCGGTCATCACCTGCTCCACCACCGGATGGCGGCCCGCCTCGATCAGGATCTGATCCTCGTCGATGAGCGTCGGGCAGCGGTAGTCCAGGGTCTCGGCCCGCTCGGCCAGGTTGGCCAGCACGTCCAGCTCCGCCAGTGCGGCGGCGGACTCCTGCAGATCGCCGAGGTGGGGCAGCAGGGCATCGAGCAGCTCTTCGTAAAGGCGTTTTTCCAGCGCCAGCGCCTGAGCCTGGGCGGTGAGTACCTTGTCCTCGTACTTTTTCAGCTCGTCGATGATGTAGCGTTCGTTGTTCTTGAGGGTCTGGCGGCGGATGTAGTGGGCCGGCACCAGGTGGCTGTTGGCTCGGCTCACCTCGATGTAGAAGCCGTGCACCTTGTTGTAGCCCACCTTGAGGGTGTTGATGCCGGTCAGCAGCCGCTCGCGCTCCTCGATGCGGGCCAGACTGGCGGTGGCGCCGTTGGCCAGATCCCGCAGCTCGTCCAGCTCCTGGTTGAAGCCGTCGCGGATGACGCCGCCATCGCGGATCAGCACCGGCGGCACTTCCATCACGGCGCGCTCCAGCAGATCCAGCAGCTCGGGGAAGGTGCTGGCGCGCTCGCGCAGCTGCTGCACCGCCTCATGCTCGCTCTCCGCCAGCAGGCGCTGCAGCTCCGGCAACTGGGCGAAGGCCTGTCGCAGCCGGGTCAAATCGCGCGGACGGGCCGAGCGCAGGGCCAGGCGCGCCAGCACCCGCTCCACGTCGCCGACCTGGCGCAACAGGCCACCCAGCTCGTCATAGAGGTTCTGCTCGATGAGCTCCTTGATGGTGCTCTGGCGGCCTTTGAGGATCACCTGATCGCGGATCGGCTGGTGGATCCAGCGCTTGAGCAAGCGGCTGCCCATGGGGGTGGCGGTGCAGTCCAGCACGGCGGAGAGGGTGTTGTCGTGACCACCGGCCAGATTCTGGGTCAGCTCCAGATTGCGGCGGGTGGCGGCATCCATGATGACCGCATGGTCAGGCTGCTCGAGGCGCACGCTGCGAATGTGGGGCAGGGCGGTGCGCTGGGTGTCTTTCACGTATTGCATGAGGCAGCCGGCGGCGCACAGGGCGGTCTCGCTCTGCTCGACGCCAAAGCCCACCAGATCCTGGGTGCCGAACTGTTGGCACAAGAGCTTGCGGGCGGTGCCCAGCTCAAACTCCCACTCCGGGCGGCGGCGCAGACCGCGGCGACCTTCGACGTGATGCAGGAAGGTGAAGGATTCGGGGTAGAGCAGCTCCGCCGGGTTGGTGCGCTGCAGTTCCGCCAGCAGGGTCTCTTCCTTCTCGAACTGGTTGATGAAGAAGCGGCCGGAGCCGATGTCCATGGTGCCGTAGCCGAAGCGGCGACCATCGTGGTAGACGGCGGCGATCAGGTTGTCCTGCCGTTCGCTGAGCAGCGCCTCGTCGGAGACGGTACCCGGGGTGATGATGCGAATGACCTTGCGCTCCACCGGCCCCTTGCTGGTGGCGGGATCCCCTACCTGTTCGCAGATGGCGGCCGACTCACCGAGCTGCACCAGCTTGGCCAGATAACCCTCGATGGCGTGATAGGGAACGCCCGCCATCGGGATGGGGCTGCCGGCCGACTGGCCGCGCTTGGTCAGGGAGATGTCGAGCAGCTGGGAGGCCTTGCGGGCATCGTCGTAAAACAGCTCGTAGAAGTCGCCCATCCGGTAGAACAGCAGGATCTCCGGGTTCTCGGCCTTGAGGGTCAGATACTGCTGCATCATGGGCGTGTGGGCGCTGAGATTGGCGCCAGGCGCGGTGCCGGTAGCTTGGTGTTGTGCGGTCATGTGCGATTCCAGAAGGGGCCTCTGCGGGCCAGTGTCTGCGGTGATGAGCCTTGAACTTGATGGTGCCATTCTACACATAAGCAGCGCGGCGGGGGAGGTCGGGTTCCGGGGTTGTCTCTGGCTGAGCGGGTCTTGGTGCTGCACATCGATGTCGGTGGGGGTCTGCCCGGCGGTTGCGGGCGGCAGTGACGGGATCGCATAATGTGCCTCTTCAACGAATCAGCAGGAGCCGTGATGAAACTGGATGCAGAGATAGAGCACCTCGCCATCGAGCTGGGCCGAGCCCTCGTTCAGCGTGGTTGGCTGGCGGCGACCGCCGAATCTTGCACCGGTGGCGGGGTGGCGACTGCCATCACCGACATCGCGGGCAGCTCAGGCTGGTTCGACCGTGGTTTTGTCACCTACACCAACGAAGCCAAGCAGCAGATGCTGGGGGTGAGCGGCGAGAGCCTTGAACAGCATGGCGCGGTGAGCGAAGCCGTGGTGCTGGAGATGGCCCGCGGTGCGCTGGCGCACTCATCTGCCGCCATCAGTGTTGCCATCAGCGGCATCGCCGGCCCCGGCGGTGCGACACCGGGCAAACCGGTCGGCACCGTCTGGTTTGCCTGGGCGGACCGCTCCGGCCGTCATCACTCCCTGCTGGCCCGCTTCGACGGGGATCGCCGACAGGTACGCCAGCAGGCGGTGAGACAAGCCTTGTCGGGTTTGTTGGCCCTGCTCAGATAAATTGGGCTTGATACTGTATGAATAGACAGTATACTTAGCCCAACTTCATTTTTACTCACGATTTCCAGCGGAGATTGGCATGGATCAGAACAAACAGAAGGCACTGGCGGCTGCGCTGGGTCAAATCGAAAAGCAGTTTGGCAAAGGCTCCATCATGCGTCTGGGCGACAGCAAGACCATGGATATCGAAGCCATCTCCACCGGCTCCCTCTCCCTGGACGTGGCGCTGGGCATCGGTGGCCTGCCGTGCGGTCGTATCGTCGAGATCTATGGCCCGGAATCTTCCGGTAAAACCACGCTGACTCTGCAGGTGATCGCCGAAGCGCAGAAGAAGGGCAAGACCTGTGCCTTCGTCGATGCGGAGCACGCACTCGACCCCATCTATGCCGCCAAGCTGGGCGTCAACGTCGACGACCTGCTGATCTCCCAGCCGGATACCGGTGAACAGGCGCTGGAAATCTGCGACATGCTGGTGCGCTCCAACGCCGTTGACGTCATCATCGTCGACTCCGTGGCAGCCCTGACCCCGAAAGCGGAAATCGAAGGCGAGATGGGGGATTCCCACGTCGGCCTGCAGGCCCGTCTGATGTCCCAGGCGCTGCGCAAACTGACCGCCAACATCAAGAATGCCAACTGCCTGTGCATCTTCATCAACCAGATCCGGATGAAGATCGGCGTCATGTTCGGCAGCCCGGAGACCACCACGGGTGGTAACGCGCTCAAGTTCTACGCCTCCGTTCGTCTGGATATCCGTCGCATCGGCGCCATCAAGGAAGGTGACGAAGTGGTCGGTAACGAGACCCGCGTCAAAGTGGTCAAGAACAAGGTGGCCCCGCCCTTCAAGCAGGCCGAGTTCCAGATTTTCTATGGCGCCGGCATCTCCAAAGAGGGCGAGCTGGTGGATCTGGGCGTCAAGCACAAGCTGATCGACAAGGCCGGTGCCTGGTACAGCTACAACGGCGAGAAGATCGGTCAGGGCAAGGCCAACGTCATGAAGCTGTTCGCCGAGAACAAGGCGATGGCGGGTGAAGTGGAAGCCCGCCTGCGCGAGCTGCTGCTCTCCGGTGCCGTACCTGTCGATGACAAGGCTGCGCCGGTTGAGGCAGAAGAGTTCGATGCCGAAAGCGAACAAGAGTTCGAATAAGGAACAAAGGAAGGCCGGGTTGATACCCGGCCTTGTTATTTATGGTTGATGAATCTGCTGACAAACCGGTCGAACTTACCTTTGAAGAGCAACTGGCGGCGGCCCGCGCCTTTGCCATGCGCAGTCTTGCTCGCCGCGAAAGCGCCGAGTCCGAGCTGGCCAGACGGCTGCGCCAGCAGGGCTATCAGGAAGAGGTGATCGAGGCGGTCGTCGATTATTGCCGGGGTTACAACTGGGTCAACGACGAGCGCTATGGCGCCATGGCGGTAAGAGCCGGAGCGGCCAAGGGGCACGGTCCCATCAAGATCCGTTTCGAGCTGCGCCGCAAGGGGCTGGATGACAACCAGATTGACGCCGCCTTCGAGCAGCCGGAGCTGGACTGGTTTGAACTCGCCCTGGCGCTGTTGGCGCGGCGAGCCAACGTGGCCGACCTTGCCGATTTCAAACTGCGGATGAAATGGCTCAAATATCTGCTGGGACGCGGCTTTACCCAGGAGCAGGGACGCTATGCGTTGAGCGCCTTGCAGGAGCGCGAGCTGTAAGCACTCCGTTTCTGTTCTTCTGCAAGCTGTTTCAGCCTATTGATGGCCTGCAGAGTTGATGGTGGCGTACTTGCTTCCTAGCCCCCGCACCCAAGATTGTCATAGCGCAGTTCTGCATCTCGCATGATGCCTGTTGCTTGGGTTGTCTGTTTCGTCTTTCCCGTCGTCGCCATGGACATGGTGGCATGCCCTTTGCCGCTGGTGTCTGTGGATTCAACAACTTGCATCCTGGTGGCAGACGCGGTGGGAGGCTCCTCGGTGACAAGCCGATTTTCCGCTGCCATCGGCCAGAACCGTGACTGAAAACGCCCCGCTTTGTCTCCCTGTTCTCTCAGTCCCCATTTATGCGCGCTTTTTCACCCGTGGCGGCCCTGTCCGTTTTACTTTACCCCGCAGAAAACTTACATTAATGCGGTTAAAAGTCCGTATTCGAATCAAGCAGGATTTTCCATGTATATGTCCACGTCAGAGATTCGCACCGCGTTTCTCGAGTATTTCCGTTCCCAGGGGCACCAGGTTGTCTCCTCCAGCTCGCTGGTACCGCATAACGACCCGACCCTGTTGTTTACCAACGCGGGTATGAACCAGTTCAAGGACGTGTTCCTTGGCGCAGACAAGCGTGCCTACAATCGCGCGACGACTTCCCAGCGTTGCGTGCGTGCCGGTGGTAAGCACAACGATCTGGAAAACGTCGGCTATACCGCTCGTCACCACACCTTCTTCGAAATGCTGGGCAACTTCAGCTTTGGCGACTACTTCAAGCAGGATGCCATCAAGTTTGCATGGGGTTTCCTGACCGAGGTGCTGCAACTGCCGAAAGAGCGCCTGCTGGTGACCGTCTACGCGACTGACGATGAAGCTTTCGACATCTGGGAAAAAGAGGTCGGTGTGCCGGCCGATCGCATCGTACGCATCGGTGACAACAAGGGCGCTCCGTACGCTTCCGATAACTTCTGGGCCATGGGCGATACCGGTCCGTGCGGTCCTTGCACCGAGATCTTCTATGACCACGGCGATCACATCTGGGGTGGCCGTCCCGGCTCACCGGAAGAGGATGGCGACCGTTTCATCGAGATCTGGAACGTGGTGTTCATGCAGTTCAACCGTCAGGCTGACGGCACCATGGAACCGTTGCCCCGTCCGTCCGTGGATACCGGCATGGGTCTGGAGCGTATCTCCGCCATCATGCAGGGTGTGCACTCCAACTACGAAATCGATATCTTCCAGGCGCTGATCAAGAAGGCGGCCGAGATTGTCGGCACCTCCGATCTGAGCAACCAGTCCCTGCGCGTCATCGCTGACCACATCCGCTCCTGCGCCTTCCTGGTGGCAGATGGCGTGATGCCGTCCAACGAAGGTCGTGGCTACGTGCTGCGTCGCATCATCCGCCGCGCCGTGCGTCACGGTCGCAAGCTGGGTGCCACCGAAGTGTTCTTCTACAAACTGGCAGCCGAGCTGGCGGCACAGATGAAGGATGTCGCCGCCGAGCTGATCGCCCAGCTGCCGCTGGTCGAGCGCGTGCTGCGCATCGAGGAAGAGCAGTTTGTCCGCACTCTGGACAGAGGCCTGCTGTTGCTGGAAGACGTGCTGGCCAATCTCGGCGATGCCAAGGTCATTCCGGGCGAAGTGGTGTTCAAGCTGTATGACACTTACGGCTTCCCGGCCGACCTGACTGCCGACGTGGTGCGCGAGCGCGAGATCGGCATCGACGAAGAGGGCTTCAAGGCCGAGATGGAGAAGCAGCGTGCTCGCGCCAAAGAGGCTTCCAGCTTCGGCGTGAACTACAACGAGATGCTCAAGCTCGACTTCGAGACCCCCTTCACCGGTTACAAGACCCTGACCGAACGCACCCGTGTGGTCGGCATCTACAAGGGCGTGGACGAGGTGAGCGGTCTTATCGCCGGTGACGAAGCGGTCATTGTGCTGGAGCAGACCCCCTTCTACGCTGAGTCCGGCGGCCAGATCGGCGACAGCGGCACCCTGAAAGTGGATGACGGCATCTTTGCCGTGACCGATACCGTCAAAGCGGGCAAGGCGATCATCCACAAGGGTTACATGGAGCTGGGCACCCTGGAGAAAGGGGCCGAGGTCGAAGCCGTGGTCGATGGCGAGCGTCGCCAGGCCATCGCTCTGAACCACTCCGTGACCCACCTGCTGCACGCGGCCCTGCGTCAGGCGCTGGGTGAGCACGTGACCCAGAAAGGCTCTCTGGTGGGTGCAGAGCGCATGCGCTTTGACTTCTCCCACTTCGAGGGGATGACCATGGCGACCATTCGCCGGGTCGAGGAGCTGGTCAACAACCAGATCCGCGCCAACCACGAAATCACCACACAGCTGATGGATCTGGAAGCCGCCAAGTCGGCCGGCGCCATGGCGCTGTTTGGCGAGAAATACGAAGACGACGTGCGTGTGGTGCGCATGGGCGACTACTCCACCGAGCTGTGCGGCGGAACTCACGCCAAGCGCACCGGTGACATCGGCTTCTTCAAGATCATCGCCGAGAGCGGCATTGCCGCCGGTGTGCGCCGTATCGAAGCGGTGACCGGCAAGGCCGCCATCGACTTCATGCATCAGGTCGGCGAGCAGATTGAAGAAGCTGCCGCACTGGTGAAAGGCGACCAGTTCTGCATCGCCGACAAGGTGCGTCAGGTACTGGACAAGGCCAAGATGATGGAACGCGAGCTGGAGCAGCTCAAGGCCAAGCTGGCTGCTCAGGCCGGTAACGACCTGCTGGGTCAGGTCATCGAGATCAAGGGTCAGAAGGTGCTGGTTGCAGCGCTGGAAGGGGCCGATCCGAAATCCCTGCGCGGCATGCTGGACGAACTGAAGAACCAGATGAAGTCCGGTGTCGTGCTGCTGGCCACCAGTGGCGAGGGCAAGGTCAACCTGATCGCGGGCGTCACCAACGACCTGACCGGCAAGGTCAAGGCCGGTGAGCTGGTCAATCTGGTCGCCCAGCAGGTGGGTGGCAAGGGCGGCGGTCGTCCCGACATGGCCCAGGCGGGTGGTACCCAGCCCGAGGCAGTGCCGGCAGCCCTGCAATCCGTACACTCCTGGCTGGAAGAGCGCCTGTAATCGGGCGAGGTGATCTGTGGCACTCTATGTACAGAAGTACGGCGGCACCTCGGTCGGCACGCTGGAGCGGATCGAGGCGGTAGCTGAGCGGGTCGAGCAGACCCGCGCCCAGGGACATGACGTGGTGGTGGTTGTCTCCGCCATGTCGGGCGAAACCAACCGGTTGCTGGGCATGGCCCAGCAGCTGGATCCTGATGCCAACCGGCGCGAGATGGATGTGCTGGTCTCCACTGGTGAACAGGTCACCATAGCGCTGCTGGCGATCGCGTTGAACAAACGCGGTTGTCCTGCGGTCTCAATGACCGGCGATCAGGTTCGCATTCATACCGATTCCGCCTATGGCAAGGCGCGCATCACTCACATCGACACCGAGCAGGTTCAGGCTGAACTGGGCGCGGGCAAGGTGGTGGTGATCGCCGGCTTCCAGGGGCGTGACGAGCACAATGCCATCACGACGCTGGGCCGCGGTGGCTCTGACACCACGGCGGTTGCCGTGGCGGCGGCCATCAAGGCCGATGAATGCCAGATCTTTACCGATGTGGATGGGGTCTATACCACGGATCCGCGCATCGAGCCCAAGGCACGCCGTCTCGATACCATCACCTTCGAGGAGATGCTGGAGATGGCCAGTCTCGGCGCCAAGGTGCTGCAGATCCGTTCGGTGGAGTTCGCGGGCAAGTACCGCGTACCGCTGCGAGTGCTGTCGAGCTTTGTCGATGGAGAGGGAACCTTAATCACATATGGAGGTGAGAGGATGGAAGCTCCCCTAGTATCCGGGATAGCGTTCAATCGCAACGAGGCGAGCCTGACCATTCTGGGTGTGCCGGACAGGCCCACCGTGGCCGCGCAGATCCTGAATCCGATCAGCGACGCCAACATTGATGTCGACATGATAGTGCAGAACACGCTGGGCGATGGGACCGCCGACTTCACCTTCACGGTGAATCGCGATGACTATCGCCGGGCGCGCGCCCTGCTGGAGGAGACCGCCAGCGAGCTGGGGGCCGCCTGCGTGCAGGGCAACGGTGAGATCGCCAAGGTTTCCATCGTCGGAGTCGGGATGTGGAACCATCCTGGCGTCGCCCGCACCATGTTCAAGGTATTGGGCGAGGAGGGGATCAACATGCAGTTGATTTCCACCTCTGAAATCAAGATATCCGTGGTGATTGACGAGAAGTACCTGGAGCTGGCAGTGCGTGCCTTGCACTCCGCTTTTGGGCTGGATCAGGAGCCTCATGAGCAGCCCTTGGGAAACAATCCCTGATTGATTTAGTTTCAACCATTTACCATATCGGTATCTTTGTAAGATAATGTCGCATATCGATATAAATACAAAACAGGATACAGGAGCAAGCGAATGCTTATTTTGACTCGTCGTGTAGGGGAAACCCTGATGATTGGTGACGAAGTGACTGTCACCGTACTGGGCGTGAAAGGCAATCAGGTTCGTATCGGTGTGAACGCACCGAAAGAGGTCTCCGTACACCGCGAAGAGATCTACCAGCGCATCCAGGCCGAGAAAGTTCCGGGCCAATCCGGCTTCTAAGCGGCGTTAATGGCTGTGACAAGGCGACACCTCATGTGTCGCCTTTTGTTTTTCCGGGGTGCTGAAAATCATGTCGCAGGGAGTAAAAGAGCGGGATAAGTGTCGATATTGCTTGAATATTCCACGCTTTGACCAAATGCTGAGCGAACGCGCTTTTTTCTCCAAAAAAGTGTTTGACTAAAAATCCCTGTGAAGTATTATCAGCCCCGCAAACGGAGAGGTGGCCGAGAGGCTGAAGGCGCTCCCCTGCTAAGGGAGTATGCGGCTTATACCCGCATCGGGGGTTCGAATCCCCCCTTCTCCGCCATTTGCGCCCGTAGCTCAGCTGGATAGAGTACCTGGCTACGAACCAGGTGGTCAGAGGTTCGAATCCTCTCGGGCGCACCATATTAGACTCACGATGAGTCATGTACTGGCAATCAGCAAGCCGGTACACCTGAAAAAGGCTTACTGTTGAGTAAGCTTTTTTTATCGCTTTAAATCAGGGCGCCCGTAGCTCAGCTGGATAGAGTACCTGGCTACGAACCAGGTGGTCAGAGGTTCGAATCCTCTCGGGCGCACCATTTAAAGCAAAATCAAAATTTTATGAGCGCCCGTAGCTCAGCTGGATAGAGTACCTGGCTACGAACCAGGTGGTCAGAGGTTCGAATCCTCTCGGGCGCACCATTTTGAAAGCAGTACCAAAAGTTTGTGAGCGCCCGTAGCTCAGCTGGATAGAGTACCTGGCTACGAACCAGGTGGTCAGAGGTTCGAATCCTCTCGGGCGCACCATATTGAAAGCAGTACCAAAAGTTGATGAGCGCCCGTAGCTCAGCTGGATAGAGTACCTGGCTACGAACCAGGTGGTCAGAGGTTCGAATCCTCTCGGGCGCACCATATAGAAGACAGCCTCGACCTCGGTCGGGGCTGTTTTTTTATATGGCCATGTCACCGGAAGGGCTGACACGGCTCAGCTCTTGGTCTCCTCCCGTTTGGCTCGACAGCCGTCATCCGTCTTGGCCTCAGGCCAACAACCGCGTGACGAAGGCTTCTATGCCCGCATAACGCGCTACCCTGTCGCGAACCATTGCCCATCTCCTTTACCCGCTCTCATGCTCGCGCCATCGCGTCGTATAGCCGTCTTTTGGCCTGAGGCAATCCTCCATCCTCTTTTGTGATTACTGTCCCCAGATGGGCGCAGAGGCGGTTTGCGGGCAATAAAAAAGGATGCCGCAGCATCCTTTTTCATCCCCGTGGAGCGGGATCAGCTTTTCAGCCACTTGCGAATGCGGTTGGCATCGCCGACCGGGGTGCGTTTGCCCACCGAGTTGAGCAGCACGATGGCCAGCTCGCGGTTGTCCGGCTTGGCGCGCATCAGCAGGCAACGGCCGGCCTCGTCGGTAAAACCGGTCTTGGAGAGGCGCACATCCCAGTCCGGGTTCTTCACCAGCGGGTTGGTGTTGTTGAACATCAGGCTGTAGGCAGGGGTGCGAAAGCGCATGTCCTTGCTGGTGTCCTGGGTGAACTCGCGGATCAACGGCTGGCGATAGGCGGCGGCGATGAGCTTGGCCAGATCCTGGGCGGTGGAGACGTTGCGAGTCGACAGGCCGGTGGAGTCATAGAAGCGGCTGTTGCGCATGCCCAGCTGCTTGGCCTTGTTGTTCATGGCCCGCACGAAGGCAGGGCGTCCACCGGGATAGTGACGGGCCAGCGCCGAGGCCATGCGGTTCTCCGACGACATCAGTGCCAGGTGCAGGGCATCGCGGCGTGATACCTGAGTGCCCATGCGCACCCGCGAATAGGTGTGCTTGATGGCGTCTCTGTCGTTCTGATCGATGGTCAGGGTCTGGCCGAGATCCTGGCGGGCATCCAGCACCACCAGTGCCGTCATCAGCTTGGTGATCGAGGCGATGGGGCGCACCCGGGTGGCATTCTTCTGGTACAGGGTCTTGCCCGTACCGACATCCATCACCAGCGCGCTGCTCGATTGCAGCTGCAGTTTGGCCGGGTTGGGGGCAGCCAATGCTGCTGGCAATCCCAGCAGTCCAACCAATGCATAAACCAGCGCCATAGCGCTAACCCGACACCGCATACTACCGACTCCATTCACGTCGAAAAAAAAGGCGCTAGATTCACTCATTTTTACCCTCGCTTGACAAGAGCGCCAGCGGGTAAATCGCCATTATTTAGCTAAAAAAAGGGCCATCTTGCGATGGCCCTGTGTATTTGTCTCAATCCCGCGGTGCACTGGCTTTGCGTTTGCTCAGCCAGCGCCAGATCAGCGCGATGAGACCGCCGACCAGCAGCACGATCGGCAGGCAGAGAATGATGCTGAGGAACTGGGACTGATACTCGGACGCCAGCTTGGTGTGGCTCAGGAAGTAGCCAAAGCCGACCAGCGGGCAGATCCACATGATGGAGCTGACCAGATTGACGATGAGAAAGCGCCCCTGCGGCAGTTCGGTCGCGCCGACGATATAGGGGTAGGCGGTGCGCACGAAGGCGATGTAGCGGGCGGTGATCAGGGTCACGATGCCGTATTTGTCCAGCAGGTAGTACACCTTCTGCTGGTGCCTCTCTTCCACATGGGACAGCAGCCGGTGGTAGAGCTGGGTGTGGCCCAGGAAACGCCCCTGCATGTAGCCGAGCCAGGTGCCGACGAAGGTGGCCAGGATCAGCAGCGGGATCACCCCAAGGGAGAGCACGTCCTGATAGATGAGCACGCCGGTCAGGATCAACAGGCTGTCGCCGGGCAGAAAGGCGGTGGGGATGAAGCCGTTCTCCAGCACCAGAAACGTCAATAACACGCCGCAGACCATGAAGGCCATCTTGGGATCGGATAGCGTCACCAGATCCTGATGCATAAAGGCGTGAGCCAGTTGGTAAAACTGCTCCATAGTTGCAAACTCCGCAGGTTAGCTGGGTTGATCAAGCAAGGGCATGGCCAGCACCTTGTCGATGCGCAGACCATCCATGTCAACAATTTCCAGTTGCCACTGTTCCAGCGTGACCAGATCTCCGGTCTGGGGAACGCGGCCAAGGAGCAGCATGATAAGCCCTCCGAGGGTGTGATAGTGATGTTTTTCTTCTTCCGGTAGCCGAACCAGTCCCAGACAGTCCTTCAGCTCCGGCAGCGGAATGAGGCCGTCGAGCAGCCAGCTGCCGTCGGTACGCTGGAATGCCCAGTTGTCGTCGCCGTCCTCCTGCTGGAAGTCGCCGGCCAGGGTCTCCAGCAGATCCTGCTGGGTGACCAGCCCCTGCAGCTCGCCATATTCGTCCACCACCAGCACCATGTGTTCGGAGTGGGTGCGGAAGTGGTTGAGCAGCTCGAGGCCGTTGAGGGTCTCCGGCAGCAGGCTGCCATCCTGGGTCAGCGCCGCCAGATCGATGGGCTCTCCCTTGATGTAGGCGTGCAGCACCTTGCTGACGTTGATGATGCCCACCAGTTCCGACAGGCTGCCGTCACAGACCGGGAAGAAACTGTGGCGATACTCCACCAGTCGCTGCAGGTTCACCTCCAGCGGCAGGGCGAGGTCGAGATAACGGATGTCGCTGCGCGGCACCATCAGTGACGAGAGGCTGCGCTCGTCGAGTCGGAACACATTGCGCAGCATGGTGTGTTCATGATCCTCGATGATCCCGGCCTCCGAGCCCTCCACCAGCATGGCGTGGATCTCCTCCTGGGTCACGTTGGCGCCGCCGTCCTGGCTGACGCGCAGGATGCGCAGGCTGGCCTTGGTGGAAGCCGACAGCAGCCAGACGAAGGGGCGGGTGAGGGCCGCCAGCCACATCATGGGGCGGGCCACCAGACAGGCGATGCGCTCGGCGCTGAGCTGGCCGAGCCGCTTGGGCACCAGCTCGCCGATGACGATGGAGAGATAGGTGACCACCACGATGACCAATACGGTGGCGAGCAGGCTGCTGCTCTTGGGGGCCATGCCCCACTCCTGCAGCCAGAGCGCCAGTGGCTGGGCCAGCAGGGATTCGCCGTAGATACCGTTGAGCAGACCGATACTGGTGATGCCGATCTGCACCGCGGAGAGAAAATGGGTCGGATCTTCACTCAGTTTGAGGGCGATGGCGGCAGAGCGGCTCCCTTCGCTGACCATCTTGCTGAGGCGGGCCTTGCGCGCGGTGACGATGGCGATTTCCGACATGGCGAAGACGCCATTAAGCAAAATCAATCCAAACAGGATCAATATTTCCATACTGCAACAGCACTCCGAGTAGAAAAGATCGCTGGCAGTGTAATGAATTTGGGGGCGATGCGCTTGTGAAAGCGGGTGATTTGGCTCGCTAATTTTGCATGAAGAAGCGCAAAAAGCGCGGGGTGGCGGCGGGCGGGCAATAAAAAGCCCCCTGCAGGAGGGGGCTTCTACCAAGTCAAATCCGGCTTACAGCGCGGCGATCTCGGCCTGCTGGGCTTCCAGCTTGGTCAGCTGGAGACGGTAATCTTCCAGCTTCTCGCGCTCCTTGATGATGACCGCTTCCGGCGCCTTGGCGACGAAGGCTTCGTTGCCGAGCTTGCCTTCGATGCGGCCGCACTCGCCCACCAGACGGGCAACCTCTTTGGCCAGACGAGCCAGCTCGGCATCCTTGTCGATGAGACCGGCCATCGGGATCATCAGCTCGGTGGCACCGATCAATTTTTTGACCGACAGCGGGGCGGCTTCACCGTCCGCCAGTACGCGGATGGATTCCAGACGGGCCAGCGACTTGAGGAAGGCCTCGTTGTCGGCTGCGCGCTGGGCATCCTTGGCATCGCACTGGAGCAGCACGTTGAGCGGCACGCTCGGCGCCACGTTCATCTCGGCGCGGATGTTGCGGATGCTGACGATGAACTCCTTCACCCACTCCTGATCCGCCATCGCGGCTTCGTCCACCTTGGCGGCGTCGAATTCCGGGAAGGCCTGAATCATGATGGTGTCGGCGTGCACGCCGGCCAGCGGGGCGACCGATTTCCAGATGGTCTCGGTGATGAACGGGATGATCGGGTGTGCCAGGCGCAGCAGGGTCTCGAGGACGCTGACGAGGGTGTGGCGGGCAGCGCGCTGCTCGGCCTCGGAACCCTTGGTCAGTACCGGCTTGGTCAGCTCCAGATACCAGTCACAGAACTGGTTCCAGATAAATTCGTACAACACGCCTGCCGCGATGTCGAAGCGGTAGGTATCGAGGGCGGTGCGGAAGTCGCGGATGGCCACTTGCAGCTGGGACTGGATCCAGCGATCCGCCAGGCTGAACTGCATCTCGCCACCGTTGAAGCCACAATCCTGATCTTCGGTGTTCATCAGCACATAGCGGGAGGCGTTCCACAGCTTGTTGCAGAAGTTGTTGTAGCCATCCAGGCGCTTCATGTCCCAGTTGATGTCACGACCGGTAGAGGCCAGCGCCGCCAGGGTGAAGCGCAGGGCGTCGGTGCCGTGGGCCTCGATCCCTTCCGGGAACTGCTTGGCGGTACGCTTGCCGATCTTCTCGGCCATCTGCGGCTGCATCATGTTGCCGGTGCGCTTCTCCAGCAGATCTTCCAGCGAGATACCGTCGATCATGTCGAGCGGATCCAGCACGTTGCCCTTGGACTTGGACATCTTCTGGCCTTCTTCGTCACGGATAAGGCCGGTGATGTAGACGGTCTTGAACGGGACTTGCGGCTGGCCGTTTTCGTCCTTGATGAAGTGCATGGTCATCATGATCATCCGGGCAATCCAGAAGAAGATGATGTCGAAGCCGCTCATCAGCACGTCGGTCGGGTGGAAAGTCTTGAGCGCCTCGGTGTTGTTCGGCCAGCCCAGGGTGGAAAAGGTCCACAGGGCGGAGCTGAACCAGGTGTCGAGCACGTCTTCGTCCTGACGCAGGGTGGTCACGGATGGGATGCTGTGCTTGGCGCGCACTTCATCTTCGTTGCGGCCCACGTAGACGTTGCCGGCATCGTCATACCAGGCCGGGATGCGGTGACCCCACCACAGCTGACGGGAGACGCACCAGTCCTGAATGTCGCGCATCCAGGAGAAGTACATGTTTTCGTACTGTTTCGGCACGAACTGGATGCGGCCATCTTCCACCGCCTCGATGGCTGTTTTGGCCATCGGCGCCACGCGCACGTACCACTGGTCGGTCAGCATCGGCTCGATGGGCACGCCACCGCGATCGCCGTAAGGCTGCTGCAGCACGTGATCCTTGATCTCGGCCAAGAGGCCCAGCTCGTCCAGCTTGGCGACGATGGCCTTGCGAGCCGCGAAACGCTCCATCCCGGCGAACTCGGTCGGCAGGGCGGCGTCATAGGCGGTGCTGGGGTTGCCGTTGCTGTCGACCACTTCGGCCTCGGCACGCACGTGGGCGTCCAGGGTGAAGATGTTGATCATCGGCAGGTTGTGGCGCTTGCCCACTTCGTTGTCGTTGAAGTCGTGGGCCGGGGTGATCTTCACGCAGCCGGTGCCCTTCTCCATGTCGGCGTGCTCGTCGGCGACGATGGGGATCAGACGGTTCACCAGCGGCAGCAGAATGTGCTGACCGATCAGCGCCTTGTAGCGCGGGTCTTCCGGGTTTACCGCAACGGCGGTATCACCCAGCATGGTTTCCGGGCGGGTGGTGGCGACGATCAGGTGATCCTGGCCTTCGGCAGTCTTGGCGCCGTTGGCCAGCGGGTAGCGCAGGTGCCACATGTGGCCCTTGATCTCGCGGTTTTCCACTTCCAGATCGGAGATGGCGGTGTTGAGCTTGGGATCCCAGTTCACCAGACGCTTGCCACGGTACATCAGGCCATCTTCGTAAAGACGGACGAACACTTCCTGCACGGCGGCAGAGAGGCCTTCATCCATGGTGAAGCGCTCGCGCTCCCAATCCACGGAGTCACCCAGACGGCGCATCTGGCGGGTGATGGTACCGCCGGACTCTTCCTTCCACTGCCAGATCTTGTCGATGAAGGCTTCCCGGCCGTAATCGTGGCGGGTCTTGCCCTCTTCTGCGGCGATCTTGCGCTCAACCACCATCTGGGTGGCGATACCGGCGTGGTCGGTACCCGCCTGCCACAGGGTGTTCTTGCCCTGCATGCGGTTGTAGCGGATCAGGGTATCCATCAGGGTTTGCTGGAAGGCGTGACCCATGTGCAGGCTGCCGGTGACGTTCGGCGGCGGGATCATGATGCAGAAGGAGTCTTTGCTGGTGTCGCCGTGGGGCTTGAAGTAACCCTGGGCTTCCCAGTGCTGATAGAGCGCCTGTTCGATGGCGTTGTGATTAAAAGTCTTTTCCATGGTCTCGCCGTATTCTGGATGGATGGATTCTGGTGTTGATTCGTCGTGGATCGAGGGTGGCACAGTCAGGGCTGCGCCGGATCCGGTGCGGCAAGGACGGGCTGATCCCTCATCTCGAGGGCGTGGCCTGCCTGGCGATAGTGCTTGTAGCGCTCGCGGGCTTGCTGCTTTTGCGTTTCGTCAGTGGGGACAAAATCTACCACTTGAGCGAAGTGTCCTGCAAACAAAGGTGTCTGTTTGGCCAGATTGATGAGGCGGGCATAGCGCCGCCGTGGCGGCTGATGACCGATCTCCACCGGTGCCTGACCGCTCTCGCCCTGCAACTGGTGCGGCACGAAGCGCTCCGGCGGCAGCTGCCACAGCAGTTCGTCGAGGCGCAGGGCTTGCGCTTCGTCGTCGCACAGCAGGTAGAGATGACCCGCCCCCCAGCTATCGGCTACGAGCTGGCAGGCGAGGCGTTCGACGGCCGAAGCCTGCGCGTCATCCTGCTCGCTCATCAGGTAAAAGGTCACTTGGCTCATCAGGTTGATCCCGTTTGCGGTGACGGACTATTGACCGCCGGTAAGGACGGGCAGGGGATATTCCTGCCAACCCTCAATGAAACAAGGAAGAGGCGGGCCTCTTCCTTGTGATTCAGGGTAACGCCATCCCGTTTGATGCACGCATCGAACGGGATAAAAGGGTTACTCCTTCTCTTCGATGACCACCCCTGACCGGTTCAGCAGGAACTGGGTCAGCAGGGGCACCGGACGCCCGGTGGAGCCTTTCTCCTTGCCACTCTTCCAGGCGGTCCCGGCGATATCCAGGTGGGCCCAGTTGTACTTCTTGGTGAAGCGTGACAGGAAGGCGGCGGCGGTGATGGTACCGGCCGGGCGGCCACCAATGTTGGCCATGTCGGCAAACGGACTCTCCAGCTGTTCCTGATACTCGTCGAACAGCGGCAGGCGCCAGGCGCGATCACCCGCCTGCTCGGAGGCGTTGAGCAGCTCGTGGGCCAGCGGGTTGTGGTTGGCCAAGAGACCCGTGGTGTGGTGACCCAGGGCGATGATGCAGGCACCGGTCAAAGTGGCCACGTCAATTACGGTTTCCGGATCAAAGCGATCCACGTAGGTCAGTGCATCGCACAGCACCAGGCGGCCTTCCGCATCGGTGTTGAGCACTTCGATGGTCTGACCGGACATGGAGGTGAGGATGTCGCCCGGGCGATAGGCGTTGCCACCCGGCATGTTCTCGCAGCCCGCCAGCACGCCGATGACGTTGATCGGCAGCTGCAGCTGGGCCAGGGCGTGCATGGTACCGAGCACGGAGGCGGCGCCGCCCATGTCGTACTTCATCTCGTCCATGCCCTCGGCCGGCTTGATGGAGATGCCGCCGGAGTCGAAGGTCAGTCCCTTACCGACCAGCACGATGGGCTTGGCATCCGGATGACCCTTGTACTCGATGATGGCCATCATGGCTTCGTTGTCGGAGCCGCGGGCCACCGCCAGATAGGAGTTCATGCCGAGTTCGGCCATCTCCTGCTCGCCGATCACCTTGGTGGTGATGTTGTCGAAGGCATCGGCCAGACGACGGGCCTGGGAGGCGAGATAGGCCGGATTGCAGACATTGGGCGGCATGTTGGCCACGTCGCGACAGACGCGCACCCCTTTCGCCACGGCCAGGCCGTGAGCGATGGCTTTTTCACCAATGGTCAGTTCCCGACGCGTCGGCACGTTGAATACCAGCTTGCGCAGCGGACGGCGCGGCTCGGCCTTGTTGGTCTTGAACTGGTCGAAACTGTAGAGGCCCGCCTTGGTGGTTTCCACCGCCTGGCGCACCTTCCAATAGGTATCCCGTCCCTTGACGTGCAGCTCGGTCAGGAAGCAGACCGCTTCCATGGAGCCGGTTTCGTTGAGGGTGGTGATGGTCTTGTTGATGATCTGCTTGTACTGGCGTTCGTCGAGTTCCCGCTCCTTGCCGCAACCGACCAGCAGCACGCGCTCGCTGAGCACGCCCGGTACTTGATGCAGCAACAGCATCTGGCCTGGTTTCCCTTCCAGGTCGCCACGGCGCAGCAGCGAACTGATGTAGCCATCGCTGATCTTGTCCAGTTGTTCGGCAACCGGAGAGAGGCGACGCGGCTCGAATACGCCGACCACGACGCAGGCACTGCGTTGCTTCTCAGGACTGCCACTCTTTACACTGAACTCCATGGAATCTCCTACATCCTAAAGACAAAAGGCACCTTTTATTGAATAATGCGGTGCTTGTTGGGGTATCAGAGGCGGAGCGAACAGGCACTGGCTCCGCAGTTCAAACTGGTAAAAATCCAATATACGGCCCTATTTTTCAGGCATTCGACTAAAAACACAAGTTTACTTGGGAATGACTGTGATCGTTTTCCGATATTTGTTCAGGGAAACCCTGAAAACCCAGCTGGCGGTATTATTCGTGCTGCTGCTCATCTTCGTCAGCCAGCAATTCATCCAGATCATCGGCGATGCCGCCGATGGTGAGGTGCCGACGCGCCTGGTCTCCACCCTGCTGCTGCTCAACCTGCCCAACATGGCCCTGTTGATGCTGCCCATCAGCCTGTTTTTGGCCATCTTGTTCGCTCACGGGCGCCTCTACGCCGAAAGCGAGATGACAGTGATGCATGCGGTGGGTTTCAGCCACCGTTTCGTGATGCGCAGCGCCATGGTGCTGGCCTTGCTGACGGCGGCCGTCGCCGCCTTCAACACCGGCTGGGTGGCCCCGCAGGCCAAGGAGCGCGAGTACCAGGTGATCGACGAGTTCAAGGCCGATCCGGGGATCTCCTTCCTGCAGGCCGGCCGCTTCATGGAGCTCGACAAGGGGCGCCTGGTGGCCTACATCCAGGATCTCAACGACAAGGGCTCCAAACTGCAGAAAATCTTCGTGTTGCAGCGCTCCCAGGACGGCAAGCCGCCGTCGGTGGTGGTGGCGACCGAAGGGGTGGTCACGGTCGACAGCAACGGTCTGCAGTGGCTGACCCTGAAGGATGGCTCCCGCTACGAGGGACACTTCAATACCCGCCAGTTCCAGATCTCCGAATTCGACGAGTACAGCCTGGTGATCCGCCAGCAGGAGATGGAGCGCTCCAACCGCAAGGCGGCGGCCAAACCGACCATGGAGCTGCTGGGTACCCAGGACAACCAGCTGATGGCCGAATTGCAGTGGCGCCTGTCGCTGCCGCTCTCCATTCTGGTGCTGACCTTTCTGGTGGTGCCGCTGGCGCGGGTCAACCCCCGTCAGGGCCGCTATGCCAAGCTGTTGCCGGCCATCCTGCTCTACCTCTCCTACTTCCTGCTGCTCAGTGCCGCCCGCTCTGCCATCGACAGCGGCCGGCTACCGCACTGGCCCGGCATGTTCCTGGTGCCGCTGGTCTATCTGCTGCTGATCGGGTTGCCGCTCAACCTGCAGGGCACCAGCTGGTGGAACGGGGTCAAGACCCTCTATTTCAAGAGAAAATCGGCATGATGTTGCCATCTGGGAGTCTCTACTGATGTTTGGCATTCTCGATAGACATGGCGACCGGGTCATTTTGATGTCGCCCCCGTTCCATGCGTCTGTATTTGAGGAAAAAATCAGCATGATGCTGCAACAGGGGGGTCTCTGCTGATGTTTGGCATTCTCGATAGATATATCGGCCGGGTTATTTTCATGTCGGTCCTGCTGTGCGAACTGACCCTGGTCGGGCTGGCGGCGCTCATCAAGTACGTGGAGCAGCTGAAGTCGGTAGGGGAAGGCAACTACGACATGCTCAGCGCCCTCTACTATGTGCTGCTCTCCATGCCGAAAGAGGCGGTGCTCTTCTTCCCGCTGGCGGCCCTGCTGGGTGGCCTCATCGGTCTGGGCCAGCTGGCGACCAGCTCCGAGCTGGTGGTGATGCAGGCGGCGGGCCGCTCCAAGATCAGTATCGTGATGGCGGCGCTCAAGACCGCCATCCCGCTGATGATCCTGGTGGGGCTGATGGGAGAGTACGTGGCCCCCATCGCCAAGCGGATGGCGGACGACATCAAGGCGGGCGCCCTGTCTGAGGGGCGGCTGACCGTGTCGGCTTACGGGGTGTGGGCCCGCGATGGCAACAACTTCGTCAATATCAACGGGGTGCGCAACGATGGCGCCCTGACCGGCATCACCCTTTACCGTTTCACTCCGGAGCGCAAGCTGATCGATATCCTGCAGGCGCAGGAAGGGGTGTTCGAGCAGCATCACTGGCTGCTCAAGCAGGTACAGGTGACCCGCTTCGATGACCCCAGGCAGATCATGAGCGAGACTCAGCCCCAGATGGAGTGGAGCTCAGAGCTAACGCCCAAACAGCTGGGGGTGGTGAGCATCGATCCTGAAAACCTGCCGGTGGCGGGACTGCTGGATTACATCGGCTATCTGGATGCCAACAAGCAGGATGCCGGGCGCTACAAACTGGAAATGTGGCGCAAGCTGCTGTCACCGCTCTCGGTGGTGGCCATGATCCTGCTGGCCTCCTCCTTCATCTTCGGCCCGCTGCGCTCGGTCAGCATGGGGGCGCGGATGCTGATGGGGATCATGACCGGCTTTGCCGTCTACGTCAGCGATCGGGTGTTCGGCCCCATCAGCCTGGTGTATGCGGTACCGCCGATCCTGGCGGCCATCGCGCCGAGCCTGCTGTTTGGCGGTATCTCCTTCTATATCCTGAGCCGCAAGCAGTAGCGGCCTGAAGGGCGGTGGCGCTGCTGACAAAAAGCGGCCATCGCTCCTGCTGCACTGCTGTTCGGCGGTATCTCCTTCTATATCCTGAGCCGCAAGCGTATCGGCCAGCAAAAAGGGCACCCTCGGGGTGCCCTTTTCCGTTGCTGCCACAGGATCAGCGATTGAGCTGTTCCAGGTTCTCTTGCTTGCCGAGCACCACCACTTCGCATTCGGACCAGATGTCCTGAAACGCGCGGGGTGACTTGTGGTTGAACAGGCAGAGCAGGTTGCCGAGGCCGAAGGCCGCCGTGGCCAGCCGGATCAGGGCCTGGGTGATGCGGATATTGCTGCCGTCGGTATTCTGGATGCGCAGACGCCAGGCCCGCATGCCGATGGTCTGGCCGGCACGGGTCCAGAACCAGGTGTAGAAACCGCAGATGATGAAGGCGAGCCAGGCGCTGTAGATGGGGCTGGTCAGCAGCCAGGCGGCGTCCTTGCCTTCCGGCACGGTCGCCATGCCGGTTGCCAGCAGCAAGTGTGCCACCCCCATCCCGATAAAGCCGGCGATGATCAGCAAGGAGATGACCACCAGATAGTCATAGAGCAGGGCGCCGAGCCGGCGCAGCAGGCCGGCGGAAGGGTAGCGCGCAGTCGCGGGAGGGGTCGGTGTCGGTTGGACGGATTTACGCTTGGCCATCGTTTTTATTCCATTAATATGATGCGGGCATTCTATGTAACTGACCCAGCCTCGGCAAGGCGTTGAATAAATGAGCAAACAACTGTGAGGCAAGAAAAACACCTTGCATGCCCAAGCGCCATTCGTATAATCCCTCGCAGTTGCCCGGGTGGCGAAATCGGTAGACGCAGCGGATTCAAAATCCGCCGGTGAATAACCGTGTCGGTTCGAGTCCGACCCCGGGCACCATCAAATTCAAAAACAAAAGGCCATCAGCAATGATGGCCTTTTGTTTTTCCTCTTTTCCCCTTTCTCATCGCTCCTCCGTTCTCTGGCTGATATCGACAAGCCGGCTACTCGCCGATGTCCGCATGGCGTCCCTCTGCGCTATTTCGGTGCGGCAGTATGTGTGTGCACAGCGGAAGTGCGCACTTGCTCAAGTTAGCGCGTCCCGTGCGCCAATCTGGTGCGTCACTTCGCTGTAGTAAGCATAATTCATTGATTTAAATCTATTTATCAAATTGGCCTGTTTTGTGCTTTGAAGCATTTATGTCGCCATGATGCCGCTCATCCGAGGAATGATGGGCGGGGCGGTCACCAGTGTGTAGCGAATGTGGATGTACGTGAATCGTCGGTTTCGATGTTCATATCAGGAAATGGACCCGGCCGGGAGCCGGGACGACAGGGAAGGAGATGGCTGTATGCTCAAGAGACTCGTGATGACTGGCCTGTTGGCGCTTGCCGCCTTGTTGGCCGCCCCCAGTTGGGCTGAAGAGGTGGTGGCCGCCTCGGCCGAGGTTGTGCAGGCTGCTGCACCGGCAGTAGTGACCATCAACAAGGGGGACAATACCTGGATGCTGCTGTCGGCAGCCCTGGTGATCCTGATGTCCATTCCGGGCCTGGCCCTGTTTTATGGCGGCCTGGTGCGCAGCAAGAACATGCTGAGCATGCTGATGCAGGTGTTCACCCTGTTCTCGCTGATCTGCGTGCTGTGGATCCTCTACGGCTATTCACTGGCCTTTACCGAGGGCAACAGCGTTTATGGCTCCTTCAGCAAGGCGCTGCTCAAGGGGGTGACCCCCGACTCCATCGCCGCCACCTTCAGCAAGGGGGTCGGTATCAGCGAGTTCATCTATGTGGTGTTCCAGGGCGCCTTTGCCGCCATCACCTGCGGTCTGATCGTGGGGGCCTTCGCCGAGCGTATCAAGTTTGCCGCCGTGCTGCTGTTCTCGGTGATCTGGTTCACCTTCGCCTATATCCCGCTGGCCCACATGGTGTGGTACTGGGCGGGTCCGGATGCCTATACCACGGCCGATGCCGCGGCAGCCGCCACCGCGACCGCCGGCTATCTGTTCCAGCACGGTGCGCTGGATTTTGCGGGTGGCACAGTGGTGCACATCAACGCGGCGGTGGCCGGTCTGGTCGGTGCCTACCTGGTGGGCAAACGCCTGGGCTATGGCCGTGACCCCATGACCCCGCACAGCCTCACCATGACCATGATCGGGGCCTCTCTGCTCTGGTTCGGCTGGTTCGGTTTCAACGCCGGCTCCGCGCTGGAAGCCAACGGCACGGCGGCGCTGGCCTTCATCAATACCTGGGTGGCTCCGGCGGCGGCGGCCCTCTCCTGGACCTTGGCCGAGTGGGTGATGAAGGGTCGTCCCTCCCTGCTGGGCGCGGCTTCCGGCGCCGTCTCCGGGCTGGTGGTGATCACGCCGGCGGCCGGCTTCGTCGGAGTGGGTGGCGGTCTGGTGATGGGCCTCATCAGCGGTGTTGCCGGGTTGTGGGGGGTCCACGGTCTCAAGCGGCTGCTGGGCGCCGATGACAGTCTGGACGTGTTCGGCGTGCACGGGGTGTGCGGCATCCTGGGGGCGCTGCTGACCGGCGTCTTCGCCAGCCCGGATCTGGGCGGTACCGGGGTGTGGGACTACGTCACCAACCAGGTGGCGGAGGGCTACTCCATCCTGGCGCAGGTCAAAATTCAGGCCATCGGGGTCGGCGTGACCATCCTCTGGTCCGGCATCATCTCGGTGGTGGCCTACAAGCTGGTGGATCTGCTGATCGGCCTACGAGTGAAAGAAGACGCGGAGCGGGAGGGGCTGGATGTCACCACCCACGGCGAGAAGGCCTACAGCCTGTAATCCGTCATCTGTTAGTCAGCAATATTGCCGCCGGCCATGCCGGCGGCTTTTTTATGTCCGCCCACCAGGCCGAGCATCCTGTTTGATGTCTGGCCGGCGGCGATGATGGCCCGTCCGTGGTCACCATGCCCTCTTATAAGGACAACCCCAAAATTGCGCCGGGGGATTCCGGCTTTTTCGGCAGATAACGCCAGGCGGGGCAATGTCCTCGGTCTTGTTGCTGTTTTATGCCTGCAATTTGGCCGGATCTCCGCTAAACTCTGCCACCTTTTCTTGATGGGGCTGGCCGGGCCGGTTCCATCACCCCTCTTTATATGTACTTTTGGAGCCGCTCATGCCGTTAGTGGGACATCAACACCAGATCGAGATCCTGGAACTGACCGACAAAGGAGATGGCAAAGGACGCCTGTTCGACCGCCCCCTGTTTGTCGAAGGTTTGCTGCCCGGTGAGCAGGCGCTGGTGGAGCTGACCGAGGTCAAGCCCAACTATCTGCACGGCAAGGTGACCGAGCTGCTCCAGCCCTCCGCCGATCGGGTCGCCGACTTCTGCCCCAACACCGAATGCGGTGGCTGCCAGGTGCGCCCGCTGGCCTATCCGGCCCAGCTCAAACTCAAGCAGGCGCTGGTGGAGAATGCGCTGGAACAGGCCGGGCTGGGTGATACCACCGTCAGGACGATCCTCGGCATGGACAGCCCGTTTGCCTATCGCAACAAGGCCCAATATGCGGTGCGCGGTTGCGACGCCGGCGCCGAGATCGGCTTTTATCGCAAACACTCCCATGACCTCATCACCGCCGATGACTGCGCGGTGCAGGACTCGCTGCACGTCGAGCTGAACGCCCGGGTGCGTAACTGGATGCGCGAGCACGACATCGCCGCCTATGACGAGGTGAACCACACAGGCTGTGTGCGCAACCTGATGACCCGCAAGGGCTTCAAGAGCGGCGAGCTGATGGTGGTGCTGGTGACTCTGGGCGAGGAGTTGCCGTTCGAAGCCGAACTGCTGGCGAGCTTAAGCGAGCTGCCGGTGACCACCCTGGTGCAGAACATCAACGAGGAGCGCACCAACCGTATCCTGGGCGCCACCAACCGGGTGCTGCTGGGCGAAGGGGTGATCCGCGACAAGATCCACGAGCTCGAGTTCGAGATCTCGCCGCTCTCCTTCTTCCAGAACAACCCGAGCCAGACCGATGTGCTCTACTCCAGCGCCCTCGAGTATGCGGAACTGACCGGCAACGAGACGGTGTTCGACATCTATTGCGGTATTGGCACCATCTCCCTGTTCCTGGCCGGCAAGGCTGCCAAGGTGGTGGGGATCGAGTCGGTGGAGAGCGCCATCAGCGATGCCCGTCGCAACGCCGCCCTCAACGGCATCGAGCACACCGAATTCCATGTCGGCAAGGCCGAACAGCTGATGCCCGAGCTACACGCTCAGGGTGTGACTGCCGATGTGGTGGTGATGGATCCGCCGCGCAAGGGCTGTGATAAGGCCGTGCTGCAGACCCTGGTCGCCATGGCGCCGCGCCGGTTGGTCTATGTCTCCTGCAACCCGCAGACCCTGGCTCGCGATCTCGCCTGGCTGGTCAAGCAGGGCTTCGTGCTGGATGAGGTGCAGCCGGTCGACATGTTCCCGCACTCCATGCACGTGGAAGCGGTTGCCCGCCTGAGCCTGCCGGCCAAGGCCTGATCGCCGGTGGACATGTGTATGCACGTAGAGGCCGTTGCTCGACTGAGCCTGCCCACCCAGGCGTGAATTGAATTAGCCAGATGGCTCTGATAAAAACGACTCCAAATGGAGTCGTTTTTTTATACCTGTCATTCCGGTATCGAGTCGTGACATTAGCGGATTCGGAGCAGATCGGTAGAAACGGCAAGGGTGCGACAGAGACGAGGAACAGACCATGAAAGGCATCTTGTTACGCTGGCTGGCTCGCTACGATGGTTGGTGCGAGGAGTGGGGACTCACACCGGAGAACCGGCGCTGCTGCGTGCCGGTGCGCCGCGAGCAGGATGACGCGCCGCAGACGGAGCAGCAGGGCGAGTCGGAATCGCTCACTGGAAATTGCGGGTCACAGCACCAGTGACGCTGTTGTAGTCGAAGGAGAGGCCCGCGGGATAGGCCGGGAAGCGGCCAATGGAGTCGCGCAGGGTATAGCGGCAGTTGCTGTGCGGCTCCCCATCCGCATCTACCTGGTTGGCAGGCAGTTCGCTGGACAGGTAGTCGGCGTTGAGCTGGATCTCGGGATCCTGATCGACCGAGGCGACGGTATAGCTGCTGTCCAGCAGTCCCTGAAACAGCAGGCGGCAGTCTGACTGGTTGCTCACCGAGATGTAGTCACCCTGACCTGCGACATAGGGCTCATCTATCCCTTTGCGGCCCTGATCTTCGTCGGTGCCGGCGGGCCAGCCATAGCGGTTGATGTCGAGATTGCGCTGCCCCATGCTGCCGAGATTGTAGAGCGCCTGATCCTGCGCCTTGACCGCCCAGCCGGCATGGGCCAGCTGCACCGCGCTGGCAAAGCTGGTGGCGGTGGTGGCGACCGTACTCTTGAGTGCATCATCCTTGAGATTGATGAAACGGGGCAGGGCGGTGACGGCCAGGATCCCCAGCACTATGATGACCAGCACCAGTTCTATCAGGGTAAAGCCGTGGCTTGTGCGTTTCATCATGATATGGACCCATTAATTACGACAAACAGGTGAGAGCGACATGCAACTGATCGACACCCATTGCCATCTCGATTTTCCGGTCTTCGATCCCGATCGGGCGGCGCTGCTGGCCGAGTGCCGCCAGCTGGGGGTGAGCGAGTATATCATTCCCGCCGTGGGAGAGGAAAACTGGGGCCGGGTGATGGCGCTGGCGGCAGAGCACGACGGTATTTCCTATGCCCTGGGTGTGCATCCCTGGTATGTGGGGGGGCAGACTCCGGCGGTATTGACCCGGCTGCGGCGACTGCTGGCCGAGCGTCCACGCGGGCTGGTGGCGGTGGGGGAGTGCGGGCTGGATCTGCGCTCTCATGTGCCGCAGGAGGGGCAACTCGAGATGTTCGAGGCCCAGATCGCGCTGGCCATGGAGCATGAGCTGCCCTTGATCGTCCATTCGGTGCGCGCCAACGACACGGTTGCCAAGATCCTCAGGCGCCTGCGTCCGGCCAGAGGGGGCGTCATCCACGCCTTCAGCGGTTCTCTGCAGCAGGCAGAGACGTTCTGGCAACTGGGATTTCGGCTCGGTATCGGCGGGGTCATCAGCTTCGAGCGGGCCAACAAGACCCGGGAGGCGGTGCGCGACATGCCGCTGGAATCCTTGCTGCTGGAAACCGACGCTCCCGACATGCCGCTGCAGGGTCAACAGGGGGCGCCCAACACCCCCGCCAACCTGCCAAAAATTGCGCAACTGCTGGCCGATTTGCGGCAACAACCGCTGGCCCATGTTGCTTCGGTGTTACGTGAATCCACTTTGCAGGCTTTCCAACTGGGCAAGTTACAAATTAACAGCTGATTAACTATTGATAGCGGCATGATAAAAAACGGGGTAAGTAAAAATCGTTTGCGGTCTAATTTGACGACCCCTAGCGCATTTCATGCTTATAAAATGTGACCAGCATTCTACTTTGTCGCACCGTAATTAGTATAATGCGCACCCTTGATTGATGGCTTTGAGATACAAGTTGTTAACAAGCTGGAAGGTGCTACTAAAGAGGAAGTGTTAATAATGAATTTGATAATGGGTCTGGTAGGGATGGCAACGCTCGTCCTTATCGCGGTGCTGTTCTCCAGTAATCGCAAAGCAATAAAAATTCGCACCGTTGTCGGTGCCTTTGCAATTCAAGCTGGACTGGGTGCATTCGTGCTGTACGTCCCGGTTGGCCGAGATATTCTGGTGGGTGTATCCGATGCCGTTTCCAGCGTCATCGGTTATGGCCAAAACGGTATCGAATTCCTGTTCGGTGGTCTGGTCAGCAACAAGATGTTCGAAGTATTCGGTGGCGGCGGCTTTATCTTCGCCTTCCGCGTATTGCCGGTCATCATCTTCTTCTCCTCGCTGATCGCCGTTCTTTATTATCTGGGCATCATGCAGTGGGTCATCAAACTGCTGGGTGGTGGCCTGCAAAAAGTACTGGGCACTTCCCGTACCGAATCCCTCTCTGCCACTGCCAACATCTTCGTGGGTCAGACTGAAGCCCCGCTGGTGGTGCGTCCCTTCATCTCCAAGATGACTGACTCCGAGCTGTTTGCCGTCATGTGTGGTGGTCTGGCCTCCGTTGCCGGTTCCGTACTGGCTGGCTATGCCTCCATGGGCGTCAAGATGGAATACCTGATCGCCGCCTCCTTCATGGCCGCTCCGGGTGGTCTGCTGTTCGCCAAGCTGCTGGTGCCGGAAACCGAGACCCCGAGCTACGACGAGAACAATGCCGATGGCGAGCTGGAAGACAAGCCTGCCAACGTGATCGATGCCGCTGCCGCCGGTGCTTCCGCCGGTCTGCAACTGGCCCTGAACGTCGGTGCCATGCTGCTGGCCTTCATCGGTCTGATCGCCATGATCAACGGCATCTTCTCCGGTGTGGGTGGCTGGTTCGGTTATCCGCAGCTCTCCCTGGAACTGCTGCTGGGCTGGATCTTCTCCCCGCTGGCCTTCCTGATCGGGGTGCCCTGGAGCGAAGCCATCGTGGCCGGTTCCTTCATCGGTCAGAAACTGGTGGTCAACGAGTTCGTGGCCTACCTGAACTTTGCCCCGTATCTGAAAGATGAAGTGCTGATCAATGGCGTGGCCATGTCCGACCACACCAAGGCCATCATCTCCTTCGCCCTGTGCGGCTTCGCCAACCTGTCCTCCGTCGCCATCCTGCTGGGCGGTCTGGGCTCCATGGCACCGAACCGTCGTGGCACCATTGCCAAATTTGGTCTGAAAGCCGTACTGGCTGGCTCTCTGTCCAACCTGATGTCTGCGACCATCGCAGGCTTCTTCCTGGCGCTGTCCGGCATGTAATATCGCCTGACTGTCAGGGTAAAGACGAACGCCACAGCGAGAAGCTGTGGCGTTCGCGTTTGGGGCGGTGACAACCGTTTTCCTTTCTAAACTAATAATAAAATGAGTCAAATCGGAGGTTATATGAATGAAGTGCTACTGGCGATGGCGGCCGGCTTTATCGTTGGCTTGTTGTTTTCTTTCCTCAAATTGCCGATCCCGGCCCCGCCCGTATTGTCCGGGGTAATGGGGATCGTCGGAGTCTATCTGGGGGGGCTGGCATACTCCTGGATACTCACTCGCTTCTTCTCTTAACGCACTTTTCAGTACCGGATTTGCCAGATGTGAGGTACCTCTGAAAATGGCAAATCCGGCTTGCAAACAAGGGGTATCTCGGCTGAAATAGGCATTGCCAGCAGGGTGCTGGCATTGACTAATGCCCGATGAAATCGGGTGTTGGCGGTCAAATGGAATTGATTGGGAAGTCGGGTCAGACCTTGTCTGCCTTTCTCAAGTCTTCATGGAACCAAGTCCGCACTTTTGTAAGAAAGTGACAGGGCTCTTGCCTTATTTGCAGCCTCATTGCCTGTGCAATTGTGCTGCAATTCCATTCCCGTTTCTTTGGGAGTCGTGTCTTGCCGGTTGCGTTGCGACAGGCGGACCCATGCCCTGGAATCCGGACTAAATCGAGACTTTGGAGAACAGAATGACTGATCTGAAACTGGCCGCCCAGCGCGCCCTGAACCTGATGGACCTGACCACTCTGAACGATGACGACACCGATCAGAAGGTGATCGACCTGTGCCGCAAGGCCAAGTCGCCGGCCGGCCTGACCGCCGCCGTCTGCATCTATCCCCGTTTCATCCCCATCGCTCGCAAGACCCTGCGTGAAATCGGCGCCGCCGACGTGCGCATTGCGACCGTGACCAACTTCCCGCACGGCAACGACGACATCGAGATCGCCGTGGCCGAAACCCGCGCCGCCGTGGCCTACGGTGCTGATGAAGTGGACGTGGTGTTCCCGTACCGCGCCTTCATGGCCGGCAATGAACAGGTCGGCTTCGATCTGGTCAAAGCTTGTAAGGAAGCCTGTGGTAGCCAAGCCCTGCTGAAAGTGATCATCGAAACTGGCGAGCTGAAAGAAGAGGCGCTGATCCGCCGTGCTTCTGAAATCTCCATCGACGCCGGTGCCGACTTCATCAAAACCTCCACCGGCAAGGTGCCGGTCAATGCGACCCCGGAAGCGGCGCGCATCATGATGGAAGTGATCAAGGCCAAGAACCCGAAAGTCGGCTTCAAGCCGGCCGGTGGCGTGAAAGACGCCGCCGTGGCGGGTCAGTACCTGGCCATGGCCGAAGAGATCCTGGGCAAGGACTGGGTATCCGCCCGCACCTTCCGCTTTGGTGCATCCAGCCTGCTGGCCAGCCTGCTGGCCACACTGGGGCATGGCGACAAGCCGGCCAACACCAGCGGTTACTAATAGGTTGATGAGAGGGCGGACCTGGTCCGCCCTGTTTCGCCCCCACCATGCGGTGTGCGGGCAAGGATTCAGGCTTGTGTAACGCCAGCAATGGCGGAGGGAATGAAAGATGTTTTTGCCTCAAGAAATTATTCGCAAGAAGCGCAACGGTGAAGCGCTCAGTACCCAAGAGATTCAATTCTTCGTTCAGGGCATTACCAACAACACCATCGGCGAGGGCCAGATTGCGGCGCTGGCGATGGCGGTCTACTTCAAAGACATGACCATGGATGAGCGGGTTGCCCTGACCTGCGCCATGCGCGATTCCGGCATGGTGCTGACCTGGGACCACCTCAATCTGGGTGGCCCGATCGTCGACAAGCACTCCACCGGCGGTGTGGGTGACGTCGTCTCCCTGATGCTCGGCCCGATGGTTGCCGCCTGCGGCGGTTTCGTGCCGATGATCTCCGGCCGTGGCCTGGGCCACACCGGCGGTACCCTCGACAAGCTGGATGCCATTCCTGGCTACCAGACCTCGGTCGACAACGATCGTTTCCTGAAAGTGGTGAAAGAGGCTGGTGTCGCCATCATCGGCCAGACCGGCGATCTCGCCCCGGCCGACAAGCGTATCTATGCGGTACGGGACATCACTGCCACCGTCGAATCCATTGCCATGATCACCGGCTCCATCCTCTCCAAAAAGCTCGCCTCCGGGCTGGAAGCGCTGGTGATGGATGTGAAAGTGGGCTCCGGTGCCTTCATGCCGACCTTTGAAGCCTCCGAAGAGCTGGCCAAGAGCATAGTCGCGGTGGCCAACGGCGCTGGCTGTCGCACTTCAGCACTCTTGACCGACATGAACCAGGTGCTGGCCTCCAGCGCCGGCAACGCGGTGGAAGTGCGCGAAGCGGTGCGCTACCTGACCGGTGAATACCGCAACCCGCGCATTCACGCCGTCACCATGGCACTGTGTGCCGAGATGCTGATCTCCGCCGGCCTGGCCAGCGATGACGGCGAGGCCCGCCGCAAGCTGCAGGCGGTGCTCGACAATGGCAAGGCGGCCGAGATCTTCGGTCGCATGGTGACCGGCCTCGGCGGCCCGAGCGACTTCATGGAGCGCTACGATCACCACCTGCCGAAGGCCGCCATCGTGCGCCCTGTCTATGCTGCCAACAGCGGTTTCGTGACCGCCATGGACACCCGTGAACTGGGTCTGGCCGTGGTTGCCATGGGCGGTGGTCGTCGCGCTGCCGGTGACAAACTTGATTATGCGGTCGGTCTGACCGACTTTATCCGCCTGGGTCAAAGTGTCGAGGCAGACAAGCCGCTCGCCCTGATCCACGCTCAAACTGAAGAGCAATTCGCTCAGGCTGCCAGCATGGTGCAGGCCGCCGTCAAGATCGGTGACACCCGACCAGAGGCATTGCCCGAGGTCTACCGTCGCATCGGTCTGGCTGATTTGTAACAAGGGGAAGTCCCATGAAACGTACCTTTATTCTGATGATGGACTCTTTCGGTATTGGCGCTGCCGCCGACGCCGACAAGTTCGGAGATGTGGGCGCCAATACCCTTGGCCATATCGCCAAGGCCTGCGCCGCCGGTGAGATCGAAGGCCGTGGCGCTCTCAATCTGCCGAACCTCAGCAAGCTGGGGCTGGGTCACGCGGGCGAACTCGCCAGCGGCACCTTCCCGGCCGGCCTGAACAAGGACATCGACGTGGTCGGCGCCTACGGCTTTGCCCAGGAGCTCTCCTCCGGCAAGGATACCCCGTCCGGTCACTGGGAGATCGCCGGCGTGCCCGTGCTGTTCGAGTGGGGTTATTTCCATGACCACCACAACAGCTTCCCGCAGGAGCTGCTGGATGCCATCGTCGAGAAGGCCGGTCTGCCGGGCTACCTCGGCAACTGCCACGCCTCCGGTACCCAGGTGCTGGATGATCTGGGCGAAGAGCACATGCGTACCGGCAAGCCGATCCTTTACACCTCCGCCGACTCCGTGTTCCAGATCGCCTGCCACGAAGAGACCTACGGCCTCGAGAAGCTCTATGAGCTGTGCCACATCGTGCGCGAGCTGCTGGAGCCCTACAACATCGGCCGCGTCATCGCGCGTCCGTTCGTGGGCAGCGGCAAGGGCAACTTCAAGCGCACCGGCAACCGCCACGACTACTCCGTGCTGCCGCCGGCACCGACCGTGCTGGACTACATGAAGGAAGCGGGCGGCCAGGTGGTTTCCATCGGCAAGATCGCCGACATCTATGCCCAGCAGGGCATCACCAAGCAGGTGAAGGGGACCGGTCTGACCGAGCTGTGGGATCGTACTCTGGAAGAGGTCAAAGCGGCCGGTGACCAGACCATCGTCTTCACCAACTTCGTCGACTTCGACTCCTCCTACGGTCACCGTCGCGACGTGAAGGGTTATGCCGATGCGCTGGAGTATTTCGACTCCCGCCTGCCGGAGCTGTTCGAGTTGCTGGAAGATGGCGACGTGGTGGTGCTGACCGCCGACCACGGCTGCGATCCGACCTGGGGTGGTACCGATCACACCCGCGAGTACATCCCGGTTCTGTTCTACGGCAAGCCGGTCAAGGCCGGCTCCGTCGGTCGTCGCGAGACCTTCGCCGACATCGGCCAGAGCATTGCGGCGTACCACGGTCTGCCCAAACTGGCATACGGTACCAGCTTCCTGTAATTTACCCGCCCGCCGCCTCGGCGGCGGGCAACCAATAAAGACAATAAAACTCAACCTAGTGTGAAGGAATCAAGAGAATGGCAACTCCTCATATCAATGCGAAAGATGGCGCCTTTGCTGATACCGTGCTGATGCCGGGCGACCCCCTGCGCGCCAAGTACATCGCCGAGACTTTCCTGGAGAACGTCGAGCAGGTGTGCGACGTGCGCAACATGTTCGGTTTCACCGGCACCTACAAGGGTCGTCGCATCTCCATCATGGGTCACGGCATGGGCATCCCGTCTTGCTCCATCTATGCAAAAGAGCTGATCACCGATTACGGTGTGAAGACCCTGATCCGCGTTGGCTCCTGCGGTGCCGTGCGTGAAGACGTGAAACTGCGTGACGTGGTGATCGGCATGGGTGCCTGCACCGACTCCAAAGTGAACCGTCTGCGCTTCAAGGATCACGACTTCGCCGCCATCGCCGACTTCGATCTGGTTGCCAATGCCGTACAGGCCGCCAAGAACAAAGGCGTCGCCGTGCGCGTGGGCAACATCTTCTCCGCCGACCTGTTCTACACCCCGGACCCCTCCATGTTCGACGTCATGGAAAAGTACGGCATCCTGGGTGTCGAGATGGAAGCCGCCGGCATCTACGGCGTGGCTGCAGAGTACGGTGCCAAGGCACTGACCATCTGCACCGTCTCCGACCATATCCGTACCGGTGAGCAGACCACCTCCGAAGAGCGTCAGCTGACCTTCAACGACATGATCGAAATCGCGCTGGATTCCGTCCTGCTGGGCGACAACTAATCCCCCTCGCGCATGAATAATGACAACGGCGGCCCTCGGGCCGCCGTTTTGCATTGCAAGGATGGCAGATCAGAGGTCGAGGGCGAAGCGTCCCTTGCCGGCCTGCTTGGCTTGGTACATGGCACTGTCGGCCCGGTGCAGCAGATCGTCGATGTGGCAATACTGGCCCGAGTGACAGAGAGCACCGCCAATGCTGCCGGCGAGGGGCAACAGGTGGCCGGCCACATCGGCCGGCACCGCCATGGCCGCCAGCAGCCGCTCGCACAGGGCGGGCAGCTCCAGCTCCGGCTGGCGCAGGGCCGGCAGTATGATGGTGAACTCGTCGCCAGCCAGGCGCGCCACCATGTCGCCGGGGCGCACCTCGGCACTCAGCACGCTGGCGAAGCGCTGTAGCAGAGCGTCGCCGACGTGATGGCCGAGCTGATCGTTGATGCGCTTGAAGCCGTCGAGATCGAGAAACAGCAGACCCAGGGTCTCGGCGTTCTGGCGTACCCGTTCCAGCTCCCGGGAGAGGCGCAGGGTGAAGGCGCGCCGATTGGGCAGGCCGGTGAGGGGGTCGTGGGCCGCCTCGTGCTCCAGCTGGTTCTGCAGCGCCTTGAACTCGGTGATGTCGCTGCCGAGGATGTAGACGCCCGGTTCATCGCCCCGGCTCGGGATCATGGTGATCCTGAGATCGCGCGGGCCGATGGGCAGCTCGAAACGGTTCTCGAAGCTCACCTGCTCGCCGGCGAGGGCCCGCTCCAGATGGGCGATAGCCCGGCCGTAAGCAGCGTCACCGATCACCTCCCGCACGCTCATCTCCCGCATCAGCTCGGCATCGAGCCCGAAGTAGCGGCAGTAGGCCTGGTTGGCGAATAGGTAGCGCCCCTCGGGCGAGACCATGCTGATGGTGACCGGCAGGCCGTCGGTGATGGCCCGCAGCCTGGCCCGTCCGCGCTCAATCTCGGCCAGCACCTGGCGGCGGGCCGTGATGTCGTGCAAAAACAGGGCGATGCGCACCTTGCCGTCGAACTGGTAGCGCTCGGCAATCACCTCCACCGGGATGCGCCGGCCGTCGTGGGTGCCGATCTCGCACTCCAGCCGGCGCGCAGCACTCTGGGGATGGGTCAGCTGGGCCAGCAGGGGGTGAGCGCTGCCGAGCAGGGCGGGCAGGGTACGCCCCAGCATCTCTTCGGGGTGCCAGCCCAGCAGGGTGGTGGAGGCCGGATTCCAGCCGGTGATGACCAGCGCCTCGTCGAGTTCGAGAAAGGCGTTGCTGGTGTGTTCCAGCATGTGCTGCAGGCGGCGCTGCTCCTGCCACAGGCGCTGCTGCATGGCGCCGCGCTCCTGCATCTCGCGATGCAACTGCTCCACCGTGCTCGACAGCTCGCGGGTGCGCTCACGGACCTGCCGCTCGAGCCCCTGCTGCAGTTGCAGCAGCTCGGCTTCGGCCTGCTTGCGCTCGGTGAGATCGGCGAACACGGCGATCAGGTGCGGCGCCATGGTGCGGCTATGGCACAGGGTCACGCTGAGTTGGACCCAGCACTGGCTGCCGTCGGCCCGGATCATCCGCTTCTCCAGCCGGTAGTCCTGCCGTTGCCCTGCGAGCAGGGCGTTGAACAGGGGCAGCTCGCGCGGCAGATCCTCGGGATGGGTCATGGCGTGCCAGGTGCGGCTCAGCATCGCCTGCTCGCTGTAGCCGAGCAGCCGCTCCAGCCCCGGGTTGGCCCGCAGCCACTTGCCTTCGAGAGAGGAGAGGGCCATGCCCACCGACGACTGGTTGAAGGTGAGGGTGAACAGGTGATCCTTGTCCTCCAGCACCTGATTGAGGCTGCGCACCTGATGGCGTCGCTCCAGATCGTGCAGGGTGTTCTCCACCAGGCGGCCGAAGTCGTCGAGATCGCGGCAGGCCTCTTCGTCGAGGTGGCGCGGTGCATGATCCACCAGACAGAGGGTACCGAGCACCACGCCATCCAGCGCCCGCAGTGGGCGGCCGGCATAGAAGACCACGTGCGGCTCTTCGGTCACCAGCGGGTTGTCGGCAAACCGCGGGTCGAGCCGGGCATCCGGCACCTGCATGATGTCGGGACGCAGGATGGCGTGGCCGCAAAAGGAGTGCTCCCGGCTGATCTCGCACAGGGCGACGCCGGTGCGGGCAAGAAACCACTGTCGGTTCACGTCGGTCAGCGAGACCATGGCGATGGGCAGCGAGAAATGGCGGGTAATGAGCCGGGTCAGGCGATCCAGCTGATCGATGGGCTCGCGGTCAAGCAGGCCGAGGATGCGGAGTCGTTCCAGTCGACTCTCTTCATCCAGCGGCAGTGAGGGGGCAATCATACAGCGCTCCTGCTGGTGGCATTGCCAGTTTCGGGTCGGGGGATCGCGCCGCCTTATTGCGGCTCGACCGGTTTGCTTTTCTTCTTGTGCTTGCGCACCCGCATGTAGTTGCGACGGATCCCGTAGGAGATCAGCAACCCGGCCAGCAGGGCGACCAGCAGCATCAGCCGCTGCTTCTCCTGTACCACCTTGAGCCGGGTATCCTTGTCCGCCAGCATCTGCTGCTCTTCCAGCGTAATGCGCAGATACCCCAGGGTCTGCTCCCCATCCAGGATCTCCTGCACAAACTGGATGCGCCCCTTGCCCTGCTCCGGTACCGACTTGTTGCTGTCACCGATGGGCAGCAGGCTGTCCAGCGGCACCGCATTGTCCGACTGGGCGAGGGGGATGCCGCGGGCATCGTAGAGGGTGACGTCGAGGATCTCGGGCTCGGCGGCCAGATCCTGGGCCAGCCGCTCCAGCTCGCTGTTCTTGTCCTCCTTGAGCCAGCGCTTCATGTCGCGGGCGGCATAGGCCACCAGCGCCTGGGCCCGGTTGCGTGCCTCGCTGTGCAGCGAAGCCTGGCTCTCACCCTGCATGTGGATGAGTACCGCGAGCACCCAGAGCCCGAGCAGGACGCCGGCACCGAGACTGAGCACTCGTTTGATGGGGAGATGACGCAAGCGTTGAGCCTTTTGCTGACAAGGGGTGGCGGGATCTTGGCGCTTGCCTGTACAAAAAGCAATACGCTACTCTGGGCCAGCATTGTTAACCCCATGATCACCAAGGAAGGCGTTATCCCTATGTTGTTGTCCCAATTGCCCGCAGAGATTTCAGAGTGGTCCGAGTGCCTGTCCGGCGCCCCCTGGTGGGAGGCGACGCCGCAGGCGCTGCTGCCTGCCGCCAGTGCGCTGGATGGCGGCTGGCTGGTGCTGTTCGGGCGCGCGCTGGCCGGTCATCATCTCGGGCGTCTGGCCGGGCTTCTGGCGCAGCACGAGTTGCAGGCCAGGCTCTATCCGCCTGCCATGCCGGCCGGGGTGCCTCTGCTGCTGCTGGGCACGGATCGCTTCTCACCCGCTCTGGTACAGGCGCTCAAGGGGGAGGAGTGGGACATCGATCTGTGTCATCTGTCGGCCCTGCCCAGTCTGGCGGAGCCCGGTTTGCTGGTGATGGACATGGACTCCACCGCCATCCGCATCGAGTGCATCGACGAGATTGCCCGGTTGGCCGGGGTCGGTGAGCAGGTGGCGGCGGTCACGGCAGCCGCCATGCAGGGCCAGCTGGAGTTTGCCGACAGCCTGCGGGCCAGGGTCGCCCTGCTGGAGGGGGCGCCGGTCACCCTTCTCGACCAGGTGGCGGCCAACATGCCCTGGATGCCGGGCCTGCAGTTGATGGTCGATACCCTCAAGCAGGCTGGCTGGAAGGTAGCGATCGCCTCCGGTGGCTTCACCCGTTTTGCCGGCCAGTTGCAGCGGGAGCTGGGGCTGGACGCCATCTTCGCCAACGAGCTGGCGGTGGAAGGGCAACAGCTGACCGGCAAGGTGAGCGGGCGCATCGTCGATGCCGCCGTCAAGGCCGAGGTCTTGCAGCTGCTGGCGCAGGAGTACGGCATCGCCGCTGGCCAGACCGTGGCCGTCGGCGATGGCGCCAACGATCTCAAGATGATGGGGGTGGCCGGGCTCGGCATCGCCATCCACGCCAAGCCGCTGGTGCGGGCGCAGGCGGCGGCCACCCTCAATCACCACGATCTGGAAGGGGTGATCTGCCTGCTCGGCGCGCTGGCCTGCCGCCAGCAGCGCTGGGATCGCCGCTAGTCCCGGCGCCTCGGCAAGACCCCCACGTCACGGAGGACGTAGTCTCAAAATGGAACTGTTACAGCAATCCCTGTTTATTCCCTGCGGCGCACATCGGCTGCACGTGCGCCACATTCAGCCGCGGGTTGCGGTACATGGCGAGCCGATCCTGATGGTGCACGGCGCCATCGAGAACGGCCGCATCTTCTACACCGAATCGGGCAAGGGGCTGGCCTGCTTTCTGGCCCGCCACGGCTATCAGGTCTATGTGGCCGACCTGCGGGGACGGGGGCTCAGCACGCCGGCCATCGCCGAGCAGGCCGAACATGGCCAGCATGAGCTTATCACCGAGGATCTGCCGGCCCTGCACCGCTGGATTGCCGCCCGCCATGCCGGCTTCAAGCTGCACTGGATGGCTCACTCCTGGGGCGGTGTCATCATGGCGTCGACCCTGGTACGTTTCCCCGAGTTGGCGGAGCAGGTGGCCAGCCTGGTGTTCTTTGGCACCAAGCGCGGCGTGTCGGTACAAAATCCGGAGCGCTGGCTGAAAGTGGATCTGATCTGGAACCGGCTGGCCCCCTGGCTGGCCAGGCGCAACGGCTTTCTGGCCGCGCGCAGTTTGAAGATCGGGGCGGATGACGAGCCGCTGCGTTACCTGCAGGAGACCATCCCCTGGGTCAAATGCGGCCCCTGGCAGGATCCCAGCGATGGGTTCGCCTATGACGAGGCGGCCGCCAGGGTCAACTGGCCACCGCTCTGGATGATCTCGGCCAAGGCGGACAAGGTACTGGGTCACCCGACCGACGTGCGCCGCTTCAGCGCCGAGATGGGCTCGGCCGCACGCCATACCCGCCTCGGCCGGGACAACGGCAACCGGCTCGATTACGACCACATCAACATGTTGACCGCTCCTCAGGCGCAGGAAGATCACTTCCCGCAGATCCTGGAATGGCTGCTCAACCCGCAGGCGGCCTGACACAGACCGGGCTGGTGGCGCCGGTTATCCGGTGTACTGATGGATAAACAAACCATGGCGGGCCAGAGGCCCGCCATGGTTTTATTGCCTGCCCGACAGGTTGAGGACCGTGGTTTGCAGGGGCCTGCTCAATTGACGGGCGCCGTGATGCCGAGCCGGAACAGGGTCGCCTGGCTGGTATCGGTCAGCTCACCCACCCCGACTACGCTCCACAGCTCCTCTTCCAGCTTCTTGGCCTTGTGAATGGCGAACTTGGCGATGTAGTCCAGCTCGTTGGCGATGAAGTTGGTGTCGGGGCGGCCGGTGCGGGAGATGCCCACCAGCACCGAGTAGAACTCCCCCTGGCGCAGCGCCTGTTCGATGAAGCTGCGCTTCTCCGCCACATTCTTGAAGCTGCTGGCGAGCCGGCTGGTGAAGATGGGCAGGCCGGCCGCCGTCTGCAGGCTGGCGATGTAGACCTCCTCCTCCTGGGGCTGATCCTCCCGCTCGATGGCCCGCAGCGGGTTCATGATGAGCTGTTTGAGCAATTCGCCCTGGAACAGGGGATAGAGGTTGTCCTGGTCACCCTGCTCGGCACAGGCTTTCAGCAACCGTGACAGGCTGCGCGCCTGCGGGGCATGACCGATGGAGGCCGGCCTCGGGGCGCCCTTGAGCTTGTTGATGTAGACCGGGGTGCTGAAAATGTGGTGGGTGTAAATGTTGCGCAGCGCCCGCGCCATGCCGCGATAGCGGCGCTGCTCCTGGGCTGCCTTGAGCTTGTTCTGGTTGCTCTCGATCAGCAGCTTGAAGAACTGGCGACCGGTGTGGCGCTCCGGATCGCCCTCGATGCACAGGTGCAGCACGGTGCGGGTCAGGTTGATGCTGACCAGCCGGTAGGGTAAACGCTGCAGATCCATGCTCTTGGAGAGCTCCTGCAGGCGCGGCCATTGTGCTTGATGGCCACGGCCGTCTTGTGGATGTAGCGGGCCTCCTTGCGCAGCTGGACATAGTGCAGCGTCTCGATCTCGAAGGGGGCGGCACTGCTGTCGTGGCCGAAACGTTGCAGTTCGTTGGCATTGTGCTGGGCGCTGGCATCGTACTGGAACTCTTCCCGCTGGCTGTCGAGGCCGACATCCTGCAGCAGGCCGACATAGCTTATCTGCTTGAGCCGCTCCTGCAGCAGCATGTCTTGCAGCTGGGGGCTCTCCTTGCTCTGCTGGCTGGCCAGATCGGCCTCGTGCAGGTCACAGCGCTCCAGGCTGAATTTGTAGACCCGCCAGCTGGGGCGACGGGCGCCGACCTGGAAGAAGAGCGACATCAGCCCGCTCTGCAACAGCTCTTCCCGGGTGGCGGAGAAGAAGTAGAGGTGACTGCGTACCGAGTGGGTGAAGCAGTAGATCAGGGTCTCTTTCAATTCACCCGCCGCCGGCAGCAGGGCCTGCATGCGGGTGGCGGAAAACAGGCTGGCGAGCATGTCGCGGTTCTTGGCATCGCGCCAGTATTCGAGGATGTGCTGGTTGTTTTCTGTGCGCAGGGCGATCTCGAGGCTGGGGCTGTCGCCCGAACCGAAAAACAGTGGCATGCCGGTCATGCGCGGCAGATAGAACTGCTCATACCCCTTGATGATGGCGGCGGAGAGCAGATAGTCGACGCTGACCCGATAGCGGCTCTTGTTGCTCTCGATGAACTCGCTCAGGAACTGGTCGAAGCCGGGGTGTTCGCCGGTTTTGACCAGCCTGAGCCAGAACTTGCCCTCCTTGCTCTCTTCCCCGAGGATCTGGTAGCTGACCGAATGGTGCAGGACCGGGTTGGCATGATCCCGCTCCAGCCCGGTGAAGAACACCTCGACCTGGGCGCCGGTCTGGTAGTTGGGCAGATAGGGCACCGAGACCCGGATCCCGCCGAGGGAGAGGTCGGAGCTTTTGGCAAACAGCTTGTCGCCATCGGCAAACTTGATGAGCACGGGGGAGCTGAAGTGCATCCGCTCCTGGCGTCGGCCATAGTAGCTGGCAAAGGCGATGGGGTTGACGTCGTACTGGCGAAACGGGCTGGCAGGGGGCTGCAGAGGGCCATCGCTCTTGCCATGGTGGTGCTTCTGCCAGTATTGCAGTGCCTCGTAGACTCCCAGGGTGTAATCGTCTTTGTAGAGATAGCACTGGGACTGGAACAGACCGATGGCCTCGGCTGGCATGAAGTGGGTGATCCCGTCGGATTCATGGACCAGACACTCGTCACCCAGTTCGTCCCGCATGTCGATCACGCGACGGCAGGGGGTGCATCTGCGCTTGATCTCCATCTTGATCAGAAAACGGCTGTTGCTGTTTTCGTTCTGGGTCAGGCGATTGAAGATGTCATCGAAATCCTTTTCTCTGAGCAGGGGGATGAGCTGTTCAATTAGGTGCTGTTGTTGTTCTGAATCCATGTGTTCCTGCCACGGAAAGTCACTTTTCCGATTCTGGGTTTGATCTGTCGGTCGCAAACAAGTATATCAAGCAGGAATTCATCCTGTCCCCGAGTTATCCATGGCCAAAAACAAAACTGCCTATGTTTGTACCGAATGTGGCGCCGACTTCACACGCTGGCAGGGCCAGTGCAGTGAGTGCAAGGAGTGGAACACCATCAGCGAGGTGCGCCTCGGCTCGGTGACCCCGGGCAAGAGTGCCCGTTATACCGGTTATGCCGGCGCCATCGGCAGCCAGGTGCAGACGCTGGCGGAGATCGCCACCACCGAGATCCCACGCTTCTCTTCCGGTTTCAAGGAGTTGGACCGGGTCCTGGGGGGCGGGGTGGTGCCGGGCTCGGCGATCCTGATCGGTGGCAACCCGGGGGCGGGCAAGTCGACCCTGCTGCTGCAGACCATGTGCGGTCTGGCGGAGCGGATGAAGACCCTCTATGTCACCGGCGAGGAGTCGCTGCAACAGGTGGCGATGCGGGCCTCGCGCCTCGGACTGCCGACCGACAAGCTGCGCATGCTGTCTGAGACCTCGGTCGAGCAGATCTGCCTGATTGCTCAGCAGGAGCAGCCGCAGATCATGGTCATCGACTCCATCCAGGTGATGCATGTGGCGGATGTGCAGTCGGCGCCGGGTTCCGTGTCTCAGGTGCGGGAAGCCGCCGCCCTGCTGACCCGCTATGCCAAACAGAATCATGTCGCCATCTTCATGGTGGGCCACGTGACCAAGGATGGCACTCTGGCCGGCCCCAAGGTACTGGAGCACTGCATCGACTGCTCCGTGTTGCTCGATGGTGGCCACGACTCCCGCTTCCGGACCCTGCGCTCCCACAAGAACCGCTTCGGGGCGGTCAACGAGCTCGGTGTCTTCGCCATGACCGGGCAGGGGATGCGGGAGGTGAGCAACCCTTCCGCCATCTTCCTCAGCCGCGGTGAAGAGCAGGCGCCGGGGTCGGTGGTGATGGTGATCTGGGAGGGGACACGGCCCCTGTTGGTGGAACTGCAGGCGCTGGTGGATTACTCCCAGCTCTCCAACCCGCGCCGGGTGGCAGTGGGGATGGATCACAACCGTCTTGCCATGTTGCTGGCGGTGCTGCACCGCCACGGCGGCCTGCAGATGGCGGATCAGGATGTCTTCATCAACGTGGTTGGCGGGGTCAAGGTCGAAGAGACCAGCGCGGATCTGGCTCTGCTGCTCTCCATGGTCTCCAGTTTCCGGGATCAATCCCTGCCCAAGGATCTGGTGGTGTTCGGGGAAGTGGGGCTGTCCGGTGAGATCCGGCCCGTGCCTTCAGGGCAGGAGCGGTTGCAGGAAGCCGCCAAGCATGGTTTTCGCCGGGCCATAGTGCCGCACGCCAATGCGCCCAAGCATCCCATCGAAGGCATGGAAGTGGTGCCGGTCAAGAAACTGGCCGATGCCCTGGAGGCCTTGTAATCGGCATGGTGGCCGCAGGCAGGCAATAAAAAGGAGCGCAATGGCGCTCCTTTTTACATCGGGTATATCGCTCAGGGGTGAGGGTGTTCGAGATGTTCGCTCAGCAGCTGCTCCAGCTCCCGGTGCAGCAAGTCTTCATCGCCGACGTTGAGCTCGATCATCCGCTTGAGGTGGGTAGCGCTGTCGATGTCGATGTGATGGCAGTAGAATCCCAGCTTCTTGCTGGCTTCATGGGTCAGCATGACCTGCATCTTGATCTCGATGTCGCTGCCGCTCAGCACGAAGCTGAGTGAATACTCTTTGTTGTCGTGGCTTTCCCAGTCATCGGGCCGGATCAACAGGGCGCCCTGCAGGGAGATATCCACCAGCTGGGTCCGCCATTTCTTATCTCCCTGGACGAGGTCGGCCATGGTCAAGTAGAGGATCCGTGAAAAACGGCGACGCTCGGACATTCTCATCTCCTGTCAGCAATAGGAATTGGAGCTAAAGGTCATGACATAGAGTGTAATGCACCTTGCACATCAGGATCTTGAACTGGCTCCGAAATTGGATATCAAACCTGCTGGGCGCTGAGTGACTCCACGACCTGCAGTGCCTTGATCAGCCGATCTTCCTGCTTGAAACGATCTTCCAGCACGGGGCCCAGCTGATTCAGATCCTCATCCAGCAACAGCAACTGGGCCTCATCGGCATTGCTGTACTTGTCGTTGAACTCCAGCGCAAACTCGGTGCAAGCCCGGATATGGGGATAGATGCGTTTCGCCAGTTCCAGCTTGTCGCCGCTGGCTTGTTCGAAGGCGGTCACCACGTGGTTGTAGATCTCGAAGTGTCCGGCGCTGACGTAGTCGACCAGGCGTTCACAGAAGCCTTGCAGTTCCACATGGCCGGGCAGCGAACGCTGCTTGGTGCGGGCGGGGGTCAGTCCGGCAAGCCGCATGTATTCGACCAGCAATGCCTGCCTGGCATCCAGCCAGTCGTCGATAGCTCTGTGCTTTCCTGCCAATGCGCGTTTGGTTTGTTCCAGTTCAGTTAACATAGTCCCTCCGTGGGGCATAGGCATGGAGTGCTATCGTAACGGGCCTCCGGCCTTTTTATTGACTGACGACACCCTCCTATAACTAGGGAAAATCCAGTTGACCGTCAATAGGGGCATGGGGATATTGTTACATCGGGTGGCGTTTTGGTTACAAGGCACCATCATTTGCTCTCCTCTTCCCGTCAATTACGATCACGAAGGGGCGAGATATGTGACTATTTCCGCAGATCTTGATGAAAACCCCAGCATTCAAGCCAATCCGGCTGATAAAGCCTTTGCCTGAGTGTTTTTTTTTGAATAGAGTGGCCCGGTGCTAAATGCCCGATCATAAAGGAAATGTTATGAACAAAGCTCAACTTGTCGATGCAATTGCAGCCAAAGCAGATCTGAGCAAAGCTCAGGCCAAAGTCGCTCTGGAAGAGATCATCAATGGTATTACCCAGAGCCTGAAAGAAGGTGATGCTGTGCAGTTGGTGGGTTTTGGCACCTTCAAGGTGAACCATCGTGCTGGCCGTACCGGTCGCAATCCGCAAACTGGTAAAGAGATCCAGATTGCAGCCGCGAATGTGCCGTCCTTTGTGGCAGGCAAGGCGCTCAAAGACGCCGTCAAGTAATCCCCAAAAACCCGGCGCCAGCCGGGTTTTTTATTGCCATCGTCAGCGGAAATTGTTTCAGATACACTCAAGATATGGCGTGCGCCGTAGTGAGGTGGATGATGGAACAGAAAAATGCCATTCGGCAGGTTGCCGTACCTTGGGCTCCGTCCCGCCAACTCCCCCCGGGCCTGGTTGTGGCCGAACTTCATCAGGATATCTGGAGCGACTCCCTCACCATCATGCTGGGCAGGGCTCGCAGCATCGATCTGCCGCCGCAGATCCTCTGTCGGGTCTATTTTCGCCATATTTACGCGGTGCGGGTAATGGAGGATTGCGATCTGGCGGAGGGCAAGGATAGCCATGCCATCGAGGAGCAGATCCAGCTCATCACCCCGTCCCGGTTTGCCAGCTGGTTCCATCAGGAGTCGGACGGCCTGCACCTGGACGAGGATCTGCAGCACTACCGCATTTCGACCTGGGATTATTGCGCCGATGTGCTGACGTCCAGAGCGCCCGAGCTGCAGTTCGTGGACAAAGGCGATTAGCGAGGCTGAAGAGACAATAAAAAACCGGCAACACTGGGTGTTGCCGGTTTTTTATTGGTCGACGCGGGGTGAACTCAGCCGAGCAGCTGATCCCGATGCAGCCCCAGCACGATGAGCAAGCCGAGGAAGTAAAAGGCGCTGAGTTTGATGCCAAGAATGGCGAGCAGGCCGGCGCAGAGCCGGACGATGGCCTTGTGCAGCCAGGAGCCGGTGAAACGGTACATGGTTACTCCGCCGCCTCCGTGGTGGCGAATTCCGGCACCTTGGCCATTGCATCCAGCACTACCTGGATATCCGCTCCCGGCTTGCAGGCGTTTTCACTCAGATGGCGGCGCCAGGCGCGGGCTCCCTGCATGTTCTGGAACAGCCCCAGCATGTGGCGGGTCATGTGGGAGAGATAGTTGCCCTTGGCCAGCTCCTGCTCGATATAGGGCAGCATCATCCGCACCACCTCATGGCGGCTCGGCACGGCATTGTTCTGGCCGAATACCAGATTGTCCACCTGCGCCAGAATGTAGGGGTTCTGATAGGCTTCGCGCCCCATCATGACACCATCCAGGTGCTGCAGGTGTTCGAGGGTCTGCTCCATGGAGGTGACGCCGCCGTTGATGGCGATGGTTAGATCCGGGTAATCCTGCTTGACCCGATAGACACGGGGATAATCGAGCGGCGGGATCTCGCGGTTTTCCTTGGGGCTCAGGCCGCTCAGCCACGCCTTGCGGGCATGGACGATGAAGGTGTCGCAACCGGCATCGCGCACCTGTTCGATGAAGGCCTGCAGAAATTCGTAGGAGTCCTGATCGTCGATACCGATACGGGTCTTTACCGTCACTGGGATATCGACCACATCGCGCATCGCTTTGACGCAGTCAGCCACCAGTGCGGGTTCGCCCATCAGGCATGCGCCAAAGCGGCCGTTTTGCACTCGATCGGAGGGACAGCCGACGTTGATGTTCACCTCGTCATAGCCGCGTTCCTCGGCCAGCTTGGCGCAGCGTGCGAGATCGGCCGGATTGCTGCCACCCAGCTGCAGGGAGATGGGGTGCTCCTGCTCGCTGTAACCCAGATAATCGCCCTTGCCGTGGATGATGGCGCCGGTGGTCACCATCTCGGTATAAAGCAAGGTCTGGCGAGTCATCAGACGATGGAAATAACGGCAATGCCGATCGGTCCAGTCCAGCATGGGGGCGATGGAAAAACGCTGCGCCTGCATAAAAATCATCCGGGTTGGCTAAACAAAGGGGGCGGATTTTACCACAACGTGAGGCAGCCCCAGAAAATGAATTTTGTCACCGCGTCAAAGGGGGCCCTGTGATAGTATCCGGCTAATAAAAAGGGTAATTGCGTGATCATGAATCAAGACCAACTTTTACAACGAGCCGAACGACTCTGCGAACAACGCGGGATCCGCTTCACCCCTACCCGGCGTCAGGTATTCAGGCTGCTGGCTGCCCACGGCAATGCCATCAGCGCCTATGATCTGTTGGCCCAGTTGCAGCAGACCGAGGCCCATGCCAAGCCGCCAACCGTTTATCGGGCGCTGGATTTTCTGCTCGAACAGGGCTTTGCCCACAAGGTGGAGTCGCTCAACGCCTTCATTTTCTGCTGTCACTTCGATCATGCCCACCCGATGCAACTGCTCATCTGCGATCGGTGTGGCGAGGTGGTCGAGTTGCATGACTCGGCGATCGATGGCGCGTTTTCCGAGCAAGCCCACTTGCATGGCTTTACTATTACCAATAAGACAATAGAGGCACATGGCCAATGTGCTCGCTGTACGCCCACCGTAGGAAGTCAACATGAAGGCTGATTTTGTAAACCCGTTCCTGCTCTCCCTGCTCAATGTGCTTTCTACCATGGCACAGCTCGAGCTCAAGCCGGGCAAACCCAAACGCAAGATGGACGAGCTGGCGCGCGGCGATGTCTCCGGTCTCATCGGCATGGTCGGCCCGCAGACCCGCGGCTCGCTCTCTATCAGCTTCGAGAAGGGGTTGGCGCTGGAGATCATGCGCCGGATGCTGGGCGAGGCACCGGCCACCATCAATGAAGAAGTGACCGACATGGTGGGCGAGATCACCAACATGGTGACCGGCGGCGCCAAGCGCATGCTGGGGGAGAAGGGGTATGAGTTCGACATGGCGACCCCCATCATCGTCTCCGGCCCCAACCACACCATCACTCATCGTGCCGATGGCACCAAGATCATGATGCCGTTCGAATCAGATTTTGGTCGTGCCACCATCGAGATCTGTTTCGAGTAATCCTATGTGGAAAGCGCTGAAATGGTTCTTCATCGGTTGGGCCCTGCTGCTCATCCTGTCTGACCTCCAGATCACCACCTCGCTCTACAAGTACGAAGACAACCGGGTGGTGGTGAACTTTCCGCGCTGGCAGGCAGACCAGCCCTGGGGCACCTTTGAGTGGCATGCCGGGCGGGTGGAGACCCATTGGTATGGTCTGGCAGGCAGACCCAAGCAGGTAGACCCGCTGCTGTAGCAGCCAGGGTGACAGATGCAATGCAAGAGGCCAGCTAATGCTGGCCTCTTGTCGTTGGTCGCCCGGTTGATCAGGCCGCTTCGGCGGCCAGATCGTCGCGGGGGCGCAGCAGCATGCCGAAGCCGCAGGTCAGCAGGGTGGGGAGCAGCCAGGCCAGTCCCTTGTCGAACAGCGGCAGGAAGGCGAACGCATCCATCTGCATGCCGGCCGCGCCCAGCCCGTCCAGACAGCCGAACAGAAAAGCCACCAGCAGCACGGCGCGAAACGCCAGTCGTGGCCGTCCAAAATAACCCTGTACAAAGGTCACCAGCACCAGTGCGATGGCGACCGGGTAGATGGCGACCAGCACCGGGATGGAGAGGCTGATGAGCTGGCTCAGCCCGACGTTGGCCACCAGGATGGAGACACACCCCATCAGCAGTACCCACTTGCGGTATGTCCAGCCGGCCAGACCGTGGAAGTAGTCGGCACTGGCGCAGAGCAGGCCGACCGCGCTGGTGAAGCAGGCCAGGGTGATGATGGCGGCCAGGATCAACTGGCCGTAGTGGCCGAACAGGCTCAGTACATAGGCGTTGACGATGGCGCCGCCATTGTCGACGTTGGTGACCACGCCCGCCGCGCTGTTGCCCAGATAGAACAGGGAGATGTAGACCGCCGAGAGGCCAACTGCCGAGATGAGGCCCGCGATGGTCAGGTACTTGAACTGGCTCGGGTAGTCCTCGATGCCCCTGCGTTGCAGCAGACCGATGATGAGTGCACCGAACATCAGCGAGCCGAGGGTATCCATGGTGTTGTACCCCTCCAGCATCCCCTTGATGAGCGGCGTATCCGTGTAGTCGCCGCTGGCCTCTGGCAGGGTACCTTGCGGGTCAACCAAGACTCCGACCGCCAGGATCAACAACATCACCATCAAGACAGGCGTCATGTACTTGCCCACCGCATCGAGCAGCCTGCCCCGATCCAGCGATACCAGGATCACCAGCGCGAAGAAGAGCAGGCTGTAGAGCAGCAGCCCGTGCTGGCCAGCTTCGCCAAGCCAGGGTTTGAGCCCCATTTCATAAGCCACCAGCCCGGTGCGGGGAGTGGCAAAGGCCGGCCCCATGATGATGTAGATAGCGATGGCCAGCGCCGTGGCCGCCCAGGTCGGCAGATAGCGGGTCATTGCCGTCCAGCCGCTGCTGCCTTGTCCGGCGCTGCCTCTGGCAACGGCGACCAGCGTCAGCAGAGGGAGACCCACCGCTGTCAGCAGAAAGCCGACCATGGCTGGCATCAAATGTTCACCGGCCATAAAGCCGGCGAGCGGTGGAAAAATGATGTTGCCTGCCCCCAGATAGAAAGCAAACGTCATAAAACCCAGTCCGAATACGTCGGACAACTTCAGTGATTTCGTCAAACCTGACCTCATCTGCCTTATCAGCTTGTTCTTGTTGATTGCACCCACTGCCTGGCAGATAACCGGATAACAATGCTTCCCTCTCCTCCACGATGAGCACATCGGCGAAGGAGCACTCTTCTGAGCATAAAGAAGAGAAATTTGATCTCAATCACACATTAATATCTTGAAACAATTTAATTGGCCAGAATAAATCACCGATTAGCCAGCGGTTGGCAGCAGTGAAGGAGGTAGACATGGCGGCAGGGGGCTGGCCGCAGGAAAGGGGTAACGGGTGGTAAAAGGCTGTTGGCAGACAAACAAAAGAGCCTGCGCAAGGCAGGCTCTTTGAGATGGACGGGAGTGAAATCAGGCAGCTTCGGCAGCCAGTTTCTCGCCGGAGCGAACAGCCATGCCGAGGCCACAGGCCAGCAGGGTCGGCAGCAGCCAGGCCAGGCCCTTGTCGAACAGCGGCAGGAAGGCAAATGCATCCATCTTCATGCCGGCGGCGCCCAGACCATCCAGGCAGCCGAACAGGAAGGCGACCATCAGCACGGCGCGGAACACCAGGCGCGGACGACCGAAGTAACCCTTCAGGAAGGTGACCAGCACCAGTGCCACGGCAACCGGGTAGATGGCGACCAGCACCGGGATGGAGAGGCTGATGAGCTGGCTCAGGCCCACGTTGGCGACCACGGCGCAGATGACCCCCAGCAACACCACCAGCTTCTTGTAGCTCATGCCGGTCAAGTTGTGGAAGAAGTCGGAACAGGCGGAGATCAGGCCCACGGCGGTGGTGAAACAGGCCAGGGTGATGATGGCGGCCAGGATGAACTGACCCGGCTGCCCGAACAGGCTCAACACGTAGGCGTTGACGATGGCGCCGCCGTTGCTGATGTCGGTGGCGACGCCGGCTGCGGTGTTGCCCAGCTGGAACAGGGAGACGTAGACCACGGACAGACCGATGGCGGAGATGATGCCGGCAATGGCCAGGTACTTGAACTGGCTCTGGTAGTCATGAATGCCTTTCTGGCGCAGCAGGTCGACGATCAGGGCTCCGAACATCAGGGACGCCAGGGTGTCCATGGTGTTGTAGCCTTCCAGGATCCCTTTCACGAAGGGGCCGTTCTGATAGTCACCGGAAGAGGCAGGCATGTCACCTTGCGGGGCGACGAACACGCCGATGGCCAGGGTCAGCAGCAACAGCATCAGCACCGGGGTCAGGTATTTGCCGATGGCATCCATCAGCTTGCCCTGATTCATGGAGACCAGGATGGCCACGCCGAAAAACAGCACAGTGTAGGCAGCCAGACCGGCCTGACCCATGTCACCGATGAAAGGCTTGAGGCCCATTTCGTAGGCCACCAGCCCGGTACGGGGAGCGGCGAAGGCCGGACCGATGATGATGTAGATGGCGACGGCCAGTGCGGTGGCGACGCCGGCCGGCAGCAGCTTGGTCATGCCGGCCCAGCCGTTGCCTGCCTTGGCGACGGCGATGATGGTTATGAGGGGCAGGCCGACGGCAGTGACCAGGAAACCCAGCATGGCGAGAGAGAGGTGCTCACCTGCCATGTAACCGGCCAGCGGCGGGAAGATGATGTTGCCGGCGCCCAGATAGAAGGCGAAGGTCATGAAGCCCAATCCGAGCACGTCGGACAATGTGAGTGATTTCGTCAAGTTCAACCTCGTCTGTCTTGTAAACTATTGCTTGTTATAGTTTTTTATTGGTCAGTGACCGATATTGTTCAGGGGTAAAAAAAAGGAGCCCCGCTTGTTTTTTCATCGCAACCAGTGGTTTGAGCTGGTCTTGAGCGGGCGCTCGTTTAGAAGCCAGCATAATGGCGTGAAAAAATAGTTCAAGACGAAATTTACATCTTCAAATAGAAGGGGCTGGTTAGTTGGATGTATCTGTCGGAATAGGTTCCATCAGCAGAATGGATCACAATTTCACCCTGCTCACACTTGTTTAATCCTCTGCCAAGTCGCAATAAAACACGATTTGCCTCTTTTCCAGCTCTGGTGATAACAGCTGTATAACAAACGGCGTGCAGATCATAATCCGCCGAGATGCATAAAATTTCATCGGCCATGGCCGTTGGCACGACCAGCGCAACCTCGCCGTTGGGGGCCAATAGTCGGTCACAGGCGGCCAGCAGATCCCGGCTGTCGAGGCCGCCGGTATGACGTGCCAGTGCCCTGGCCGGATCGCGAAATGACTGGCCCGCCACGAAGTAGGGCGGGTTGGAGACGATGAGATCGTAAGGGGTGGCCTGATAGGTTTGAATGGCACTCTCGATGACGGTGACCCGCTCATGCCAGGGGGAGGCTGCCGCATTCTCGCGAGCCTGCCGGGCTGCATTGCTATCCAGCTCTACCGCATCGATGCGGCAGTCGGCAGGGCTGCGCTGGGCCAGCATCAGGGCGATGAGGCCGCTGCCGCTGCCAATGTCGAGCACCCGGCGGGCGTTGGTGACAGGTGCCCAGGCGCCGAGCAGGATGCCATCGGTGCCGACTTTCATGGCGCAGCGATCGTGATCGACGTGAAATTGCTTGAAGGTAAAACCGCTGTTTCGTCCCATCCGACTCCCGTCCTGTGCCAGCGCCGCAGAAAATGGTCGGCGATTATAGCGACTAAGCCACAGTCGCCATAGGAGCCGACGACATAATCGCCTATAATCTGCGGTTTCCTTAATGACCGAGTATTGCCATGAGCCAGTCCTTTGATGATTTCGACCTGAATCCAGCCCTCAACCGGGCCTTGGCCGAGATGGGTTTCTCCCGCCCCACCACCATTCAGCAGATGGTGCTGGAGCCAGCCCTGGACGGCCGCGATATTCTGGCATCCGCGCCGACCGGTACCGGCAAGACCGCTGCCTTCCTGCTGCCCGCCCTGCAGCATCTGCTGGACTTCCCGCGCCGCAAGCCGGGCCCGTGCCGCATGCTGGTGCTGACCCCGACCCGCGAGCTGGCGCTGCAGGTCACCGCTCACGCCAAGGCGCTTGCAGCCCACACCAACCTCAGCATCGAGACCATCATTGGCGGCGTCAGCCATGAAGAGCAACTGCCGGCCCTGACCAAAACCACCGACATCGTGGTGGCCACCCCGGGCCGGCTGCTCGAGTACATCGAGAAAGAGGAGTTCGAGAGCCACGACATCGAGGTACTGGTGCTGGACGAGGCGGACCGCATGCTGGACATGGGATTCATCAAGGATGTGAACCGCATCGTGGAAGAGGCGCGTTATCGCAAGCACACCATGCTGTTCTCCGCCACCCTGGAAGGGGCCGGTCTCGAGAAGTTCGCCAACGATATCCTGAAGGAGCCGGTGGAGCTGCACGCCGAGCCGCCCCGCAGCGAACGTCGCCCCATCACCCAGTGGGTGCACCTAGCCGACGATGCCGCTCACAAGCTGGCCCTGCTGGTGCACATCCTGAAAGATCCCGAGACCCAGAAAGCCATCATCTTCGTCAAGACCCGTGAGCGGCTGGCGGAGCTGTCCGGTCAGCTGCAGGCGGCTGGCGTCTCCTGCGCCTGGATCCGCGGCGAGATGGAGCAGAGCAAGCGCATCGAGTCGATCCGCAAGTTCCATGAAGGGGAAGTGCCCTTCCTCATCGCCACCGACGTGGCCGCCCGCGGCATCGACCTGCCCAACGTCAGCCATGTCATCAACTATGACATGCCCTACGGCGCCGATGTCTACGTCCACCGGATCGGCCGCACCGGCCGTGCCGGCAACCGTGGTTGCGCCATCAGCCTGGTGGAAGCCCACGACATGGCGATGGTCGCCAAGATCGAGCGTTACACCGAAGAGCGCCTCAAGCGTCGGGTGATCGACGAACTGCGCCCCAAACACAAGGAAGCGCGGGTGCCGGTGAAGAAGAAAAAGCCGAAGGACGACAAGAAGAAGTCGGCCAAGAAGAAAAAGAAGTAAGCCTGCCCGCCACAACGGCCATCTCCGGATGGCCGTTGTGCTATCTGCTGCCCACTCGACGGGGGCCAGAAAAGAAAAAAGCCGACGTATAAACGTCGGCCAATAAAAAGTGCTTACAACAGAGGATTCACCTATTCAGACTTGGGGATCCTGAATTTGGTTCCCTCGGGTTGTAATTAATTTTCAGCGCGTTTGAACATCAGGGTATTGGCGTCGGACTCTTCCGCTACGAAGTAGTAGCCATCGGCGTTGAACCCGGTCAGCTGCTCCACCTTGGTGAGTCTGTGCTTGATGATGTGACGGGCCATCATGCCGCGCGCCTTCTTGGCGTAGAAGCTGATGATCTTGAACTGGCCGTTCTTCTCGTCCTTGAACACCGGCGTGATGATGCGCCCCTGCAGGGCCTTGGGACGTACCGACTTGAAGTACTCGTCGGAGGCGAGATTGATCAGCACCTCGTCTCCCTGAGCGGCCAGCGCCTTATTCAGGTGGGCGGTGATGATGTCGCCCCAGAACTGGTAGAGGTCCTTGCCACGCCCGTTGTCGAGGCGGATCCCCATCTCCAGCCGGTAAGGCATCATCAGATCGAGCGGACGCAGCACCCCGTAGAGACCGGAGAGCATGCGCAAGTGTGCCTGGGCGAAGTCGAGATCTGCCTCGCTGAAATCCTCCACCGCCAGCCCAGTGTAGACATCCCCCTTGAAGGCCAGCAGCGCCTGGCGGGCGTTGGCCGGGCTGAAGTCGGGTTGCCAGTCGGCAAAGCGGGCGGCATTGAGGCCGGCCAGCTTGTCGCTGATCTTCATCAGGCTGGCGATCTGGTCCGGGCTCAGCTGGCGGGCCCGGCCGATCAGCTCGGCGGAGTGGTCCAGCAGCTCGGGTTGGGTGAAACGGGAAGTCACCAGCGGCGACTCGTAGTCCAGCGTCTTGGCCGGGGAAACCACAATCAGCATAACGATCCTTTATAGCGGTGACGCACGCCCCTCATTCATCCAGGGTGACGTTGTCGAGAGTGCCTGCACCCAGCTGCTCGCGCCCCGACAGCTTGATCAGCAGTCGCAGGTCGTTGGCCGAGTCGGCATGGGCAAGGGCCTCACTGTAGCCAATTTGGCCGGCACAGAACAGGGCGAACAGCGCCTGATCGAAGGTCTGCATGCCGAGCTCGGTGGACTTGGTCATCACCTCCTTGAGCCGGTGCATCTCCCCCTTGCGGATGATATCGGTGATGAGCGGGGTGTTGAGCAGCACCTCGAAGGCCGCACAGCGACGGCGACCGTCCAGGCTGGGCAGCAGTTGCTGGGCCACGATGGCACGCAGGTTGAAGGAGAGATCGAACAGGAACTGGCGGTGCTTCTCCTGAGGGACCAGGTGCAGGATGCGGTCCAGCGCCTGGTTGGCATTGTTGGCGTGCAGGGTGGCGAGGCAGAGGTGGCCAGTCTCGGCAAACTGCAGGGCAAACTCCATGGTCTCCTGGCTGCGGATTTCACCGATCAGGATCACGTCAGGGGCCTGGCGCAGCGAGCTTTTCAGCGCCACGTCGAACGACGCTGTGTCTATGCCCACCTCGCGCTGGGTGATCAGGCTGCGGCCGTGCTGATGCACGAACTCCACCGGATCTTCCACCGTCAGGATGTGGCCGTCCACATGCTGGTTGCGATAGCCGATCATGGCCGCCTGGGTGGTGGATTTGCCGGCGCCGGTGGCACCGACGAACAGCACTAACCCGCGCTTGGCCAGGGCGATCTCCTGCAGGATGGGGGGCAGCGCCAGCTCGTCGAAGGTGGGGATGCGGGTCTCGATACGGCGCAGCACCATGCCCGGCAGCTCCTGCTGCCAGAAGGCGCTGACCCGAAAGCGGCCAAGCTCCTCGCGGTGGATGGCGTAGTTGGCCTCCTTGGTATGCAGATAGCGCTCGAAGTGCTCCTGGCTCAGGGTCTCCTTGACCAGCGCCAGCGCCCTTGCCTTGTCGAGGGGGGCTTCTGCCAGCGACTGCAGATGGCCGTTGACCTTGAGGGTCGGCGGCGTGCCGACCGTGATGAACAGATCCGAGCCTTTGCGGGCGACCAGCTCGGTCAGCAGGACATCCAGATTCATAACGACTCCTTCCCTAGATTCGTCGTGGTTAGATGGTGTTGGGATCAACCGCCTTGGCCTTGGCATCCAGCGCCGCCACTACGCCGCGGCTTACCAATTGCTTGAGGCTCTGGTCCATGGTCTGCATGCCGTGGGTCATCCCGGTCTGGATCACCGAGTAGAGCTGGGCAATCTTGTCTTCCCGGATGAGGTTACGCACGGCGGGAATACCCATCATGATCTCGTGGGCCGCCACCCGGCCGCCACCGATGCGCTTGAGCAGGGTCTGGGAGATGACCGCCCGCAGCGACTCGGAGAGCATGGAGCGCACCATGTCTTTTTCCGCACCGGGGAAGACGTCGATGATCCGGTCGATGGTCTTGGCGGCCGACGAGGTGTGCAGGGTGCCGAACACCAGGTGGCCGGTTTCGGCCGCGGTCATGGCGAGGCGAATGGTCTCCAGGTCACGCATCTCGCCCACCAGGATGATGTCCGGGTCTTCCCGCAGCGCCGAGCGCAGGGCGTTGCTGAAGCTCTTGGTATCGCGGTGTACTTCCCGCTGGTTCACCAGGCAGCGCTTGTTCTCGTGCACGAATTCGATGGGATCCTCGATGGTGAGGATGTGGTGATGAAAGTTCTCGTTGATGTAGTTGACCATGGCCGCCAGGGTGGTGGATTTACCCGAGCCGGTCGGGCCGGTCACCAGCACCAGGCCGCGCGGGTATTCGGCAATCTTGCGAAAGATCTCCGGGGCGTCCAGATCTTCGAGGCTCAGCACCGTGCTGGGGATGGTCCGAAATACCGCGCCGGAGCCGCGCGCCTGCTGGAAGGCGTTGACCCGGAAGCGGGCGAGGTTCGGCACCTCGAACGAGAAGTCCACCTCGAAGTTCTCTTCCAGTTCCTTGCGCTGGTGGTCGTTCATGATGTCGTAGATGAGGGCGTGCACTTCCCGGTGTTCCAGGGCGGGCAAATTGATCTTGCGAACCTCGCCATCAACCCTGATCATCGGGGGAACCCCGGCCGAGAGGTGTAGATCCGAGGCTTTATGTTTTACACTGAAAGCCAATAACTCTGTGATATCCATAGATTTGTCATTCTCCCATCACAAGATCACTAACGAAACATGAACCAGATTGCCGAGCACCTGCTTCAGGTCAAGGAACGTATTGTACAAGCCGCCAGTCGCGCGGGCCGAAGCCGCGATCACATCCAGCTGCTGGCGGTCAGCAAGACCAAACCGCTGGAGGCCGTTTGCGAGGCCTATGCCGCCGGCCAGCGCCGCTTTGGCGAATCCTACGCCCAGGAAGCGGCGACCAAGATAGATACCCTGCGTGAGCAAGGGGCCTGTGCAGACATAGAGTGGCACTTTATCGGCCCGCTGCAATCGAACAAATCCAAGCTGGTGGCCGAGCGCTTCGACTGGGTGCAGAGCGTGGACAGAGAGAAGCTGATCGAACGCCTGAACAATCAGCGCCCGAGTGGGCTCGCGCCGCTAAATGTCTGTCTGCAAATCAATATTAGCGGAGAGAGCAGCAAATCCGGAACGTCGGAGCAAGAGATTTTCCGCCTGGCCGAACTGGTTTCCCGCTGTGAACGGCTGCGGCTGCGCGGCCTGATGGCGATTCCGGAGCACACCAGCGACGAGGCGGTGCTGGCCGCTCAGATGGTGCGCATGCAGACTCTGTTCACCGAGCTTGCGCAACAATACCCGGGCGTCGACACCCTCTCGATGGGGATGACCGAGGATCTCGAACTGGCGATCGGCCACGGCAGCACCATGGTGCGGATCGGTACCGCCATCTTCGGTGCCCGCGACTATTCATGAGCAAGGCCCGGGATGCGATGCATCGGGCAGTGCTTTTTTCAGGTAACAGGAGCGTTTGATGCAGCATAGAATCCTCGCCTTTATCGGGGCGGGCAACATGAGCCGCAGTATCATTGCCGGTCTGGTTCAGGCGGGCTATCCGGCCGACCGGATCATCGCCGCCAACCCCAGTCGGCCCAAGCTGGATGCGCTGGCCAACGACTACGGCATCCGCATCACCCAGGACAACGCCGAGGCAGTCCGGGCGGCGGAGGTGGTCGTGCTGGCGGTCAAGCCGCAGCTGATGGCCGCCATGCTGAGCGCGCTGGTGGAACAGCTGGGCACGCTGGAGGGCAAGCTGCTCATCTCCATCGCCGCCGGCATCAAGGTGGCGCGGCTGGCCGAGATGGCGGGCGGCCATGGCCGGATCATCCGCACCATGCCGAACACCCCCTCTCTGCTGGGGCTGGGGATGACCGGGCTGTACGCCCCGCCCGGCATCGAGCAGGCTGACCGCGCGCTGGCCGAGCAGATGATGCAGGCGGTGGGCAAAACCCTCTGGGTGGAGCAGGAGTCCGCCATCAACGGCGTCATCGCCGCGGCCGGCAGTGCACCTGCTTATTTCTTCCTGTTCATGCAGGCCATCGCCGAGGAGGCCGAGGCCATGGGCTTCTCCCCCGAGCAGGCCCGCCTGCTAGTGCAGCAGACCGCCCTTGGTGCGGCCGCCATGGTCGAGCAGAATCCCGAGCTGTCGCTGCAGACCCTGCGCGAGCAGGTGACCAGCAAGGGCGGCACCACCGCCGAGGCGATCAAGACTTTCCAGCAGCAGGGACTGATGCCGTTGACGGCACACGCCATGCAGGCGGCCGTTGCCCGGGCCGGCGAAATGGAAACCCTGTTCTGAACCCGATTTCTCTTACTCTCTGTCTCAACCTGGAGCCCAGATGAACACTGCTTACTTTCTGATTAACACGATTTTTGACCTCTATCTCATGGTGGTGCTGTTGCGCGTCTGGCTGCAGTGGGCCCGCGCAGACTTCTACAACCCCATGAGCCAGATGGTGGTCAAGCTGACCAATCCGCTGGTGGTGCCGCTGCGCCGGGTCATTCCCGGGTTTGGCGGGCTGGACATGGCCTCTGTGCTGCTGGCCATCATCATCGCCTTCGCCAAGCTGGCGTTGCTCAAGAGCATGAACGTGCTGCTGGCCGACTGGCTCACCCTCAGCCTGTTTGCCGGCCTCACCGTGCTGAAGAAGGCCGGCTCCATGATTTTCTGGGTGCTGCTGATCCGCGCCATCCTGAGCTGGGTCAGCCAGGGTCGCAACCCCATCGAATACGTGATGCACCAGCTGACCGAGCCTTTCCTGGCCCCCATCCGCCGCATTCTGCCGGCACTGGGCGGGCTGGATCTCTCCGTGCTGGTCGCCTTTATCGGGCTGCAGGCCATAAACTATCTGTTGGGCGATCTGTTCGGCCAGCTGTGGTGGGTGATTTGATGGCAGCCGTCCTGCGGGAAGGGGATGAGCTGATAATGCATCTGATGATCCAGCCCAAGGCGAGTCGGGATCAGATCGTCGGATTGCATGGAGAAGAGTTGAAAGTGGCCATCACGGCGCCGCCGGTGGATGGCCAGGCCAACAGCCACTTGATCAAGTATCTGGCCAAGCAGTTCAAGGTGGCCAAGGGGCAGGTTCGTATCGTGCGGGGGGAGCTGGGACGGCACAAGACGGTCGCCATCGAGGCGCCCAGGCAGATCCCCGCCGAGGTCAGTGCCCTGCTGGACAATCAGGGTTAACACGAGAAGGATGACACCATGAAAACAGCCTGGATAAGCTGCCTGCTGGCACTGCTGCTGACCTTGCCCCTGCGGGCCGAACAGATGAAGGAACTGGGCCCCTGGCAGGTGCACTACAGCGCCTTCAACTCCAGCTTCCTCACCCCCGAGGTGGCCAAGGCCTACGGCTTGGAGCGCAGCCGCTACAACGGCATCGTCAACATTGCGGTGCAGAACAAGCAGGGGGTCGCCCAGGCGGTGGGGATCAGCGGCGAGGCCAAGAACCTCACCGGCACCATCCGCAACCTGAGCTTCCAGGAGGTCAAGGAGGGGGATGCCATCTACTATCTGGCGGTGCTGCCCTACCGCAACGAGGATACCTACCAGTTCACCCTGAAGATCATGGGGGAGGGACAGCAGCAGACGCTGACTTTCCAGCAGACCTTCTACGTCGATTGATATCGGTACCTGTCATGCCCAGAAAAAGCCCCGAACGCAGGTTCGGGGCTTTTTTCATGACGGCGAGTCGGCCGGCGGGGTGAAGTCGTGGATCTCCCCGATCCGCGGGGTGAAGCGGGGATCCTGATCCCGGTTGTGTTCCACCCACTCCATGGCCTGACAGAAGCTCTCCCGCTTCGAGAACTCGCTGCGCACCTGATCGATGGCCCGCTCCGCGCTGCGCCGCTCCATCTTGCTGGCCTTGCGGTCGCTGAACTGCTTGTGCTGGGCCAGCATCCACTCGGTGAAGGCCTGGCGGCATTGTGCCTCGCTGGCCGCCTGGACGGGCAGGGCCGCCAGCAGGGCGATCATCAATAAATAGCGCATAACAACATCGGTGACTGAGGGGTGTGGTTGTCTGAAAGGGCGGCATTCTATGCCGAAAACTTGAGCATGAACAGGGGAAGAGAGGGAGCCGGCATGGCCGGCCCCCACAGGGTCAGTGTTTGACGAGGTAGAGTTGGCGGCTGTAGGCCACGTCTTCCGGATTGTTGATGGGATAGCCCTTGAGCCAGGGCTTGATCAGCCGGGCGTTGGTGTACTGATAGATGGGGGCGATGGGCGCCTCGTCCTGCAGTATGGTTTCGGCCTCATCGAACAGGCGGGCCCGTTCACGGGGATCCTGGCTGTTGGCAGCCTTGGCCAGCAGGGCATCGTAGCCGGCGTTGGCGAAACGGGCCATGTTGCCGCTGTGGTGGGAGCCCCACAGGCCGAGGAAGGCGGACGGGTCGTTGTAGTCGGCCACCCAGGAGGAGCGGATCACCTCGAACTCCCCGCTCTGGCGGCTGTCGAGATAGGTTTTCCACTCCTGGTTGGTGAGCTCGACCCGGGCTCCCAGCTTCTGTTTCCACAGGTTGGCGATGGCCAGCGCCATCTTCTTGTGTACCTCGGCCGTGTTGTAGAGCAGGGTCAGCTTGAGCGGGTTGGTCGGGCCGTAGCCCGCCTCCTTGAGCAGGGCTCTGGCCTTGTCGTCCAGCTCCTGCTGACTGCTGCTGGAGAGCAGGTTGGCCTTGGGCTCGAAGCCGGCAACCACGTCCGGGGTGAAGTGATAGGCAGGTTTTTCTCCGGTGCCCAGGATCTTGCTGGCGATGAGGCCACGGTCGATGGTGTAGGAGAGCGCCTTGCGCACCCGTACGTCGTTGAGGGGGGCGCGCTGGGTATTGAAGGCGTAGTAGTAGGTGCCGAGCTGATCCGGGGTATAGACCTCGCCCGGGATCTGCTGCATCAGCTTGTGATACTGCTCCTTGGGGAAGGATTCGGTGATGTGCAGGTCGCCGGCCAGGTAGCGGTTGGTGGCCGCGCTCTCTTGGTTGATGGGTACGAAGGTGACCTTGGTCAGCACGGTATGGGCGCGATCCCAGTAGTAGGGGTTGGGGGTCAGCTCCAGCTTCTCGTTCACCACCCGGTGACTCAGCACGAAGGCGCCGTTGCCGACCAGCTTGCCGGGCTGGGTCCACTGGTTGCCGTATTGCTCCATGCTGGCGCGATGCAGCGGCGACAGGCTGGGGTGGGTCAGCAGGCTCAGGAAGTAGGGCACCGGCTGGGAGAGAGTCACCTGCAGGGTATGCTGGTCGAGGGCCTTCACTCCGAGCTCTGCGGGGGGCAGCTTGCCGGCCACGATCTCATCCACCTTGTCGAAGCGGGCCAGCTGGGCAAACCATGCAAAGGTGGCGGCCTCTTTGGGATCGACCAGTTTGCGCCAGCCGTAGACGAAGTCGGCGGCCTGCACGGGATCGCCGTTGGACCAGCGGGCATCCGGTCGCAGATGGAAGGTGAAGCGCTGATTGCCCTGGTTGTCCCAGCTGGCAGCGACCCCAGGCTGCACCTTGCCGTCCGGTCCCTGGGTCAGCAGCCCCTCGTAGAGATCCCGCAGTACCTGCAACTCGGGCAGGCCGACCAGCTTGAGCGGGCTCAGGCTCGCCGGTTCGTCTTTCAGGTGACGCACGACGGCCTGTTCGGCAGCGAGCTGGGTGCCGGGTGGAACATCGGCAGCCTGGACACAGGCACAGCCCAGCAGGGCCAGCAGGGGACTCCATCCTTTCATGGTTGATCCTTCAAATAGTGTGAAGCTGGGTGAAAACTCGGCGAGAAGTGATCGCCGACAGACGGGAAATCATGATATCCCGTTTGCTGGTCAGACCGCCAGTATGAGTCCCTTGGATGAGGGGACTCCCCGGCATCTTATTTGACCCGCCATTCGGGCAGAGGAGTGAGCAATGAGAACATGGATCCTGTTGGCCCTGGCCATCAGTCAGGGGGCCTGGGCACTGGCGCCGTGTGAGCGCGAGAGTCAGGTTGGCAGCTGGTGCGAGGTGAACATAGATCAGCTGCATCCGACCCAGGGCGGCGTGGGCCAGATCCAGGTCGACAACACCCAGGCCGAGCTGGCGGGCAAGAGTGCAAAGCAGCTCGACAAGCTGATGAAAAAGAAAGAGATCCCCATCGTCATTGCGCCCGATGGCGGTTACTGGCTGGTGGACAGGCACCATCTGACCAAGGCGCTGTGGCAGTCTGGTGTGAAGCAGGTGCGGGTCAAGGTGATCGCCAGGTTGCAGGACAAGGAGAACTTTTGGAGCCAGATGCAGTGCAACCACTGGGCCTGGCTCAAGGATGAAAAGGGCGGTGCACTGACGCCGCAGCAACTGCCGGCCCACATCGGTGAACTGCCGGATTACCCCTACCGGACGGTGGCCGGGCTGCTGCAGGATGCGGGCTATTTCGACAAGCGTGAGCAGGTCTACTTCGTCGAGTTTGCCTGGGCCAGCTGGCTCGGCCAGCAGATGGACTGGCTGCCGGTCGACAGCGCCAACCTGGCGGATCGCCTCTATCAGGCCAAGCGGCTGGCGTGCAGCAGCAAGGCGGCGGATCTGCCCGGTTATCCCGGCAAGCAGTGCCGGGTCAATCAGTCGCGCAGCGGCAACTGAGGGGATAGCCGCTATCAAAACAACTGCGGGGGGCCAATGCCCCCCGCTTCGTCATGATGGTTGCCGGGCCTGCTGCCAGTGCGCGGCGGCCTGTTCCAGCAGGGTCACTTCGCCTTGCTGGATCAGCGGCAACAAGGCCTGCACCTGGGCATCCGGCCACTCCCACCAGGCCAGCACCTGCAAGCGGGCGATCTCCTCCTCAGCAAAACGCATCCTGATAACCTTGGCCGGCGTGCCTGCCACCATGGCATAGGGCGGCACATCCTGATTGACCAAGGCGCGCGCCGCTATGATGGCCCCGTCGCCGAGGGTAACCCCCGGCATGATCATGGCGTCCATGCCGATCCAGACGTCGTTGCCGATGTGGGTGTCGCCGGCAGGGCGATAGCTGCGCTGGAGGGCGTCGAGATCGGCAAACGGATAGGTGCTGATGAAGTCGGCATTGTGGGTGTGGTTGCCGCCCATCAGGATCTTCACCCCGGCGGCTATTTGCACATAGTCGCCGATATGCAGCTGATCGATGTGCCAGAGCGGCTCCCAGCCGGTCTCTGGGCTGCGGCTGAAACTGTCGCCGTGCAGATAGCGCACGGCGGCCTCTTCAAACGGGCCGTCCCAGGCGCCGGAGTAGTAGCTGTGGCGCCCCTTCAGGTGGATGTTGGGGTTGCTTACCGTCAGGTGCAGGTACTCGACCTGCGACCAGTGTTGGCAGGGTTTCATGATTGTCTCCTCGTTCAAATGGATAGGGTGGATGACGCGAGGAGCGCAGCTAATAGATCCAGACCAGCAGGCGGGGCACGCACAGGGTCGAGCAGCCCAGATCCTGGGGTAAACGGGGTCGCAGCATGGAGTGTGCGGGTCCTGAAGAGTGGATCGGCATGGTAAGTCATATGGGGATGGGGGCCAAGCCAAGCATCGTTATCTGGTCAAAACCTGCACGAAATATCGGGTTGATATTCATTCTCAACTGGGCATGATAAAAGTCCCACCCATCAACTTGGGAGATCGGCATGACCCATCAAATCTGGCAGCGTTACATGCTGGAGGCTGAAAACGCACTGGGCGCGGGCGCGCTCGGCACCGCCATCTGCCTCTATCAGCAGGCCCTCGCCGAGGTGTATGAATTGAGTGACGGCGAGCTGGACGAGTTGGCCAGCATGCGGGTGGCGACCTGCCACCGGCTGGCCGATTTCTGGCGCGCCATGGAGGAGCCGGCCTACGAGCTGCGCTACCTCAAGCTGGCCTCCGAGCTGGTGACGGCATTGGTGCCCCAGTGCCCGAACCAGGAGTGCGAATCCCTCATCAGCGAACTGGGTTGCTGTCGGGCGGCGCTGCTCTCTTTCCTCAAGCGCCACCCCAATCCCGACATCGCCCGCTTGATCCAGCTGCAGGATCAGGTGCAGGGCTGCGAGCTGATCGGCCGCTTTCGCCTCAACTGAGGATCATTTACGGCCTTTGAGGCGCTGGGCGATCCGCGTTTGTGCCTCTTCCCCCTGCAGGGCGAGGGAGAAGGCGCGCGCCTCCAGATCGATGACGAAGTGCACCGCCTGCCTGAGCTCCTGCTTGAGCAGCGCCTTGCTCTTTTGCAGTGCCTTCGGCGCCTTGGCCGCCAGTTTCAAACCCTGCTCCCGGGCAAAGGGGAGCAGGGCTGCGGCCGCCAACACCCGGTTGGCGAGCCCCAGCCGCAGTGCCTCGTCGGCATCGATGGCTTCGGCCAGCAGCAACAGCTCCGCCGCCTTCAAGTGACCCACGCTGCGCGGCAGCAACAGGCTGGAAGCAAACTCCGGCACCAGCCCCAGCTCGACGAAGGGCAGTTGCAGGCGGGCATTGTCGGCCAGATAGACCAGATCGCAGTGCAGCAGCAGGGTGGTGCCAATCCCCACCGCCGCACCGCCGACCGCGGCGATCACCGGTTTCGGGAAGTCGGCCAGGGTGTGCAGGAACTGCAAGATGGGGTCGTCAGCCACCAGGGTCTCTTTCCCCACGAAATCGGCCAGATCATTGCCGGCGGTAAAGCAGTCGCTCTGCCCCTGGATGAGCAGGGCGTGAATGGCGTCATCTTCCGTCGCTTGTCGCAAGGCGTCGGTGAGCGCACGATACATGGCGGTATTGAGAGCATTGCGCTTGTCGGGACGATTGAGGGTCAGGGTGAGCAAGCCATCCTGCTGCTCGACAATGATAATGGGGTCCATGTCTAAATCCTTGTTATTGCTGGCTGTCAAAAGCTTACTGCTGCGGTAATCTTTGCTGCGTTTAACAACATCATAAAAGGATTTCAACCATGTTTAAACGTGCGTTCTATTCCCTGCTGGCCCTGGGGCTGGCTGCTCCCGCCCTGGCCAAGGTCGAGGCCGTCGACGGCTATGTGCGCCTGCTGCCGCCGGGCTCGCCCAACACCGCCGCCTTTCTGGTGCTGAAGAATGATGCCGATCAGCCGGTCAAGCTGGTGGCTGCCGCCTCGCCCGAGGTGGGCCGCGCCGAACTGCACACCCATCTGCACGAGAACGGTGTGATGAAGATGCGCCAGGTCGAGAGCATTGAGGTGCCGGCCAAGGGGGAAGTGGCGCTCAAACCCGGCAGCTTTCACATCATGCTGTTCGAGGTGCGCGAGCTCTCCCAGGGCACCCCTTTCCCGCTGACATTGACCATGGATGATGGCCAGAAGCTGGAGTTGAGCCTGCCGGTGAAGCCGATTGAACCCATGGCAGGCATGCAGCACTGACATTAATGGACGCTTGTTCAGTTTTTTACACTGTGTATTCCCGTCGCACTGGGTAAAATGATGGCCTTTCCAGTCCATAGATAGAGAGTGACGTGATGAAGAAGACCTTGATTGCCGGTTGCGTACTGGCCCTGTTCAGCCAGGCTGCTATGGCTGCCGATGACTGGCGTTTCGCTGCCGGTACCGATGTATGGAATGCTCAGGGCAGCGGCCAGATCAACGGTGTCGGGGCCAACGGCAGCTACGACGAGAACTACAACTGGAGCGGCTACCTGCAACTGGAGCACGGCATCATCCTGCTGCCCAACGCCAAGTTCGAGATCTCCGATTTCGGTACCAGCGGCGGCGCCCTCAACAACGATCTGATGGCGTATGACCTGAGCCTCTACTATCGCCTGTTCAACAACGACCTGTTCCAGATCGATCTGGGTCTGACCGGTCGTCGCTACGATGGTGATTTCAACACCCAGCACTACTCCTATGACAAGGATGTGCTGATGGCCTACACCGGCGCCGAAGTGCGCATCCCGGGTACCGGCTTTGCCGCCTTCGGCGATGCCCGCGTGCAGGATGCCGACAACTACGACTACCGTCTGGGTGGCTCCTACAAGTTCGCGACCGTACCGCTCAAGGTACGTGCCGGCTGGCGTGATGCGAGCATGGACTTCGATCGTGTTGACCAGCGGGTCGACGGCTGGTTCATCGGTGGCGAATTCACCTTCTAATTCCGGCAACGGCTGATGACGATGGCCCCATCATCCCGATGGCGGCATCCGACGAGGAAAGAGCATGGGTCATATCATAGTGACGGGGGCGGGGTCCGGTCTGGGCCGGGCGCTCACCATAGGTCTGGTTGAACGCGGTCATCAGGTCTCCATGATGGGGCGTCGTTATCAGAGGCTGCAGGAGCAGGAGGAGTTGCTCGGCAAGGCGGTGATCGGCATCGCCGCCGATCTGGCACACCACGAGGAAGTGGATGTGGCGTTTGCCGCTGCGGTGGAGTGGGGTGGCCTGCCCGAGCTGGTGCTGCACTGTGCCGGCGTGGGCGAGTTCGGCCCGGTCGGTGTCTATACCGCCGAGCAGATCCGACGGGTGGTGGAGAGCAACCTCATCTCCACCATTCTGGTGGCCCAGCAGACGGTGCGGCTCATCGGCGACAAGGGCGGCGTGCTGGCCAACGTGCTCTCCTCCGCCGCCCAGGTGGGCAAGGCCAACGAGAGCCTCTACTGCGCCTCCAAATGGGGCATGCGCGGTTTTCTGGAGTCGTTGCGGGCAGAGCTGAAAGGCTCGCCGCTGCGGCTGGTGAACCTCTATCCGAGCGGGATCCGCAGTGAATTCTGGGACAACTCGGATCACGTGGACAGCAGCGGCTTCATGACCCCGGAAGACGCCGCCGCCTACATGCTGGATGCGCTGGAAGCTAGAAGCAGCTGCCATGTGACCGATCTCTTCATCGGTCGCAACTAGCTGCGGCCAGTCTCGCCTCTGCCCTGCGGCAGAAAACAAAAAGCGCGCCAAATGGCGCGCTTTTTTATGGGGGCTAGGGGGCGTAATTAACGGCCCAGCTTGGCCTTGAGCAGGGCAACGATCTCGCTGATCGCCACTTCCTGCTTCTCGCCGGTGCGGCGGCACTTGTACTCCACCACGCCGTTGTCCAGACCGCGATCGCCGATAACGATGGCGTGCGGCACACCCAGCAGCTCCATGTCGGCGAACATCACGCCCGGGCGCTCTTTACGGTCATCGAACAGCACATCCACACCGGCGGCCTTCAGCTCGGCGTAGAACTGCTGTGCCTGCTCGGCCACACGCTCGGATTTATGCATGTTCATCGGCACGATGGCCACTTCGAACGGGGCGATGGCTTCCGGCCAGATGATGCCGTACTGGTCGTTGTTCTGCTCGATGGCGGCAGCCACCAGGCGGGAAACCCCGATACCGTAGCAACCCATCTCCATGGTGACGGACTTGCCGCCCTCGTTCAGCACGCTCGCCTTCATGGCTTCGGAGTACTTGGTACCCAGCTGGAAGATGTGTCCCACTTCGATGCCGCGCTTGAGCAGCAGTTTGCCCTGGCCGCACGGGCTCGGGTCGCCTTCTACTACGTTACGCAGGTCGGCAACTTCGTAAGAGGCGATGTCGCGATCCCAGTTGGCACCGGTCAGGTGGAAGCCGGTCTCGTTGGCGCCACAGACGAAGTCCGCCAGATGGGCGGCGCTGCGATCGGCGATGATGCGACCGGCAAAGCCAACCGGGCCGATGGAGCCTGCGTCGCAACCGGCGGCAGCCTTGATCTGCTCGTCGTTGGCGAAGGTCAGCGGGTTGGCAACGCCGGCCAGCTTCTCGGCCTTGATTTCGTTCAGCTCGTGATCGCCACGCAGAACCAGCGCGATGACGGCCTGGTTGCCGTGCTCGTCCTCTTCGCCCAGCACCAGCAGGGTCTTGGCGATGGCGGCCGGTGCCACGTTCAGGAAGGCGGCCACTTCGTCGATGGTGTGGACGGCCGGGGTGGCGACCTTGGTCAGGGCCGCGGTGGCGGCAGGGCGCTCGCCAGCCGGCGCCAGCGCTTCGGCCATCTCGATGTTGGCGGCGTAATCTGATGTATCGGAGAAGGCGATCAGATCTTCACCGCTCTCGGCCAGCACCTGGAATTCGTGGGAGCCGGTACCACCGATGGAGCCGGTATCGGCCTGCACCGGACGGAAGTTCAGCCCCATGCGGGTGAAGGCGGCGCAGTAGGCGGCGTGCATCCGCTCGTAGGTTTCGATCAGCGAAGCCTTGTCGATGTGGAAGGAGTAGGCGTCCTTCATCAGGAATTCGCGACCGCGCATCACGCCGAAGCGGGGACGCACTTCATCGCGGAACTTGGTCTGGATCTGGTAGAGGTTGAGCGGCAGCTGCTTGTAGCTGTTCACTTCGTAACGCACCAGCGAGGTGATCACCTCTTCGTGGGTCGGACCCAGCACGAAGGGACGGTTGTGACGGTCGGTCAGACGGCACAGCTCGGGACCGTAGTCATCCCAGCGGCCGGACTCCTGCCACAGCTCGGCGGGTTGCACCACCGGCATGGAGACTTCGATGGCACCAGCATTGTTCATCTCTTCGCGAACAATGTTCTCGATTTTTTTCAGAACCCGCAGACCGGACGGCAGCCAGGCATACATGCCGGAGGCCAGTTTGCGGATCATGCCGGCGCGCAGCATCAGCTGGTGGCTGACGATCTCGGCATCGGACGGGGTTTCCTTGAGAGTGGAAAGCAGATATTGGCTGGTACGCATCGCGGTAGACCTTAGCTAAGACGGGCGGCTGGGCCCTGGATAATTTCAAGAGCGGAATTTTAACAGGCCGGACCCTGCGGCCCAAGGGCTAAATTCGTACGACGGGAGAAAGCGGGGGCATAGCCCCCGCGTTGGTCAGACCCGAAATTGCGACAGCAGGCGCTGTTGCAGCAGGCTGGCCTGATGCAGGGAGGAGGCGAGCTGCAGGCACTCCTGCGCCTCCTGCTCACCGGTCTGGGCCTGCAGGCTGATGCCGGAGACCTTGTCCGAGGTGTGGCTGAGGGTATGGGATAGCTGGCCGGTGGCATCGGCCACCTGTTGCACCATGTCCGCCAGATGGTCGATGGCCTCTTCCACCTTGAACAGGATCTGCCTGGTGTTGTCAGAGTCCTCCATGCCGGATTCCACCGTCTTCAGATTGCGCTGCATCATCAGATAGGCTTTCTCGGTCTGTTGCTGGATGTTGTTGATCACCTCGGTTATTTCGGCGCTGGAGGAGGCGGTACGATTGGCCAGGGTACGCACCTCGTCTGCCACCACGGCAAAGCCGCGCCCCATTTCGCCGGCCCGGGCCGCCTCGATGGCGGCGTTGAGCGCCAGCAGGTTGGTCTGCTCCGAAATGCTGCTGATGGTGGAGATTATCTGGCCAATCTGGCTGGCCTGCTCCTTGAGGGCGTTGATGGCGTTGGCGCACTCGCCTACTTCCACCACTACCCGCTGCATGCCGTTGCTGGCGGAGGTCACGTACTGGCTGCTCTCGGCGGTGAGCTGGCGCACCTCGTTGGCGTTTTGGGCCGCCAGGCTGCAGTTGTCCGAGATGGAGGTGGCGACCTGAACCATCTGCTCGCTGTCGTGGTGCAGTGCCTGGGCGTGTTCGGCGGTCTGGCGGCTGCTCTGGCTGATGGCTTCGACCCGGTTGACCGAGGTGTGGACGTGCTCGCTGATGTGCTGGTTGTTGTCCATGGTGGAGCTGATCATCTTCTGCAGTTTCTCGATGAAGCGATCCACGCTGCCGGCCAGCGAGCCAATCTCGTCGTCGCGCTTGAGATTGATGCGGGCATTGAGGTCGCCTTCTCCTGCCGCGATATCCTGCATGCGTTGATTGACCTGCAGCAGGGGTTTGACGATGGTGCGCACCAGCCAGAAGCCGCACAGGGTCACGAGCAGCAGGCTCAACAGCAGCCCCCCCAGCAGCAGGTTCTTGGTGTGGCTGATGATGCTGTTGAGCTGGTTGACCTGATCTTCGACCGTGGCGTCCCCCTTGGCTTCGACCTCGACCAGTTGCTGCTTGAGCTGGTCGGCGCTGCGTTCATAGTTGACCAGTTGACCCTGATACTCGCCCAGTGCCGCCATCCACTGCACCATCAGCCGCTGCACCTCGGTTTGCAAGGTGCGGTACTGGGTTGCCAGCGACTGGCCGGCAAATTCCCCTTCGCCGGGCACATCAAACATGCCGCTGCCCAGCATGGCGTCGACCGCTTCCTGGTAGAAGCGGGTTGCCTCCTTCATCTCGGCCTGGATGGCGGGAGTCGGCCCCTCGCTCTGCATCTTCTCCAGTGCATAGAGCTGGCGCAGGAAGCCGATGTTGGCCTCCATGCCGCCATCGGCAGCATGCCAGCGGGTGGCCAGACCACCATTCCAGCTGATGGCCTGATCCGGCGACTGGGTCAGGCTCTCGACCGCGCCGTCCCCCACCACCTCAAGCTGGGTCGAGAGGCGGGACATGCGCTCCGAGCTGGCGCGCAGCGCTTGATCGACGCTGGTAAAGGCCCGGTAGAGTGCCAGCAACTGCTCCTGTTGCTGCTGATAGGTCAAATGCTGCTGCTCCATCGCGCTGATGGCGGTGGCGTCGATCAACCGGCCTTCCCCCACCCGGCGCATGGCATCGGCGGTGGCCGCTCTGGCGCGTTGCAGCTCCGGCTCGTCGAGCGGCATGCCTCTGAGCATCTTCTGGATGTAGAGCGACTGGTTGCCGAGCTCGATGGATCCTTCCATGGCGCCATCGGCAGTCTGCCAGGCGGCGCCCAATACATAGGAGAGCAGATCCGCCAGTCGCTGGCTGCCATACCAGCCGACGATGCCCATCCCCAGCGTGCAGCTGAGCAGAATGGTCAGCCCGAGATTCGATGTGGTGACAATTTTCATGATGCAGGACCTTCCTTGGCTCCGAACAAACCCAATTCAGTGTTTTATCAATGGCGGGAATCCGCCATTCCCGATGAAAAATAAAGTTGTTGCCATGCCCGGATCCAAGCATGACTGGCAACAGGCAAACGTGCCGAGAATCCGCCCCACTCCTCACCGCCCTATGCTGGATACTTATCCAGTTATTCTTTATGCTATGAGCCAATTTACAGATAGCTGGTTTGGCGAGGAGAGAGCCGTGATTGGTCGCTTGAGAGGCGTTGTCATTGAGAAACAACCCCCCGAGGTACTGCTGGAGGTCGGGGGTGTGGGCTATGAGGTACAGATGCCCATGAGCTGCTTCTATGATCTGCCCGAGATCGGCAAGGAGGCGACCATCCACACCCACTTCGTGGTGCGGGAAGATGCCCAGCTGCTCTACGGCTTCAACCACAAGCAGGAACGGGCGCTGTTTCGCGAACTGATCAAGACCAACGGGGTCGGTCCCAAGCTGGCGCTGGCCATCCTCTCCGGCATGACCGCCACTCAGTTCGTGCTGAGCGTCGAGCGCGAAGAGATTAGCTCCTTGGTCAAGTTGCCTGGAGTGGGCAAGAAGACCGCCGAGCGGCTGGTGGTGGAGATGAAGGACAGGCTCAAGGGCTGGGTCAGTCACGATCTCTTCTCGCCGGCCGAGATCACCCTGCCTGCCAGAGAGAGTGCCCTGCGGGCGCCGGATTCGAGCGAAGAGGCGGCCAGCGCGCTGGTGGCGCTTGGCTACAAGCCGCAGCAGGCCAGCCAGATCGTCAGCAAGGTCGCTGCCGATGGCATGTCGGTGGAAGATATCATCCGTGAAGCACTGCGCAGCCTGGTGTGAGGTAGACAATGATTGAAGCGGATCGTCTCATCTCCGCCTCCGGCGGGCGAGAAGAGGAAGTCATCGATCGGGCCATCCGGCCCAAGCTGCTGGCCGATTACACCGGTCAGGATCCCGTCTGCGAGCAGATGGAGATCTTCATCGCGGCGGCGCGCCAGCGTGGCGAGGCGCTCGATCACCTGTTGATCTTCGGCCCGCCGGGGCTTGGCAAGACGACGCTGGCCAACATCGTGGCCAACGAGATGGGGGTCAACATCAAGACCACTTCCGGCCCGGTGCTGGAGAAGGCCGGCGATCTGGCGGCGCTGCTCACCAACCTCGAACCGAACGACGTGCTGTTCATCGACGAGATCCACCGCCTCAGTCCGGTGGTGGAGGAGGTGCTTTATCCGGCGATGGAGGATTACCAGCTCGACATCATGATCGGGGAGGGGCCAGCCGCCCGTTCCATCAAGCTCGATCTGCCCCCCTTCACCCTGATCGGTGCCACTACCCGGGCTGGCTCTCTCACCAGTCCGCTGCGGGATCGTTTCGGCATAGTGCAACGGCTCGAGTTCTACAACGTCAAGGATCTGACCGACATCGTCGCGCGCAGCGCCCGTTGCCTCGGGCTCGACATGACGGAAGACGGTGCACTGGAGGTGGCGCGTCGTTCGCGCGGTACGCCGCGAATTGCTAACCGTTTGTTGCGCCGGGTGCGCGATTTTGCCCAGGTGAAATCTGACGGCCGCATCGATGGACCCATAGCGGCCCGAGCCATGGACATGCTGGACGTGGATAATGAAGGCTTCGACTTCATGGACCGCAAGTTATTGTTGGCTGTGATAGACAAGTTTCTGGGCGGGCCGGTGGGGCTCGACAACCTGGCGGCTGCCATCGGGGAGGAGAAGGACACTATCGAGGATGTACTCGAGCCTTATCTGATCCAGCAGGGCTATCTGCAACGTACACCCAGAGGGCGGATCGCGACACCAAGAGCTTATGCGCATTTTGGCCTGCAACGGCCAGATGAAGGGTGAAAATAGCTGATTGAACAAAAAACCGCCGCCAGAGGCGGTTTTTTGTTATCCGGGCAAAAAAAAGCCCACTGCGGATGCGGTGGGCAAAGACAATTCAGGATGGATGTTCACAGACAGTGAGTGCGTCTGGAGACAGACCGGTAAAAAAACAGAGGAGCCGTCGCGAGGCCTCAGAGTCGGTTCATTTGATAGAGCTGCACGAACGAAAGCTTGTAGTAACGGATGGTTTTAGCAACAAACTTTTTCATCTTTGATTCCAATAAACAGGTTCGAAATGTTCATCGAATACGTACCGGGAACCCAGATTGACCGGCCTGTATCCAAGGGTATGCCCTCACTGCGAGGCGCATTGTAGGAGCTCTATCGGACTCGGACAAACAAGAAAAATTACCTATCTCAGATTAGATTAACTAATCATTTTGCCGGCTTGTGGAATTAGCATGAACATGCGTTTTTAGTGGTTTTTAATTAGTTTTATTCGGACCCGGCACAGCCACAGGAAACATTATGAAAACGACCTTGTCAGTTGTTTTTTAACAGAACCATTACTAATTGGTGATAAATATAAATTTGATTTAAATCAATGATTTGCGATCTTTGTTTTTTTGTGACGCAGCTCTCTAAAATAAATCTCGTCGGTCGTGAAAATGCCTTTAAAAGGCATGTATTCATGATGGTTTTACATTGATTTCAATCAAATAAAGGTGATATAAAACGCAGGTCATTATGGGCGGGAATAAAGCAAGCTGGATTGTTTTGCGATTGTTAAACATTAGCTTTTTTTGTTCCATATTATTGCCTTGTTGTTAATGTGGTGGCAGTCGAATCCGGTCGTCAGTGCAAAACTGGAACATGACCGATAATTCGGGGACTTCCAACGGAAGCTTTGTCCTTAAAACTTAAAATAGCCGTGCCAATAATCGGTGAGGAAACATCATGATTGCTGAGCATGTGGTAGACCTATCGCGGTTCCAATTCGCTGCGACGGCCCTTTATCACTTCCTGTTTGTGCCCCTGACGCTCGGAATGGCCTTCATTCTGGCGATCATGGAGTCTGTCTATGTGATGACCAACAACCCTGTCTACCGGGACATGACCAAGTTCTGGGGCAAGTTGTTTGGTATCAACTTTGCCCTTGGGGTCACCACAGGGCTGACCATGGAGTTTCAGTTCGGTACCAACTGGGCTTACTACTCCCACTACGTCGGCGATATCTTCGGGGCCCCGCTGGCCATCGAAGGCTTGATGGCCTTCTTCCTGGAATCCACCTTCGTCGGTATGTTCTTCTTCGGTTGGGATCGCCTCTCCAAGCGCCAGCACCTGGCTGCGACCTGGCTGATGGCTCTCGGGACCAACCTCTCCGCCCTCTGGATCCTGGTGGCTAACGGCTGGATGCAGAACCCGGTCGGTGCCGAGTTCAACTTCGAATCCATGCGGATGGAGATGGTGAGCTTCGCCGAGCTGGTGTTCAACCCGGTTGCCCAGGTCAAGTTCGTGCATACCGTCGCGGCCGGCTACACCACGGGCGCCATGTTCGTGCTGGGTATCTCTTCCTACTACCTGCTGAAGAATCGTGATGTGGCTTTTGCCCGTCGCTCCTTCGCCATCGCAGCCGCTTTCGGCATGGCTTCCATCCTCTCCGTGCTGATCCTCGGTGACGAGTCCGGTTACGAGACCGGTGAAGTGCAGAAGGTGAAACTGGCGGCCATCGAGGCCGAATGGAACACCGAGCCGGCACCTGCCTCCTTTACCCTGTTCGGCATTCCGAATCAGGAAGAGATGCGCACCGACTACGCCATCAAAATCCCTTATGCGCTCGGCATCATCGCCACCCGTTCCCTGGATGGTCAGGTCACTGGCCTCAAGGATCTGAAGAGCGAGCATGAGCTGCGCGTGCGCAACGGCATGACCGCCTACGACCTGCTGACCAAGCTGCAATCCGGCGACAAGTCCGACGATACCCGTGCCCGCTTCGATGAAGTGAAGCAGGATCTGGGCTACGGTCTGCTGCTCAAGCGCTACACCAACAACGTCACCGATGCCACCGACGAACAGATCAAGGCTGCCGTGGATGACTCCATCCCGCAGGTTGCGCCGCTGTTCTTTGCCTTCCGCATCATGGTTGCCTGCGGCATGCTGATGCTGCTGCTGATCGGCCTGGCCTTCTATGACAGCACCCGTCACAAGATCGGCGAGCGCAAATGGCTGCTCAAGGCGCTGCTGTACGGTATCCCCTTGCCCTGGATCGCCATCGAGTGTGGCTGGTTCGTCGCTGAGTATGGCCGTCAGCCCTGGACCATCGCCGAAGTGCTGCCGACCTCCGTCTCTGCATCCAATGTGCCGGCGTCCGAGATCTGGTTCTCCCTGATCGGGATCTGCCTGTTCTATACCGTACTGCTGATCATCGAGATGTACCTGATGTTCAAGTACGCGCGTCTGGGCCCAAGCAGCCTGAAGACGGGCAAGTACCACTTCGAACAGAGCAAGGCATAAGGAGAGTAACCCATGTTTGATTACGAAATGTTGCGTCTGGTCTGGTGGGTGCTGGTCGGTGTCTTGCTGATCGGTTTCGCCATCACCGACGGCTTCGATATGGGGGTGGGCGCACTGCTCCCCTTCGTCGGCAAGAAGGATGTCGAGCGTCGGGTGATGCTCAACACCATGGGCCCGCACTGGGAAGGCAACCAGGTATGGCTGGTGACTGCCGGTGGTGCCCTGTTTGCCGCCTGGCCCATGGTCTATGCCGCAGCCTTCTCCGGCTTCTACATCGCCATGATCCTGACGCTGATGGCCCTGTTCTTCCGCCCGGTCGGCTTCAAGTACCGCTCCCTGCGTGAAGACGCCAAGTGGCGCAGCAACTGGGACTGGGCGCTGTTCGTAGGTAGTGCGGTGCCGCCCATCGTGTTTGGCGTGGCATTCGGCAACCTGCTGCAGGGCGTACCGTTCGACTTCAACCAGTTCATGATGCTGACCTATCACGGCAACTTCTTCGGTCTGCTCAATCCGTTCGGCCTGCTGGCCGGCCTGGTGAGCCTGTTCATGCTGGTCACTCAGGGTGCGACCTGGCTGATGATGAAGACCGACGGTGAAGTGCTGGCCCGCTCCCGCACTGCCGCCATGATCTGCTCGCTGCTGACTCTGGTGCTGTTCGGTCTGGCCGGTTTCTGGGTCAGCGGCATGGAAGGCTATGTGGTGGTCAAGGCAGCCGCGACCGATGCCGTTTCCAATCCGATGAACAAGGAAGTGGTGCGTCAGGCCGGAGCCTGGATGAACAACTACAGCCTCTATCCCTGGATGGTTGCAGCACCTGTGCTGGGTCTGGCCATGAGCCTGCTGACCGCGCTGTTCGCCAAACTGAACAAGGGCTGGCTGGCGTTCACTACCTCCTCCCTGGCGGTTGCCGGCGTGATCCTGACTGCAGGCTTCTCCATGTTCCCGTTCGTGATGCCTTCCAGTCTTGAGCCGTCACTGAGCCTGACCATGTGGGATGCCACAGCCTCCTTCAACACCCTCAAGGTGATGACGGTGGCGGCTGCCATCTTCGTACCGATTGTGCTGGGTTATACCCTGTGGACCTACATCAAGATGTTCGGCCGGGTGACCAGCAAGCACATCGAAGACAACCAACAATCGCTCTACTAAGAAGGTGCCCTGATATGTGGTATTTCACCTGGATCCTGGGTCTGTTGCTGGCTTGCGCATTCGGCATCATCAATGCGCTCTGGCTGGAGCATACCGAGAACATGGATCGCCAGATCGATGAGAACAAGTGATCGACTCGCCCGGTTGGCCGCTCCCTTGGAGCGCCAACCCTGGCAGGGGTTGATGCTGTTGGCGGCGGCCCTGTTGGCCGTCGCCATTTTACAGGCTCCCAACCTGGTGGCCGCCAATACCAGCGAGCACGGGCTCTGGCTCGCGCCCTGGCTGATGTGGGCGGTCTGTTGTGGCGTCATGCACGGGCTGGGATTTCATCCCCGCAGCCTCATCGGCCGTGTGCTGTTTTGCCCCTGGCTCGCCTGGCCCAGTTTGTTATATGGGCTCTGGTTGACCCAAGGCTATTTCCTTTCATAAAAAACGGGGGGAGGCAGGATTTCCCTGCTTCCCCCTGCTTCTTTCCTATTCAGCCCTGCGCTATGATAGCCCCCCATCTGACTGTCGAATGGATCACAGATTGTTATGGGGGAAGTCTCTGAGTTTCCGGTACGGGTCTACTACGAAGACACCGATGCTGGGGGCATCGTCTACAACGCCAATTATCTCAAGTTTATGGAACGTGCTCGCACCGAGTTCCTGCGCTGCGGCGGCATCGAACAGGATGTCATGCTGCGCGACGGGTTCGCGTTTGTGGTGAGTCGAACAGAGATCGATTTCCGCTCGGCGGCCCGATTTAATGAGCTTTTGACTGTATTAACGCAAGTGACTGAAGTGAAACGCGCCTCCATGCGTTTTTCACAACGGATACTGGCGGCTGATGGACGACTGATCACCCAGGCCATGGTACAGATAGCCTGTGTCAGTCATCCGCATATGAAACCTGTTGCAATACCTGAAAATGTGAAGGGAGTGCTGTTAAGTGCACGCTGAAATTTCGTTTATTGGCCTGTTTTGGCAAGCCAGCCTGCTGGTAAAACTGGTCATGATGACCCTGATGGGTATGTCGGTAGTTTCCTGGGCGCTGATCATCCAGCGTTCCAAGGCCATCAAGGCAGCCAATCTCGCATCGGAGCAATTTGAAGACAGATTCTGGTCCGGGGTCGATCTGAACCGTCTCTACCAGGAGTCCTCCTCCCGTCGCGACGACATCGAAGGCATGGAAGACATCTTCTACTCCGGCTTCAAGGAGTACGCCCGTCTGCTCAAGGCCGGTGCCCGTGGTCAGGATGCGGTGATGGACGGTACTTACCGCGCCATGCGGGTCTCCCTTTCCCGCGCCGTGGACGAACTGGAATCCAACCTGCCGGTGCTGGCGACCATCGGCTCCATCAGCCCCTACATCGGTCTGTTTGGTACCGTCTGGGGGATCATGAACGCCTTTATCGCCCTGGGTCAGGTGCAACAGGCCACCCTGCAGATGGTGGCACCCGGTATCGCGGAAGCGCTGATCGCCACCGCCATGGGTCTGTTTGCCGCCATCCCGGCCGTTATCTTCTACAACCGCTTCTCCAACAAGGTCGAGCGGCTGGAAAACGCCTACGCCAACTTCATGGACGAGTTCACCACCATTCTGAACCGTCAAATTGCTCAGCAGCAGGGTGATCAGTAATGCAAACCTATCAGCGGATCCGGCGCAAGAAGGTGGCCGAGATCAACGTGGTTCCCTATATCGACGTCATGCTGGTGCTGCTTATCATCTTCATGGCGGTGACGCCCGTGATCACGCAAGGGGTCAAGGTTGACCTGCCGCAGGCGGAATCCGAGCAGTTGCCGGAAGATGCCAAGCCGCCCTTCATCGTCAGCGTCAACACCGAAGGCGAGTATGTCATCAAGGCCGGTGAGGCCGATGACGAGCCGGTGCCTGCCGGTACTCCCGAGGCGATGCAGCAATACATCACCGAGAAGGCCATGGGCTATCTGGCCATCAACCAGAACGCCCCCGTGGTGGTCGCCGGCGACAAGTCGGTGCGCTACGAAGAGGTGATCCTGCTGATGGTGGCCCTCAAGAAAGCGGGTGTGCCTCAGGTCGGCCTGATGACGGATCCGGTGAACTGACGGAGATGGATGTGAAGCGTGGTATTTCCGGTTATCTCATCGCGTCGCTTCTGCTGCACCTGATCATCGGCATCATCCTGTTTGTCGGGCTCGATTTCAGCAAGCCGAAGCGACCCGAGTCGAAGGGGCAGATCGTCAATGCCGTCATGCTCGACGAGAATTTCCTCAACGAGCAGGCCAAGCAGATCCAGCAGCAGAAGTCTCAGCCCAAGCCGCAGAAGGTAGAGAAAGAGAAGGATAAGGAAGACACGGACATCGCCAAGCGCGAGCTGGCCCAGCAGCAGGAGCGGCTGCGTATCGCCGAGACCAAGCGCAAGGAGGCCGAAGAGGCCACCCGCAAGGCCGAGGCTGAAAAGCAGAAGAAGGTAGCCGAGCAGAAGCAGGCGGAAGAGAAGGCCCAGAAGGCCGAGGAAGCCCGCAAGCTGGAAGAGCAGAAAGCCAAGAAGGTGGAAGCCGAGCGCAAGGCCGCGGAAGAAGAGAGCAAGGCGCTGGCGCTGAAGAAGAAAAAGGAACAAGAGAAGAAAGAGGCTGAAGAGAAGCAGGCCAAGGCGGACGCAGCCAAGAAGGCTGAAGCCGAGAAGAAGGCCAAGCAGGAGGCTGAGAAGAAAGCCAAGGCCGAAGCGGACAAGAAAGCCAAGGCGGAGGCCGAGAAAAAGGCCAAGGCCGAAGCCGACAAGAAAGCCAAGGAGGCCAAGGAAGAGGCCGCTAAGAAGGCAAAAGCTGACGCAGAGAAGAAAGCCAAGGCGGAGGCCGACAAGCAGGCCAAGATCGCGGCAGAGCGCAAGCGCAAGGCGGCCGAGGAGGCCAAGCTGCAAAAAGAGATGGAAGACATGATGCAGCAGCAGCTGGCGGCTGAGGCCAATGCCCGCAGTCAGGCGGCATCTGCTGCAGCGCAGGGCGAGGTCGACAAATACGCGGCACTCATCAAGGCGACTGTTGAGCGATATATGATTTTGGATCCCACCATGCGGGGCAAAACATGTACTATCGGCGTACGTCTTGCGAGCACTGGCTTTGTCATCTCGGTAGATAACGGCCAGGGTGACCCGGCGGTATGTCGTTCCGGCAAGGCGGCCGTATTGAAGGCCAACCAACTGCCGGTGCCGAAGGATCCTGCGGCGTTCGAGATGTTGAAGGAGTTCAACCTCAAGTTGGAACCGAGCATCTAAGGCCTGGGTAAGGTAAATCGTGTAGCGTGGTTGGCAGCATCTTGCCGAGAAAGGAAGTTAATCTCTCATTTTTTTGGAACCGAGTATTTAAGCCATGATAAGAAAAGTGTTTTTTGCTTTGGTTGGCTGTTTGTTGCTGGGCCAGAGCGCCCAGGCGGCCTTGGACATCGTCATCACTGGCGGTATCGACAGTGCCCGACCCATTGCGGTCGCCCCCTTCAAGTGGGAAGGCAATGGCCAGCTGCCGCAGGACATCGCGGAAGTGGTCTCCAACGACCTGATGCGCAGCGGCAAGTTCAAGCCGCTGGCTCGTGGCCAGATGCCGCAGACGCCGAGCACCAGCGGCGAAATCAACTTCGCACCCTGGGCTTCGCAAGGGGTCGAGGCCGTGGTGGTCGGTTCCATTGCTGCTGTCGGCGACGGTACCTACAAGATCAACTTCGAGTTGGTTGACGTGCTGAAGGGCCAGCTGGCCAAGGCGCAAGGTGGCGAGAGCAACGGCTACATCCTGGACAGCCGCATGGCGACCATCCCGGGTGCCCAGATGCGTCAGTTCGCTCACCGCATCTCCGACATCGTCTATGAGCGTCTGACCGGCGAGCGTGGGGCCTTCCTGACTCGTCTGGCCTATGTCTCCGTCCAGCAGGGCACCCAGTTCCCGTATCAGCTGCGCATCGCCGACTACGACGGCTACAACGAGAAGACCCTGCTGCGCTCCCGCGAGCCGCTGATGTCCCCGGCCTGGTCGCCGGATGGCAGCAAGCTGGCCTACGTGAGTTTCGAGAACCAGAAGTCCGAGATCTACGTGCAGGATATCTACACCCAGCAACGCAGCCTGATCACCAGTTTCCGCGGGATCAACGGCGCGCCTGAGTGGTCTCCGGATGGTCGTCGTCTGGCTATCGTTCTCTCCAAGGATGGTTCACCGAACCTCTATGTGGTTGATGTCGCTAGCAAGCAGCTGACCCGCGTCACAACCAGCCGGGTGATCGACACCGAACCCTCCTGGATGCCGGACGGGCAAAATTTGTTGTTCACCTCTGAACGTGGTGGCAAACCCCAGATTTATAGCGTAAATTTGGCGACTGGTATGACTCGCCGGATGACTTGGGAAGGTGAATCCAACCAGGGCGCATCCATCACTCCTGATGGCAAAATCATGGTGATGGTGACTCGTGTTCAGGGGCAGTACCGTATTGCCCGCCAGGACATGGAAAACAATGCCCTGCTGGTCCTTACCCAGAGTGCGCTGGATGAGTCGCCAAGTGTGGCTCCCAATGGCAGCATGATCATTTATGCCACCATCTATCAGGGTCGTAAGAGTCTCGCGTTGGTGTCGACTGATGGTCGCTTCAAGGCTGTGCTTCCGACCAGTAGCGGTGAAATTCGTGCACCAGCTTGGTCGCCCTTCTTGAATTGATAAAAATCCAATTGTTTTTTGTTTTGTTATAAAGGTTTAAGGAAATAGCATGCAACTCAATAAACTGCTCAAGGGTTTGGCCATCGCACTGCCACTGTTCACCCTGGCCGCTTGTAGCTCTTCTTCTGATTCTGACGCCGCTGGCGCTGAGTCAGGTATGACCGACGGCATGGGCGGTGTACAAACCGGCGGCGCCAACGGCATGTTGTCCCCGGAAGAGCAGATGCGTCAGAAGTTCGAAGCGCTGCAACGTGACAACGTGATCTACTTCCCGTTCGACGGTTACGATATCCAGGGTCAGTACGCTGATCTGCTGGATGCCCACGCCAGCTACCTGCGCGAGCGCCCGAGCGTTAAGGTCCTGATCGAAGGTCACGCCGACGAGCGCGGTACTCCGGAGTACAACATTGCCCTGGGCGAGCGTCGTGCCAAGGCCGTTGCCAAGTATCTGCAAACCCTGGGTGTGCAGGCCGAGCAGCTCTCCATCGTCAGCTATGGCGAAGAGAAGCCGCTGGACATGTCCCACACCGAGGATGCCTTTGCCAAAAACCGCCGTGCGGTTCTGGTTTACTAAGGTTTAAACCGAACGAAGTTCGTTTATATGCAAGCGGCCATTTCGATGGCCGTTTTATTTGCACTAAACGCCAAGGTTTGATCCGAATGAAATCTGTATAAGCGAGCGACGATGGCGCTGGCCGTTTTATTTGCCCTAAACGCTAAGGTTTGATCCGAATGAAATCTGTGTACAAGCAAGCTGTTGTTGCGCTGGCCGTATTGGTTGCTCTGAATGCGCAGGCGGCGGCTCCCGTCAGCGATCTGAGCGGTGACTCGGGTGGCGGTGTTGTCCTTAGCGGCAACAACGGCGCCATCGTGCCCACCGGCAGCCTGGAAGACAGAGTTGCCCTGCTGGAGCGCACCCTCAATGCCCGTCTGCGGCTGCAAGCCGAATTGCAGCAGCAGGTCGACTCCCTGCAGGGGGAGGTCTCCGAGCTGCGCGGTCAGCTGGAACAGCAGACCTACCAGATGGAACAGTCGCAAGAGCGTCAGCGTCAGCTCTATCAGGAGCTCGACAAGGTGGCCAACAGTCAGCCTGCTGCTACGCCAGCAGCCCCGGCAGCCGCCGCTGCGAGCGCGACACCGGCAGCCAACTACTCGACCAACCTGAATGAGAACCAGGCCTATGATGCGGCCGTGAACATGGTGCTCAAGGAGAAGAACTACGACAAGGCCATCCCCGCCTTCGAAGGGTTCATCAAACAGTATCCAAGCTCGAGCTATGTCCCCAATGCCCATTACTGGCTGGGCCAGCTGTTGTTCAACAAGGGTGACCGGACCGGCGCTGCTGCCCAGTTCACCACGGTGGCAACCAAGTTCAGCAAGTCGCCCAAGCGAGCCGATGCGCTGTTGAAGCTGGGCATGCTGGCACAGCTTGATGGCAAGAAGGCGGAAGCGAAGAACTTCTATGAGCAGGTGATCAAGGGTTACCCGAACACCTCGCCGGCCCAACTGGCCAAGCAGAGTTTGAGCAAGCTGTAACATTGCTGCATGTCACTGTTTTCGTAACAGTCTTGTAAATACAGCCCCGCTTTGTATGCGCAATGAACAAACAGATTGAATTTAAGATTTTTCTATTGCGCCAGGATGATAAATCCGTAATATAGGCCGCCGTCAGAGCCGGTGCAGTATTGCAGTCGGTCCTGGTCGTGGTGAGGGTCGTTAGCTCAGTCGGTAGAGCAGTTGACTTTTAATCAATTGGTCGCTGGTTCGAATCCAGCACGACCCACCATTCTCTCCACCAGGTGGAGACAGCATTCCCAGGTCGCTTAGCTCAGCTGGGAGAGCACCTCCCTTACAAGGAGGGGGTCACTGGTTCGATCCCAGTAGCGACCACCAGTTTTAAACTGTTTGCCAAGGCAAGCAGTGTGCCAGGCAAGTCGGTGTGGGTCGTTAGCTCAGTCGGTAGAGCAGTTGACTCTTAATCAATTGGTCGTAGGTTCGATCCCTACACGACCCACCAATCTGGCCACAAGAATTCCCAGGTCGTTTAGCTCAGCTGGGAGAGCACCTCCCTTACAAGGAGGGGGTCACTGGTTCGAGCCCAGTAACGACCACCAAGTTTGTAAAAAATGATTTAGATGGGTCGTTAGCTCAGTCGGTAGAGCAGTTGACTTTTAATCAATTGGTCGCTGGTTCGAATCCAGCACGACCCACCATTATTTCAAGAATCCCAGGTCGTTTAGCTCAGCTGGGAGAGCACCTCCCTTACAAGGAGGGGGTCACTGGTTCGATCCCAGTAACGACCACCAAGTTTGTAAAAATGATTTAGATGGGTCGTTAGCTCAGTCGGTAGAGCAGTTGACTTTTAATCAATTGGTCGCTGGTTCGAATCCAGCACGACCCACCATCATTTCAGAATCCCAGGTCGTTTAGCTCAGCTGGGAGAGCACCTCCCTTACAAGGAGGGGGTCACTGGTTCGATCCCAGTAACGACCACCAAGTTTGTAAAAAAATGATTTAGATGGGTCGTTAGCTCAGTCGGTAGAGCAGTTGACTTTTAATCAATTGGTCGCTGGTTCGAATCCAGCACGACCCACCATCATTTCAGAATCCCAGGTCGTTTAGCTCAGCTGGGAGAGCACCTCCCTTACAAGGAGGGGGTCACTGGTTCGATCCCAGTAACGACCACCAAGTTTGTAAAAAATGATTTAGATGGGTCGTTAGCTCAGTCGGTAGAGCAGTTGACTTTTAATCAATTGGTCGCTGGTTCGAATCCAGCACGACCCACCATCATTTCAAGAATCCCAGGTCGTTTAGCTCAGCTGGGAGAGCACCTCCCTTACAAGGAGGGGGTCACTGGTTCGATCCCAGTAACGACCACCAAGTTTGTAAAAATGATTTAGATGGGTCGTTAGCTCAGTCGGTAGAGCAGTTGACTTTTAATCAATTGGTCGCTGGTTCGAATCCAGCACGACCCACCATCATTTCAAGAATCCCAGGTCGTTTAGCTCAGCTGGGAGAGCACCTCCCTTACAAGGAGGGGGTCACTGGTTCGATCCCAGTAACGACCACCAGATTGAAAAAGCCCGCAGCAATGCGGGCTTTTTTTTATGGCCGTTCGGCGTCAGGTTCTCAGTCGATCGAGTTGGGTGGCCAGTGCCGTGGCAGCCTGCTCCAGCTGCTCGCTCAGGTGATGGCTGGCGTTGGCCTCCTGCCCCAGGGTGGTGGCGGCGTCGCCGATCCGCATCAGATTCTGGTTGATGGTGTCGCTGACGGCGCTCTGCTGTTCGGCCGCCGTGGCCACCTGGCTGATGTGATCGTGGATCTGCTGGATCTGGGTGACCACCTGATTGAGGGCCTCAAAGGCCTGCTCCGTCCCTTCCACCGTGCTGGCCGAGCGAGTGATGCCGGTACTCATCAACTGCTGGCTGCTGTTGACCTCGGTCTGCAGGCTGCCGATGAGCTGACCTATCTCGTCGGTGGACTCCCGGGTCTTGTTGGCCAGCGCCCGCACTTCGTCTGCTACCACGGCAAAGCCGCGCCCCATGTCGCCGGCCCGTGCCGCCTCGATGGCCGCATTGAGCGCCAGCAGGTTGGTCTGCTCGGCAATGGCCCTGATCACGTCGAGAATGCGGCTGATGTTGGTGCTGCGCTGAGCCACCTGGGCGACCGCCTTGTCGGCGAGGTGCATGTCTTCAACCAGGGTGTGGATCTCGGTGCGGGCCCGGCTCAGGGTCTGTTGGGCCGTGCTGATGTGATGGGTGGCCGTTTCCGACTCCTGGGCTGCCTGCTCGGCATAGCCCGCTACGCTGACCGCCGTGGTGCTCATCTGATGCATGGCACTGACCACGCTCTCCAGCTCCAGACTCTGCTCGTCCAGACTGCTGCGCATGGTGTCGGCCGTCTGCTTCATGCCCTGGGCCTGCTGGTGCACCTGCTGGCCGATCTGCTTGCTGCCCTGCACCATGCCGCGCAACTTGCCGAGGAAGGTGTTGAGGTGGCCGCCCAGCTCGATCAGCTCCTGGTGGGTGTCTATCCTCATCTGCTGGGTCAGGTCGCCCTCGTTGCTGGAGAGGTGGGACACATGGCGGCTGATGAGGGAGAGGGGGGCCGTGATGGTCTGGATGAACCAGATGAGCAGCGCCAGCGCCAGCAGGGTGATGACGACGATGGCGATCAGCTGTTGCTGCTGGGTGGCCTGCAGCAAGTCGCCAAGCTGGTTGCTGATGGTGTTGGCCTGGCTGAGTGCCAGCGCCTTGGGCACCTTGAGCATCAGCCACCACTGGGTATCGGCGGCGTCGATCCTGACCGGCTGTTGCAGGATGAAGTCGGTCTCGGTGTCCTGCTCCTGGCCGGTGGGGGCGGTGAGACCGGCTTCCGTCAGCGGCCGTCCCAGCTTGTCGGCGTGACGGTTGCTGCCGACGATGAGGCCCATCTTGCTGACCAGAGTGACCTCGGCCTGGTTGTCATACAGGCTCTTGCCGAGGTTCTCTGCCAATTGCTGGAAGATGGGCAGGTTCATGTCGACGCCGGTGATGCCGACAAACTTGCCGGCTTTCAGAACGGGCACCGTCAGGCTGGTCATCAGCATCTTGTTGCCGGGGCTTATCTCGTAGAGGTAGGGCTCCATCAGACAGGGGCGCAGGGTGTCGCGGCCACACAGGTACCATTCGCTGTTGCGGATGCCGAACTCGTTGACCGAGGTGTCGTATTTGGCGGCACTGGTGGCGGCATCCACTGGCTGCTGGCTGATTTGGCCACCCTGGTCGCGGGTGAAATAAATCTCCAGGCTGCCCTTGCCGACGACGGAGTGGGAGGCGCCGGCTTGCCAGCTGGCATCCTGGCCGTCGTACCCGTCGGGTTCAAACTGGGCATAGATGGAACTGATGCCGCCCGCTTGCTGCAGTCGGCTGTGAAGCAGCGTCTCGACCTGGGGGCGGCTCAGCAGCCTGTCCGGCTGCGCCATGCTGCCTTCCAGCTGGGCCGCCATGCCCAGCGGCACCTGATAGGACTGCTGCAGCAGGTCGGCGATCTGCACCGCATAGCGTTCGGCCTGGAACTGCAGGGTACGGGAAACTTCCTGCTCCAGCGCCTGGCGGGTCTGGCTGACGATGCTGCTGCGCAGGGTGTTCAGCGAGGAGGACTGCATCAGAGTCATGGCGAGGCCGCTGGCGAGAAACAGCCCCATGGTGAGCAGTAGCAGCTTGGTTTTGAGGGAACGTTGTTTCATTCGACAACTCCTTTGGCAAGAATGACAACGAATTACTTGAGTATATTCGGACACTTGCGCAGCACCGGATTTGTTGATGGGTTTGTGCGCGGCTTCTGGTTATAATTTTTGCCTTTCCAAGCGTTGATGGAACAGTCGCAATGAGCAATGCACTGAACAATGTCCCGCCGGTAGTCGAGATGGACTATCCGTTTCCGGCCAAGCCCCTTCCCCTGAGCGCCGAGCAGAAGACGACCCTGATCGCAGACATCAAGGCACTGCTCAAGGAGCGCAAGGCGGTGCTGGTCGCCCACTACTACACGGATCCCGAGATCCAGGCGCTGGCGGAGGAGACCGGTGGTTTCGTCGGCGATTCCCTCGAGATGGCCCGCTTTGGCCGTGATCATGAGGCGCAGACCCTGATCGTCGCCGGGGTGCGCTTCATGGGAGAGACCTCCAAGATCCTGAGCCCCCACAAGCGAGTCCTGATGCCGACGCTGGAGGCCGAGTGCTCGCTTGATCTGGGCTGCCCCATCGAGCAGTTCTCCGCCTTCTGTGACGCCCATCCCGACCATATCGTGGTGGTCTATGCCAATACTTCGGCGGCGGTCAAGGCGCGGGCGGACTGGGTGGTCACCTCCAGCATCGCGCTGGAGATCGTCGAACATCTGGACAGCCAGGGTCACAAGATCATCTGGGGCCCGGACCGTCACCTCGGTGCCTACATCGAGAAGAAGACTGGCGCCGAGATGTTGCGCTGGCAGGGTCACTGCATAGTCCACGACGAGTTCAAGGCCCGTGCCCTGCGTGAGCTGAAGGAGCAGAATCCGGATGCCGCCGTGCTGGTCCACCCGGAGTCCCCTGCCTCGGTGATCGAGCTGGCCGATGCGGTGGGCTCTACCAGCCAGCTGATCAAGGCGGCCAAGGAGCTGCTCCAGCAGAAGCTCATCGTGGCGACCGATCGCGGCATCTTCTACAAGATGCAGCAGGCCTGCCCGGAGAAAGAGATGGTGGAGGCGCCGACCGGTGGCGATGGCGCGACCTGCCGCAGTTGCGCCCACTGCCCCTGGATGGCGATGAACGGTCTGGTGGCCATCAAGGAGGCCCTCACCGATGGCGCCGAGCGCCACGAGATCCTGGTGGACGAGGATCTGCGGGTGAAGGCCTTGATCCCGCTCGACCGCATGCTCAACTTCGCCGCCGAGCTCAGGCTCAAGACCCAGGGCAATGCCTGATTACCAAGACAAAGAGATGCAAAGAGGGCTCCCGCGGGAGCCCTCTTTATTTATCTGTTCAGCGTATTGTCAGATGATCACGGTGGAGAAGCTGTGCTCTTCATCCGGTGCGACGGTCACGCCTGCCTCGCTGGCGATGGCGGCTTCGACGCAGAGCATGGTGCGATAACCATCATCGCTCATGTCGGCCATGGCGTGGGCGCCTTCCAGCCAGGGGGTCCAGACCACCACGCTGTCGTGGTTGCCGCTGACCACCCGGGTCTCGCGTTCGCCATCCTGGATGCTGACGTGGGCCGCAGGCTGCCAATAGACCCGATCCAGCGGGCCGTTCAGGGTCAGAGGACCCTGCTGCTGGCCATTCTGGCCGGTCAGTTTGTCGGCATAGGGCTCGCCAAGGCCGCTGACGCTCACTGACTTCGGTGAACTTATCTGCAGGTAGGTGTGCAGGGCACCGCTGTAGACGAGCGGCGCTTTGCCGGTGTTGCGGGTGGTCAGTACCAGGGCCAGCTCCTTGCCGACCAGCACGTCCAGCTCCAGCTCGAAGGCATGAGGCCAGAGCTGACGGGTTGCCTCGTTGTCACGCAGAGACAGGTGGACGAGCGTGCCGTCACCGTGATCGGAGACACCGTCCAGCGTCCACAGGCTGGTGCGGGCAAAGCCGTGGGAGGGCTTGCCGCTGCCGACGCGGGCAGGGGCCGGACCAAACCAGGGCCAGCAGAGGGGAATGCCGCCGCGGATGGGTTTGCTGCCATCCAGTACCGCCTTGTCGCTGAGCCAGATGGAGGCGGGTTCATCGTGACGCTGGTAGCTCAGCACGTGGGCGCCAAACAGGCTGATTTCTGCCTTGGCGTAGCCGTTGTCGACGGTCAGCAGGGGTTGGCCAGCCGGGTGGTGGCTGAGGGTACAGTGGGCAGTCAGAGAGCGTGTCGGTTGCATGAGGACTCCTGTGCTCGCGCACATTCAGAAGAGAGGGTTGGAAAAATCCCGGTCCAGAATACAAAAAGGCGGCCAATGGCCGCCTTTTTCAAGCTACTTGATTGCGTATCCCAAATTACTTGGAGATGTGAGCGATCAGGTCCAGAACTTTGCTGGAGTAGCCCATTTCGTTGTCGTACCAGGATACAACTTTAACGAATTTGTCGTTCAGCTGGATACCAGCCTTGGCGTCGAATACGGAGGTCTGACGCTCACCCAGGAAGTCGGTAGAAACCACTTCGTCTTCGGTGTAGCCCAGAACGCCCTTCATGGCACCTTCGGAAGCCGCTTTCATCGCTTCGCAGATTTCTGCGTAGGTGGCAGCTTTCTTCAGGTTGACGGTCAGGTCAACAACAGACACGTCCGGAGTCGGAACACGGAAAGCCATACCGGTCAGCAGACCTTTCAGTTCCGGGATAACCACGCCAACAGCCTTGGCAGCACCGGTAGAGGACGGGATGATGTTCTGAGCCGCACCGCGGCCACCGCGCCAGTCTTTGGCAGACGGACCATCAACGGTCTTCTGGGTAGCAGTGGTAGCGTGAACGGTGGTCATCAGGCCGGACTCGATACCGAAGGTATCGTTCAGAACCTTGGCGATCGGAGCCAGGCAGTTGGTGGTGCAGGAAGCGTTGGAAACGATATCCTGGCCAGCATAGGTAGCGTCGTTAACGCCCATTACGAACATCGGGGTAGCGTCTTTGGACGGACCGGTCAGAACGACTTTCTTGGCGCCGGCAGCGATGTGCTTGCGAGCAGTCTCGTCGGTCAGGAACAGACCGGTAGCTTCGGCAACAACGTCAACACCGATTTCGCCCCATTTCAGGTTGGCCGGGTCACGCTCAGCGGTAACACGTACGGTTTTGCCGTTGACAACCAGGTTGCCGTCTTTGACTTCAACGGTGCCCTTGAAGCGGCCGTGAGTGGAGTCGTACTTCAGCATGTAGGCCATGTAGTCAACGTCGATCAGATCGTTGATACCAACCACTTCGATGTCAGAACGCTCAGCGGCCAGACGGAAGACGAAACGGCCGATGCGGCCAAAACCGTTAATACCTACTTTGATAGTCATAATTGGTTACCTAACTGTTCAGTAGTCAAAGAAAATTCCGTTTGTAAATTTACTAGAACTCCCCCGTGAGTCAACCAACAATCTGTCTGAAATTGCGCTATATCATGAAAAACTGTGAAATTTATTTTCTGTTTATGTAACTGACTACCAGCTTTTGTCGAAATAACTATCTATCTCCTGGCGGTGCGGTTATCAACAATAGTGCCTGCTCGGTCACACAACCAGCCAGGCAGATGTGTAAAAATGTGCGCGGTTTAGCATGGCCCATAGAGCCACTGTTCAAGTACCACCCATAAAAATTAATCAAAATAGTATAGATAGAATCCACAGCGGGAATTCTCAAACTATGACCACCCTGATTGAACAGCTGGCTGCCGCCAAAGGTATCGCCAGCGAGTATGTTGATGCCTGGGGCCACCCGGCTCAGGTATCCGAAGAGAGCAAGGCCGCCATGCTGGGCGCCATGGGTTACCGCGTCGATGACGAGGCCGCCCTGACCGAGCAGCTTGAGCAGGAGCACCGCCAGCACTGGCTGCGTGCGCTGGATCCCGTGATGGTGGTCCGCAGCGGCGAGCCCATTACCCTCGAAGTTCGTCTGCCCATCGAATTCGTCAACGACGCCCTCAGCTGGCAGCTCAAGCTGGAGCAGGGCGGCCTGTTGTCCGGTCAGCTCACCCCCATCGACGGCGAGCTGGTCGGCGTGGCCGAATTCGAAGAGATGGAGTGCCAGGCCTATCGCGTGGCCCTGGCTGTGCAGCCCGAGCTGGGTTATCACGATCTGATCCTGCTGGAGGAGGGCAACGACGAGCCGCTCGCCAGCATGCGCCTCATCGTTGCGCCCAAGGCGTGCTACAAGCAGCCTCCCATCGCCAATGGCCGCAAGGTGTGGGGCCCGAGTGTGCAGCTCTACTGCCTGCGCAGCCGCCACAACTGGGGCATCGGCGATTTCAGCGATCTGGGCCAACTGGTCGAGAAGATGGCCGCCTGGGGCGCTCACTTCGTCGGTCTCAACCCGATTCATGCCCTCTATCCGGCCAACCCGGAGAGCGCCAGCCCCTACAGCCCCTCGTCCCGCCGCTGGCTCAACGTGGCCTACATCGATGTGGAAGCGGTGCCCGAATTTCTGGCCAATGCCCGGCTCAAGGCCGAGGTGGCGAACCCCGCCTTCCAGCAGCACTTGAGCGAGCTGCGCGCCAAGGGCAACGTGGATTACACCGGCGTTGTCGAGACCAAACTCGGCATGCTGCGTCAGGTGTTCGACCAGGCCAGCCTGAGCGCCGAGCGTCAGGCTGCCTTCGATGCCTTCGTTGCCGCCGGCGGCGACAGCCTGCAGCAACAGGCCGCCTTCGATGCCCTGCAAGCCCACTTCTACGCCAAAGGCGAGAATGCCTGGGGCTGGCCGGTGTGGCCGGAGCCGTTCCGTGATTACCACAATCCCGAAGTGGCGGCCTGGATGGCCGAGCACCGCCAGGATGTGAATTTCTACCTCTATCTGCAGTTCCTGGCCGACGAGCAGCTGGCCCGGGCCGACGCCCGTGCCAAGGCGGCCGGCATGGTGATGGGGATCTACCGCGATCTGGCGGTGGGCGTCTCCGAAGGCTCCACCGAGATCTGGGCCAACCGGGATCTCTACTGCCCGAAAGCCTCGGTCGGTGCGCCGCCCGATATTCTGGGTCCGCTCGGCCAGAACTGGGGCCTGCCCCCCATGAACCCGAACCAGCTGTTCGAGGCGGCCTACCAGCCGATGGTGGATCTGTTCCGTGCCAACATGCGCTCCTGCGGCGCGCTGCGCATCGACCACGTGATGGCCTTGCTGCGCCTGTGGTGGGTGCCGCCCGGAGAGTCGGCCGCCAAGGGCGCCTACATCTATTACCCGGTCAACGACCTGCTCGGCATCCTGGCCCTCGAGTCCCACCGCAACCAGTGTCTGCTGATCGGCGAGGATCTGGGTACCGTGCCGGAGGGGATCGACGTGACCCTGAAAGAGAACGGCGTCCACTCCTACAAGGTGTTCTTCTTCGAGCGCTCCAAGGCCGATGGCGGCTTCATCTCTCCGGCTCACTACGCCGAGCAGGCGATGTCGGCGTTGACCACCCACGACATGCCGACCCTCAAGGGCTTCTGGCATTGTGACGATCTGGCGTTGGGACGTGAGCTGGGCTTGTATCCGGATGAAGACGTACTCAAGACCCTGTATGCTGATCGCCACCAGGCCAAGCAGCGGATCCTCGACAGCCTGCACGGCCACGGGGTGATCTCCGGTAACATCAGCCACGACGTGAACTGGGTCGGCATGAACACCGAGCTCAACCACGGTCTGCAACTGCACATGTCTCGCGGCAGCTGCGCCCTGTTCAGTACCCAGCTGGAGGATTGGCTGGAGATGGACAAGCCGGTCAACGTGCCGGGCACCAGTTACGAGTACCCGAACTGGCGCCGCAAGCTGTCTACCGATCTGGAGGATATTTTTGCCAATGAGGCGCTCAAGGCGCTGGCAGGCAAGATGAGCCAGGCCCGTGACGAGGCCAGTCGTTGAGCCACTGCCGACAAAACGTGACTCACTTACATCCGCTTCGGCCCAGGCCGGAGCGGATGCTCAGCTATGAAAGGAAATCTCGATGCTCGTTGAACGTTTGGTTGCAGCCCGCTGTTCCGATCCCTTCTCCCACTTAGGCCTGCAGGCCAATCCGGATGGGCCCGGCCTCAAGCTGACCGTCTGGTTACCCGATGCCCAGGCCGTACGGGTCAGGGATCTCAAGTCGGGCAAGATTGTTGCCACCCTGGCGCCCACCGATGATTCGGGCCTCTTTGAAACTGTTTTCACCCGCCGTAAAAATCCCTTCCCCTACCAGTTGCTTGCCGACTACCCAGATGCCAGCGTCGAGGTCATCGATCCCTACCAGTTCCAGGATGCGGGCTGGGCCGGGTTGGCGGAACTCACCTACCAGCCGGAAAACCTCTACCACACGCTCGGTGCCCAGCTGCGCACCGTGGCGCATCTGGACCAGCAAGTGGAGGGGGTGCGTTTTGCAGTCTATGCGCCGAGCGCCACTGCGGTGAGCCTGATCGGCGATTTCAACTTCTGGGATGGCCGCCGTCACCCGATGCAGCGCAGCCAGTGCGGTCACTGGGTGCTGTTCGTGCCGGGCCTCAAGGCCGGGGATCGCTATAAATTCGAACTGAAAGACCCGGCGGGCAACCGGCTGCCGCACAAGAGCGACCCAGTCGGTTTCTACTGCGAGCAGTACCCCTCGTTCGCCTCCGTGGTCTATGACCACGACCAGTACCAGTGGCAGGATGCCGCCTGGCGCGAGAGCCAGCTCAACGACAAGCGCGAGCAGCCGCTTTCCATCTACGAGCTGCACGTGGGCTCCTGGAAGCGTCACCCCAACGGCGACAGCCTGAGCTGGCGCGAACTGGCGGTGGAACTGGTGGATTACGTCAAGGGGATGGAATACACCCACATCGAGTTGCTGCCGGTCTCCGAGCACCCGTTCAGTGGCTCCTGGGGCTACCAGCCGGTGGGCATGTTCTCGCCCACCAGCCGTTACGGCACGGCTGATGATTTCAAATACTTCGTGGATCAGTGCCACCAGGCCGGTATTGGCGTCATCCTCGACTGGGTGCCTGCCCACTTCCCGTCCGATGCCCACGGGCTGGCCCGCTTCGACGGCACCCCGCTCTACGAGTACGAGGATCCGCGCCGTGGCTGGCACCCGGACTGGAACTCCTACATCTATGACTTCGGTCGCAATACGGTGCGCCAGTTCCTGGTGGCCAGCGCCCTGTTCTGGCTCGACAAGTTCCACGTCGACGGCCTGCGGGTGGATGCGGTCGCCTCCATGCTCTATCTGGACTATTCGCGCAACGCCGGCGAGTGGGTGCCCAACGTCGATGGCGGCAACCACAACTACGAGGCGATCAGCCTGCTCAAGTGGACCAACGAAGAGGTGTACGGCAAGTACCCCCACGCCATGACCATCGCCGAGGAGTCCACCGCCTTTGCCGGGGTCTCCCGTCCCACCTTCCTGGGGGGCCTGGGCTTTGGCTTCAAGTGGAATATGGGCTGGATGCACGACACCCTCACCTACATGCAGAAAGAGCCCATTCACCGTCGCTACCACCACAACGACATGACCTTCTCCATGGTGTACCACTATGACGAGAACTTCATTTTGTCGCTCTCCCACGACGAGGTGGTGCACGGCAAGCACTCCATGCTCTACAAGATGCCGGGTGACGAGTGGCAGCAGGCGGCCAACCTGCGCGCCTACATGGGCTTCATGTATGCCCATCCCGGCAAGAAGCTCAACTTCATGGGCACCGAGATCGCCCAGAGCAACGAGTGGAATCACGATGCCCAGCTGCCCTGGCACCTGCTGCAGTATCCCAAGCACGGTGGCCAGCAGCGGCTGATCCACGATCTCAACCACCTCTACCGTCATGAACCTGCCTTGTATCAGGCGGATTATGAGCAAAACGGCTTCCGCTGGCTGGATCACAACGACGCTGACAACAGCATCTTTGCCTGGCTGCGGGCCGACAAGCAGGGGGCCAACCCGCTGGTGGTAGCCTGCAACTTCACGCCGGTGCCGCGGCTTGCCTATCGGCTCGGGGTGCCGGCGGCCGGTCACTACCGGGTGGTGCTCAACACCGACAGCGAGCATTACTGGGGCAGCAACTATGATGTGGGTCTGGTCTTCGTCGCCGAGCCGACCCCCTGGCAGGGGATGATGCACAGCATAGTGCTGGATCTGCCGCCGCTCGCGACCTTGTTCATCAAACAGGAGTCTTGATGTTCGCAATGGAAAAGGGGCAGGACCATCCGCTGGGGGCCCTGCTCGACGAGACAGGTTGTCACTTCTGCGTCTGGGCGCCGCAATCGGACAAGGTGGAGCTCTGCCTGTTCGACGAGCAGGAGCGGGAGCTGGCTCGCCTCGAGCTGCCCGGCCGGCGCGGCCAGTACCGCTTCGGCCATGTGCGCGGTGTCAAGGCCGGTCAGCGCTACGGCTACCGGGTGTACGGCACGTCGCAGGAGGGGATGCTGTTCGACCCGGACAAGCTGCTGATCGACCCCTACGCCAAGGCGCTCAGTCGCCCGACCCACTGGGATGATGCCCTCTATCAGGGTGACAGTGCGGCCATGGTGGCCAAATCCGTGGTGGTGGATGATGCCTTCGACTGGCAGGGGGTGGGTAAGCCCGCCATCGAGCCGGCCCGCACCGTCATCTATGAAACCCACGTCAAGGGCTTCACCCGCCAGCATCAGGGGGTGCCGAGCGAGCTGCGCGGCACCTATCTGGGCATCTGCCACCCGCTCATCATCGAACACTTGAAGTCCCTCGGCATCACTTCGGTGCAGTTGATGCCGGTGGCGGCCTTCATGTCCGAGCCCAGGCTCGAGCAGCTGGGGCTGACCAACTACTGGGGTTACAACCCCATCGCCTTCTTCGCCCCCGAGCCGCGCTATGCGGCGCAGGAGGCGGTGACCGAGTTCAAGACCATGGTGCGCGAGCTGCACAAGGCCGGGCTCGAGGTGATCCTGGATGTGGTCTACAACCACACCGCGGAGTCGGGTTTCGACGGCCCCATGCTCTCCTTCAAGGGCTTTGACAACGCCGGTTACTACGCCTTCGAGGCGGGCGCCCACGGCCCCGACTACACTCGTCACGCCAACGTCACCGGCTGCGGCAACAGTGTCAATCTGGATCACCCCAACAGCCTGCGGCTGGTGCTCGATGCCCTGCGTTACTGGGTCACCGAGATGCAGGTGGATGGCTTTCGCTTCGATCTGGCGGTCACCCTGGCGCGGGAGGCGGGCGAGTTCGACCCCATGGGGGCCTTCTTCAAGGCCATGATGGCGGATCCCGTGCTGGCACGGGTCAAGCTCATCGCCGAGCCCTGGGATATCGGCCCGTTCGGCTACCGGCTCGGGCAGTTCCCGAGCCAGTGGCTGGAGATCAACGACCGCTACCGCGACACGGTGCGCGCCTTCTGGCGCGGCGATGCGGGCAAGATGGGGGACTTTGCCACCCGGTTGGTCGGCTCACGGGATCTGTTCCCGAAGAACTGGCGCTCCCCCCATACCAGCGTCAACTACCTCTGCTATCACGACGGCTTCACCCTGGAGGATCTGGTCTCCTACAACCAGCGCCATAACCAGGCCAACGGCGAAGACAACCGCGACGGCCACGGCAACAACCTCTCCAACAACCACGGGGTGGAGGGGCCGACCCTGGATCCGCGGGTCAACAATCTGCGCCAGCAGCAGAAGCGCAACCTGATCGCCACCCTGCTGCTGTCGCAAGGCACCCCGCACTTCCTCGCCGGCGACGAGATGGGCCGCAGCCAGCTTGGCAACAACAACGCCTACTGTCAGGACAACCAGATCAGCTGGGTCAACTGGCAGTGGCGGCCGGAGGATGAGCGGCTGCTCGCCTTCACCCAGCAGATGCTGGCGCTGCGGGCGGAGTCCACCGTCTTCTCCAACCTGCAACTGAGCGACGACAGCTGGAACGGTGCTCCCAGCAGCTGCCACCAGGTCAACTGGTATCACCCGGACGGCCATCAGCTCACCGATCAGGACTGGCACGCCCCCATGGGGCAGGCGTTCGCCATGGACATCGGCATGATCGGCTGCGGCGGGGAGCGCTGGTACGTGCTGTTCAACGCCAGCGACTACGACATCCAGTTCCGTCTGCCGCCGCCGGGGGAGGGGCTGGAGTGGATCCAGACCATCGACACCGCCACCAACGACGGGCTGCCGTTCCTGCCTGACGACATCAAGCGGCAGGTGGCGGTGGGCCGGGCCCATTCCCTCAAGCTGCTGGAGCGGGTCGCCCTGAGTGCGGTGGCGCTGGCCGAGGAGGGAGTGGTCGCCACCCCGGATGTTGCCGTCGTGTTGCCAACCGGATCACAGTTCCCGCTGGCGGGGTAGAGCGCGGCGCCCTGACTGGGTATGCTGGGCACCGATATTCACGGCAAGGAGTCAGTATGAGCGGCAACACCCCCAACCCCGAGCAGTGGCGCCGGCAGTTGAGCGCCGAGCAGTATCACGTCTGCTGGGAGAAGGGCACGGAGCGTCCCTACAGCGGCGCCCTGCTCCACAACCGCAAGAGCGGCGACTACCTGTGCGTCTGCTGCAAGCAGGTGCTGTTCCACTCGGATGCCAAGTTTGACTCGGGCTGCGGCTGGCCCTCGTTCGATCGGGCCATCGAGGGGACCGTGACCTACACCGAGGATGGCAGCCACGGCATGAAGCGGGTGGAGATCACCTGCAGCCAGTGCGGCTCCCACCTCGGCCACGTCTTCCCGGACGGGCCGACCGAAACCGGTCAGCGCTACTGCGTCAACAGCCTGAGTCTGGATTTCGATCCCGAGTCCTGAGTCTGGCGCCCGGCATCCATGCAAAAACGGCCCCCTGCCTTGGCAGGGGGCCGTTTCTTTGTGGCCGCAGCCAGGGCGTATCAGGCAAGCAGCAGGGTGGCGACCACCAGCAGGGTAGCCAGCGCCAGAATCGGCAGCTTGAGTCCCCGCAGCAGGTAGAAGCCGATGGCGGCCAGTGCCAGGTCGCTGGGTGCCAGCACGGCGCTCTGCCAGACCGGCTGATAGAGCGCCGCCAGCAGCAGACCCACCACGGCGGCGTTGATGCCGGCCACGGCGCCGGCGAGGCGAGGGCGGGCCAGCCAGCTCTGCCAGCAGGGGCCCATGGCCCACAGCAGCAAAAAGCCGGGCAGGAACAGCGCCAGGGTCGCCAGCAGGGCGCCGCCCACCGGGCTGGTCGGCAGCAACTGGGCGCCGAGATAGGTCGCCAGGGTGAACATGGGGCCGGGCACCAGCTGGGCCAGGCTGTAGCCGGTCAGAAACTGCTGCTGATTGAGGCTGTGGCCCACGCTCTCCGCCAGCAGGGGCAGCACCACGTGGCCGCCGCCAAACACCAGGCTGCCGGCCCGATAGAAGTCGGCGACCAGCTGGCCGACGGGGCCTCCCAGCAGTGGCAGGCCGACAAACAGCAGGGCAAACAGCAGCAGGGTAGGCCAGTGGGGTTGGTGCACAGGGATGGACTGAGCCGCTGAGGACTGTGGGCCTGGTGTTTGCGGCGCGCCGATGCGGGCACAGAGCAGGGCAGCGCCCGCCAGCATGACGAGCTGGGTGAGCAGGCCGGGCTGCCACCAGAGGGCGGCCGCGGTGGCGACCATGATCCCCTGATTGCGCGTCGTCTTGCAGAACTGGCGGCTCATGGTGAGCACCGCATCGGCGACCACCACCAGCGCCAACAGCTTGAGGCCGTGCAGGGCGGCATCGAGCCAGACGTTGTTGCCGAGCTGGCCCAGACCGATCGCGGCGGCCAGCAACAGCAGGAAGGAGGGGAGGGTGAAACCGGCAAAGGCGGCCAGTGCCCCAGCGAGCCCGGCTCGCTGGCGGCCGATGGCAAAGCCGAGCTGGCTGGAGGCGGGGCCCGGCAGCAGCTGACAGAGGGCCAGCAACTGGGCGAATTCGGCCTGAGTCAGCCAGCCAAGCCGCTCGACGAAGGTGCGCTGGAAGTAGCCGATATGGGCGGCCGGCCCGCCAAAACTGATGCAGCCCAGCCAGAGAAATTGCATGAATACCTGTCCCACCTCGTCGCTCCCTTTGCGCATTCCATCAGACGGTGGAGATGATATGACAATGGGATGACTTTTTGATGACTATCGGGGTGGATTGCGGGCGGGCTCACGGGGACGCCAGCACTGGCTGGGGAGGCGGTGGGGCCCGTCGTGGTGGGACGGGCCGCTGTACGGGCTATTTTGCGTGGGAGGGGGCGGTCGGCATATAGCAACGGCCGGCCAGCCTGTAGGCGATGGCTTATGGCGCCGGGTGGCTTGAGGTCGGCAGGTAGCAACGATTCGCCAGCCAGCAGGCGATGGACTGGCGGCTGGCATCGAAGTGGGGCTCTGGCAGATTGCGCGGGTCGCACCAGACCCAGCCTTCGCACTTCTCCGGCTCCAGCAGCTGGGGCTCTCCCTCTACCTCGGCCAGCAGGGTGACCGAGACATAGTGCAGGCCGCTCTCACGCCAGGTCTCCAGGTTGTTGGTGACGGCGATGACGCTGGGGTTGCTGATCTGAAAACCCGTCTCCTCGGCCACCTCCCGGATCGCTGCCGATTCGAACGTCTCTCCCAGCTCCAGATGGCCGCCGGCGATGGACCAGTAGGGGGCGTGGCTGCCCTTGCGTTTGCCAAGCAGCACCTGGCCCTGGCGGTTGGTGAGGATTACGCCGACACCGACGCGGGGATAGGGGGTAGACATATGAGCTCCTTGCAAAGACGAGACAGACCATAAAAAACGGGCCCACCTTAGGGCGGATGGGCCCGTCATGCAAGCAGTCTGCGGCGTCAGGCGCCAGTGCTGCGGATCACGCCAGCTTGACCAGCATCTTGCCGGTGTTGCGCCCTTCGAACAGCCCGATGAAGGCCTGCGGCATGCTGGCGAGCCCCTGATAGACGGTCTCTTCGGCCTGCAGGGTGCCGGCGTCGAAGGCCGGGGTCACCTCGGCCAGAAACTCCCCGTAGTGCTGCCAGTGATCGAACACGATCAGCCCCTGCATGGTGAGGCGCTTGCGGATTACCTGGGAGAGGTTGCGCGGGCCGCTCGCCTCGCTCTGGCCATTGTACTGCTCGATGAGGCCGCACATCACGATGCGACCGTGCACCACCATGTGGTTGAGGGCGGCGTCCAGCATGGCGCCCCCCACGTTCTCGAAGTAGACGTGGATCCCCTCCGGTACCAGCCGGGCCAGCTCGGCATCGAGATCCGGGGTCTCACGGTAGTTGATCACCTCGTCGGCCCCCAGGCTCTTGAGGTAGGCCACCTTGTCGGCCGACCCGGTGGAGCCGATGACGCGGGCCCCCGCCCGTTTGGCAAGCTGCACCACCATGGAACCGACGGCGCCGGAGGCGGCCGACACCAGCACGGTTTCCCCGGCCTGCAGTTTGGCGATGCGGTTGAGCCCGGTCCAGGCGGTCATGCCCGGCATGCCGAGGGCGCCGAGAAAGAGCTGGGGTGGCAGGCGGGTGTCGGGCAGTCTGGTCAGCTGGGCGCTATTGGCGACGAAGCGATCGCGCCAGCCCAGCATGCTGCTCACCCGGTCGCCCACCGCGAAGTCCGGGTGACGGGAGGCTTCAACCACGCCGATGGCGCCGCCATCGAGGGGGCCGTTGAGGGGGAAGGGGGGCACATAGCTCTTGGCTTCGCTCATGCGACCGCGCATGTAGGGATCCACCGACAGCCACTGGTTGGCTACCCGCACCTCTCCTTCTTGCAGCTCGGGCAGAGCCACCTCGGTCAGGGTGAAATCGGCCAGACTGGGCAGGCCGACCGGGCGACGCAGCAGCTGGATCTGATGGCTGGACTGATTCATGGTTTTTTCTCCAGTGTGAGGGGGGTTGGCAACCTGCGGGTCGCCAGCATGGCTATTTCCAAGGGGTTGAGGCTGAACGGGTTCACGCCGTTTCATCCAGCGGGGCGCCGTTGAGCAGCAGACGGGTGACCACATTGCCCCGCATGGCGTTGGAGAAGGGGCAGGTCTGGTGGGCCAGCCGCACTATCTGCTCGGCCTGCGCCGCCTGTTCAGGTTGGGTCGTGGCGAGCGCTACGTCCAGCGTGATGGCGAAGTTGAAGCGGCCATCGTCCAGCGCCAGCAACTCGACTCCGGCGGTGACGGGAGCACTGGAGAGGGGCGCACCGAGTTTGTGGGCCACGTGGATCAGCGCATTGGAGAAGCAGGCGGCATAACCGGCGGCCAGCAGCTGCTCCGGGTTGTTGCCCTTGCCGTTGCCGCCGAGGGCGGTTGGCAGGGCCAGTGCCAGCTGCAGGCTGTTGTCCAGGGTGTGAACCTCACCGTTGCGGCCGGCCTGGGCGATGGCTTGAGTGCGATAGAGCGTCTTCATGTCGGGGTCTCTGATTTTGTTTGTGTGCAAAGTAAATCCAGACTAATCCCGAAAATGCGGGCTGACAACTATTTTGTGTGCAAATTATTCAACCCCCGATTTTCCTGGGGTATACTGGCCCCAGTCGTTAGCGAGGTGCCCCATGAGTGAATTGAAAAAGCAGGTCTGTTTTGCCCTCTACAGCGCCTCCAACGCGGTGATGCGGGCCTATCGGCCGCTGCTGGACAAGCTGGATCTCACCTACACCCAGTATCTGGTGATGCTGTCGCTGTGGGCGCGGGACGAGGTCAGCCTCAAGGAGATCGGCCAGGAAACCGGGCTGGATGCGGGCACCCTGACCCCCATCGTCAAGCGGCTGGAGAGCAAGGGCTGGTTGACCCGCACCGTCTCCAGCGAGGATGAGCGGCAAAAATGCATTGGCCTGACCGAGGCGGGGCGTCAGCTGCAGCAGGAGGTGAGGGAATGCTGTCTGGCGGACAACTTGCGCAATCAGGTGGATCTGGCCGATGCTGAACTGGCCCAGCTCAAGCAGCTCTGCGATCGCATCTCGGCCCAGCTGGGGCGTTGAGTCGGCCCATCCATCCAGTCTGAGGATCCACCCATGAAACTCCTGTTGCCCCTGTTTGTCCTGCTGCTGACCGCCTGCAGTTCTGGCTCCCATGCCCCTTCGATGGCCATCGACGATGCCGATGCCTGGCAGGCTATCTGCAAGGACGGCACCCGGGTGCGGGCCGTGGTGGAGGAGGGGATCTGCGCGGATCATCGCGGTGTTGCCATGTGGACGAATAAGCCAAGAGCCGCACGGATGGCAGAGGAAGCCGCCAAATAGTGTGATCCAGGCGCCATAAAATGACACAACCGGCCGACTGGCCGGTTTTTTTCGCGATCCCGTCGGCACTTTGCCATCTTGTTCATGGTGCGCTCAGTTTTCTCTTCCCATACTGGCCCTACAGTTCCAAAAGAGGAGAGACGAGATGCAATCATCGTTGGTTGGGCTCTCCATTCTGTGGGGGCTGGCCAGTTTTGGTGTTCAGGGGGATTTCATCGAGAGCCGTGATTCCGTTGCGCCATCCTGGCAAGCCGAGTCCAGAGTGGAGATGGAAGGTTATCTGATCGAGTCGCTGGGTGAAGATCGCTGGCTGTTCGACAACGGCAGCGAGAGCCTGCTGGTCTCCCTGCCCCAGGGGCAGTGGGTGCCGACCGGCGAGCGGCTGCGGGTCAGCGGCGAGCCCCAGCAGGAGCAGGCCGGCTGGCTGTTGCAGGTGCAGGATGTCAGCCAGGTAGCGGTCTGAGTGCAGGCTGCTGACTACAGATAAAAGAAGAGGAGGCCAGTGGCCTCCTCTTCTTTTATCCGGTCTGGCCCGCCGATCAGGGCCGGCGGTCAGCCCAGATGGTTGAGCGGCAGCGCCGTCTTGTGCTTGATCCGGCGCAGCACGAAGCTGGAGCGCACCCCGGTCACCCCCGGAATGTGGGTCAGCTTGTCCAGCAGGAAGTGCTGGTAGTGTTCCATGTCCCGCACCACCACCTTGAGCTGGTAGTCGGCGTCGTTGCCGGTGATGAGGTCACACTCCAGCACTTCGGGCAGCTCACTGATGGCGCGGTCAAAATTTTCGAACCGCTCCGGGGTGTGCCGGTCCATGGAGATGTGAATGTAGGCGGTGAGGGTCAGCCCCAGCTGGCGGGCGTTGAGCAGGGTGACGTGGGTGTCGATGAGACCGGCATCCTCCAGCGCCTTGACCCGGCGGGAGCAGGGGGAGGGGGAGAGCCCGACCAGCTCGGCCAGCTCCAGGTTGCTGATGCGGCCATTCTCCTGCATCAACTCCAGAATATGCCTGTCTATGCGATCAAGTTTCAGCATTCTCCGTTCCTCGTTGCAATTACTAATTCACTTTTCCTAGATTAAGGGTGAACTATTGCAAAAACAACTGAAAATACATGCTACTTCGCAACCACTCACCGGGCCGGCAGGGATACCATGGTTACATCTTCCGGTGGCAAGACAGAAACCCAACCCGGTCTCTGTGGTGAAGGACCTTACCGGGTCAACAACCCCATCAGCCGTCTCACCTTATCGGGAAACGACGGGCTGGAACGAGAGCATCCCCTCCCCGAAGGCAACAAAGCAGGCATCCCGGCGCCTGCTTTGTTGTTTCTGGCGTTCGTGGATCAGGGCTGCGGCCTGATGCGATAGAGGCAGCGGTGATCCCCCTCCAGCAGATACTGCTCCCGCTCCACCCCGGCCGGTGCCAGCAAGCGGCGAAACATCTCCAGCTCGCTGCGACAAAAACCCCGGCAAGCCCGCGCCGCCGCGCAGATGGGGCAGTGGCTCTCCCACAACAGCCAGCTGCCATCCTCTTCCTGGCGAAAATCCGCCATATAGCCCTCTCGCGTGCGCTGCGCCGTCAGTGCCGCCAGCCGGTCGGCCAGCGCCGGCTGGGTCAGCTCGGCCTGATAGCGGGCCAGCTGCTGCTGCTCTCGCTGGGCGATCAGCCGCTCCATGCCCACCTCGCCAAACAGCTGCTGGATGTTGTCGATAAGCTGCAGCGTCAGTTCGCTGTGGCTGTCGGGGAAGCGTTGCCAGGCCTGCTCGGTGAGGTGCCACAACCGTACTGGTCGACCGCGTCCGCGGGCCTCGTCGTTGAAACTCACCCAGCCGTCGGCCTCCAGCGTCATCAGGTGTTGGCGAGCCCCCATGGAGGTCATCTGCAACTGCTCTCCCAGCTCGGCGGCGCTCTGTGGCCCGTGGCTCTTGAGCAGAAACAGTATCTTGTCGGTGCTGGCATTCATGGCAAGGCTCTCATCGTCGGCAGGTGCGGCCGCTTGCGTGGCAGCGGTTCTGACATGGATAAGAGCATTATGGGGAGGGTGATTTTTTAAATCAACAATTCGCTTTACTTAATCAGGTTTGATTGCCAACATAAATAAACCAATAACTTTATTTAATGGGGCGAACATGGAAGGGATCAAGGGGCAGGCCAGCCTGTGGGTATTGGTGATGACGGTGACGCTGGCGGTGGCGGGCTTCAGCCTGCCGTCTCCGGTGCTGGCGCCGTTGTTGCTGGATCCGGCCCAGGGCATGCTGACGCCGGCAGCGTCGGACTGGAGCCGCAAGGTGTGGCTGGGGGTCATCATGGGGCTCTATCCACTGTTTCAACTGGTAGGGGCCCCCTGGCTCGGCAAGCTTTCCGATCGCCATGGCCGCAAGCCGGTGCTGACCCTCTGTCTGGTGGGCGTGCTGGTGGGCTACGCCCTGATGGCGCTGGGGATCGCCTGGCGTTCCTTGCCGCTGCTGTTGCTGAGCCGGGTGGTGGAGGGCTTCTTCAACGGTGACATCGCCATCGTGCAGGCCATGGCGGCCGACATGAGCACCGCTAAAACCAAGGCGCGCAGTTTCGCCTGGATCAACATCGGCATGAACCTGGGCTGGGTGGTGGGCCCCATGATCGGCGGTTATGCCGCCGTGGTGTCCGGCGATTACAGCCTGGCGGCCTGGCTGGCGGTGGCCATGACCCTGGTCAACCTGCTGCTGGTGCTCTGGCTGCTGCCCAATCGGCCGGCAGCGGCCCGCAGTGAGCAGCCGGCACCGGCCCTATCTTCCCGCCAGTTGCTGCTGCAACCGGCGCTGCTGCCCTACTTCGTGCTGACCCTGCTTAGCTACGGCGCGGTGCAGCTCTACTTCACCTATTTCAACGTCTGGCTGGTGGAGCGGCTGGCCTGGGATCCGGTGCAGCTGGCGCAGGCCGCCGTGCTGGTGAGCGTGCCCATGATCCTGGGATCCTGGCTGGGCTCACGCCTGGCTCGTCATTGGCGTGGCAGCAGTCTGGGGGTGGTCGGCCATCTGGTGATGGCGGCGGGCATGCTGATGTTCGTGCTGCCCGGCCACTGGTGGGGGCTGGCACTCACCTTTATCCCCACCGGCATCGGCATGAGCCTGGGAGAGCTGGCGACCTCGGTGGCGGTCTCCAACCGCAGCCATGCCGAGCAGCAGGGGCAGGCGATGGGGCTCTATCGCGGGCTGGCGGTGGGCAGCGAGATCCTGGCGGTGGTGGTCGGCAGTCTGGTGCTGTTGGCGGGCACCGAGTGGCCCTTCTATCTGGCGGCGCTGTGCAGCCTGCTCTGTGCCATCGGCTTCTATGGCCTGCGCCGGGCGGCGGATCGGCGGCAGCGGCTAGACGTTCAGGTGGAAGCCGGTTGACGGGATCACAGAACGACGCGAAGGGGGCAACCGGCACTTGCATCGTGGCGCCGACTCTGGGACGGTATGGCTCTTTGCCTTGCTTGCCCGCTCGCCCGGTGCTCCCTTGCTCCATCATGCACCTTGCGATACTCAGCCTTTGGCGGTGGCATGAATCGTTATCAGGCCATTACGTTGAAAGCGGGTTGGTATGGCGCCGCATTCGTTTCGACATGTTGGCGGTGACATGAGTCGTTTTCAGGCCGTTGCACTGGAAGCGGGACTGTATGGCACCCCAGCCGTTTCGACATTTTGGAGGTGATATGAGTCGTTTTCAGGCCATTGCGTTGGATATGGACGGTACCCTGCTGACCCGGGATCACAAGATCTCGTCCGCCACTCGGGCCGCGCTGGCCCAGGCGCGGGCCCACGGCATCAAGGTGCTGCTGGTGACGGGGCGCCACTTCATGACGGCCCGTCCTTTCCATCACGAGCTGGCCCTCGACACCCCCATCATCTGCAGCAACGGCGCCTACCTCTATGATCCGGTGCAGGAGCAGATCCAGGTCGGGGATCCGCTGGCGGTGGCCCCCCTCAGCCGGCTGCTGGCGGAGGTGCAAGCGCACCAGATGGGGGCGCTGTTCCATCTCGACGAGGGGATCGGCTACCTCGGCTGCGAGGAGCATGTGACCCGGATGCGCCGCTGGTCGGCGAGCCAGCCGGATCATCTCAAGATCTCCCTGCTGCCGGCGGAGGATCTGGCGAGCTGGCTCAGCCGGCCGGTCTGGAAGCTGGAGCTGTTCAACCAGGATCCCGCCCTGCTCCATCACTTCATGGCAGAGGTGGTCGAACAGTTGCCCTTTACCCGCGACTGGGCGGCGCCCTATGCGGTGGAGCTGGTGCAACCCGGTTGCAGCAAGGGCAACCGGCTGGCCCAGTGGGCGGCGAGCGAGGGGATCACGATGGAGAACGTGGTGGCGTTTGGCGACAACAACAACGACATCAGCATGTTCGAGCAGGTGGGGCTGGCGGTGGCCATGGGCAACGCGGCATCACAGATCCAGGCGCTGGCGGATCGGGTCACCGCCGATCACAACGAAGACGGCATCGCGCTGGCGCTGCAGCGCTGGGTTCTGCCCGCCTAAGGGGAAGATACACAGAAACAAAAAGGGGCCATGTCGGCCCCTTTTTTGTTTGTCAGTTCCCGAAGGAGAACTGGATCACCCGATCCGGGAAGCGGATCCGGTTGTAGTCACGGCGCAGCCCCTCGTAGTGACGGATGGCGCGCTCGCGCTGGGCACGGTAGTAGTCGCGCTGCTTGCTGTCGTTCTCGTTGCGGATCTGGCGCTCCAGCGTCTCGATGTCGCGCTCGGTCCGCTCCATGTCGCTCTTGAGGTCGCTGAGCTGTTTCTCCACCAGGTACTCCTGGCGGCCGCGATCGTACTGGGTCAGGAAGCTGGCATCGTTGGGACAGACGCCCTGATACTCGGCGCCGGACTTGCCCTTGCTGTAGGCGAGTTCCGGAATGCAGTAGAGCTCCAGCCCCTTGGCATAACCCCGCTTCCACTCCGCTTCGTCCACCTTGAGGCCGTATTCGCCGCAGGTCGAGACGTAGTCACGGGTGGCGGCCCGGGTCTTGCCCTGCTCGCCGTCCTGATAACCCAGGTTGTACCAGCTCATGGTGCGGCACTCTTCTTCCGACAGCGAGCTGCAACCGGCGAGCAGGAAAGGCAGGGTCAGCAACAGGATCTTGGGGGACATGGACAACGGGCTCCGAGAGGGATGATGGGGGCATTCTAGAGAGGATGCCGGGGCAGGACAAGGGATGAAAAACGGTGCTGGCTGGCGCCTTTTTTTGAGCGGTTTGTCACTATTTGCGCGGGCTGGCGACGTGGCGACCCGCGCCCTTTCCTTGTTGTCGGTCACGGGGTAAACTGCGCCATCTTTTAACTGGCGCGTAACAAAAACAATGAAAGTCCTGACCGTCGATTACCGCTCGCCCGATGCGGCGCAGCGCTTCACCGAATCCCTGCGGACCACCGGCTTCGGGGTACTGACCAATCACCCCATCCCGAAAGAGCTGGTGCAGTCCATCTATGACAACTGGTATCGCTTCTTCATGAGCGAGCAGAAGCAGGACTTCCTGTTCAATCGCGAGACCCAGGACGGCTACTTCCCGCCGTCGGTGTCCGAGGTGGCCAAGGGCCACAGTCAGAAGGACATCAAGGAGTATTTCCACCTCTACCCCTGGGGCCAGATGCCGGCCGAGCTGAAAGAGCAGGCGATGGAGTACTACCGCCTTGCCAACAACCTGGCGGCCGAGCTGCTGGGTTGGGTCGAGCAGTACACCCCGAGCGACATCGCCGCCCACTACAGCTGCCCGCTCTCCTCCATGATCGAAGAGAGCCAGAAGACCCTGCTGCGGGTGCTGCACTACCCGCCGTTCGACGGCACCGAGGAGCCGGGTGCCATCCGCGCCGCCGCCCATGAAGACATCAACCTGCTGACCATACTGCCCGCCGCCAACGAGCCGGGCCTGCAGGTGAAGGGTTCCGACGGTGAGTGGATGGACGTGCCGTGCGATTTTGGCACCCTCATCATCAACATCGGTGACATGCTGCAGGAAGCCTCCCACGGCTATTACCCCTCCACCACCCACCGCGTCATCAACCCGACCGGCGGCAGCGCCGCTAAGTCCCGCATCTCCCTGCCGCTGTTCCTCCACCCGCGCCCGGACGTAGTGCTCTCCGAGCGTCACACCGCCCACAGCTACCTGATGGAGCGGCTGCGGGAGCTGGGGGTGATCTAGTCCCCGAAGCAGGTTCACCACCCTGTAAAACCGGAGCAAAATTGCTCCGGTTTTTATTTGTTGGCAGGATTGCGCGTTAAATAGAATTTAATTAGGCAATGATGCCAATAATACGCGTTTTATCCAGATAAGCGGCGTTGTGATTGCGCAGCCCCCCCCGTACTCTGAGCGTCATTTTGGGCCCTTTGTGGCGGGCCCCACGGTTGGAGTTCTTATGAAGCAGTCCCAATGGTCATCCCGGCTCGGTTATATCCTGGCCGCCGCCGGTTCCGCAGTCGGTCTCGGCGCTATCTGGAAGTTCCCCTATGTGACGGCCGCCAACGGCGGCGGCGCCTTCCTGCTGGTGTTTCTGCTGTTCAGCTTCACCCTGGGGGTGGCGGTGCTGATGGGGGAGACCTTGCTCGGCAGCCTGAGCCGGCGCGGGGTGGTGGGAGCCTTCGGTGCACTGATGGGCAAGCGCTGGCGCTGGGTCGGCGCCATGGGGCTGCTCAGCAGCCTGCTCATCTACAGCTTCTACAGCGTGGTGGGCGGCTGGACCCTGGGCTACACCGGCATGGCACTGGCGGGCAGTCTGCAGCACGGCGACGGCGCGGCCCTCACCGCCCGCTTCAACGACTATGTGGGGGATCCGCTCTGGCCGGTGCTGACCCACCTGCTGTTTGCCGGGCTCACCTGGTGGTTCGTGCAGGGGGGCGTGCAGAAGGGGGTGGAGCGCACCCTGCGCTGGATGATGCCGGCCCTGTTCATCATGATCCTGATGCTGGTGGCCTTCGGCCTTACCTTGCCCAACGCCATGGCCGGGGTACGCCACTTCCTGATGCCGGATTTCAGCAAGCTCGGCATGTCCGGCGTGCTCGACGCCATGGGACTGGCATTCTTCTCCCTCTCCATCGGCCTGGGCATTCACACCACCTATGGCGCCTACCTGCCCTCCAGTGACGGGGTCGGCCGCTCCAGCCTCTGGGTAGTGCTGCTGGCAAGCCTCATCGCCGTGCTGGCGGGCTTGATGATCTTCCCGGTGCTGGCGGCGACCGGCATCGATCCCGCCTCCGGTCCGGGGCTCACCTTCATGACCATGCCGGCGGTGTTCCAGCAGTTGCCGTTCGGCCAGGGGCTGGCGGTGGTGTTCTTCGCCTTGCTGGTGGTGGCGGCGCTGTCATCGGCCATCTCGCTGCTGGAACACCTGCAGTGTTTCGTCAGCGAGAGCCTGGGCTGGTCACGGCGGGCCGCCTGCGGCCTCATCACCGCGCTGGTGATGGCAGGGGGGATTCCGGTCAGCCTGTCGTTCGGGCCCTGGGCGCAGGTGACCCTGTTTGGCAAGAACATCTTCGAGCTGCTCGATTTCGTCACCTCCAACCTGATGATGCCCATGTTCGGCTTGGCGCTCACCCTGCTGCTGGGTTGGAAACTGGGTCGTCAGGCGCTGCCCGCCGGGCTGGCGCTGCACTGGCGTACCCTGGTGATGGGTTGCTGGCGCTGGCTGGCGCCGCTGCTGATCGGCGGCATCCTGGTGCGCGGGCTGGTGTAATCAGGGTTGGCGGATGGGCTGCTGCGCCTGCTGGTGCCGGTCTCTGACCTTGTCGATGGCCGCCTGCCAGCGGGCGATCACGGCGTCATCCTCGCTCTTCGAGAAGACGATGTAGAGCCAGTTCTCCTGCAGCAGCAGCCCGGAGTTCACCACGCTGCGGGGGGAGAACTTCATCTTGGCCAGGATGGCCGGCATGATCTGCTCCCCCATGGGGAAGGCGTCTATCTTGCCGAGCATCAGTCGTTCGATGGCGTCTTCTATGGTCTGGCAGCGCACCAGGTTGGTGTAGCCCTCGCGGGTGAGCAGCTCGTCATCGGCATTGCCGAGCAGCACGCCGACCCGCGCCAGCTGGCGCAGCTGAGCCAGATCGGTCAGTGGCTGGCTGCCCCTGGTCTGGTAGATCACCACCCGGTTCAGAAACAGCGGCCCTACCCACTTGAACTGGGGCTCCCGCTGGGGCGTGCGCAGAATGACGAACAGGGCGAAGCCGGGCTCGACCCGGGTCAGCGCCAGCGCCCGCTTCAAGGGATAGATCTTGATGGGGTAGTCGACCCCCATCTCCTGCTGGGCCTCCTGCACCAGTTGCACCGCCAGCCCGCCGAGCTTGCCGTCGCTGGTGTGGGTAAAGGGGGGCAGCTCGTGGCTGAGCAGGGTCAGCGGGGGTTGCGTGGCCTGCGCCAGTCCGGGCAACAGTAGCCAGGGCAGCAGCCATTTCATCCAGTATCCGGTCAGGTGCGTCACGTCGGTACATCCATGTTGCGCAAGGGAGTGGCAGGGCAGGTCGGTCCCATCGGTCATGTCGACCCCGTCCAAGCTAAGACTATTATCGTTCAAGGCCGTGGGCGAGGAGGCTACGGCGCTGATTTTTGGCGCCGGCCGGGTGAAAACAAGATTTTTTTGGCCACATGAAAAAAAGTTTGGCCATGTTGTGTCAATTTTTCTTTCCATGGTTTAGGCTGTGATCCCTTTTCAGCATTCAGATCAGATTATTCATGTCACGTCGCGTTGCCCTGTTCGGTCGATTTTTTAGCTCGCAAGAGAGGTGACCTTGCACGCGCAGTTTGTCTGAATGTTCATTGCAAAGGTCGCCACCAGGCGGCCTTTTTTGTTGCCCCGCCCAGCGCGGTTACCCATGGAGTATCGATGTGATGTTGTCTTGCCCGGAGGTTGTATGAGCCAGGTTCAGTGGTCTTCCCGTATCGGTCATGTGCTGGCAGCCGCCGGTTCGGCGATCGGCCTTGGCGCCATCTGGAAGTTTCCCTATGTGACGGCCACCAACGGCGGCGGTGCCTTCCTGCTGATGTTTCTGCTGTTCAGCTTCACCCTGGGGGTGGCCGTGCTGGTGGGTGAGACCCTGCTCGGCAGTCGCAGCCAGCGCGGGGTGCTCGGTGCCTTCCACAAGCTGGTGGGGCCGAACTGGCGCTGGATGGGGTATATGGGGATCCTGTGTGGCTTCTTCATCTACAGCTTCTACAGCGTGGTGGGCGGCTGGACCGTGGGTTACGCGGCGCTGGCGGTGAGCGGGCAGCTCAACCTGAGCGAGGGCGCGGCGCTGACCGCCTTGTTCAACGGCTATGTCAGCCACCCCTGGTGGCCGGTGTTGACCCATCTGGTGTTTGCCGGGCTCACCTGGTGGTTCGTGCAGGGGGGCCTGCAGAAGGGGGTGGAGCGGGCGCTGCGCTGGATGATGCCAGCCCTATTCGTGATGATGATGCTGCTGGTGGTGACTGGCCTCTCCATGCCCGGCGCCATGGCCGGGGTGCGCCAGTTCCTGCTGCCGGACTTTTCCATGCTGACCGGCCAGGGCGTGCTGGACGCGCTGGGACTGGCCTTCTTCTCCCTCTCCATCGGGCTTGGCGTGCACACCACTTATGGCGCCTATCTGCCCAGCAGCGAGGGCGTGCTGCGCTCCGGCGTCTGGGTCGTGACGCTGGCGAGCCTTATCTCGGTGCTGGCGGGGTTGATGATCTTCCCGGTGCTGGCCTCTACCGGTATTGACCCGACTGCCGGGCCAGGGCTCACCTTTATGACCATGCCGGCGGTGTTCAACCATCTGCCGTTCGGCCAGGGGCTGGCGGTGGTGTTCTTCCTGCTGCTCTTGGTGGCGGCGCTCTCCTCCTCCATCTCCATGCTGGAGCACCTGGTGCGCTTCACCACCGAGGAGTGGGGCTGGTCGCGGCGCGGTGCCTGCCGGGTGCTGACCCTGCTGATCATGGCGTCCGGCATTCCGGTCAGCCTGTCGTTCGGGCCCTGGAGCGAGCTGACCCTGTTCGGCAAGACCATCTTCGATCTGCTGGACTACCTCACCTCCAACCTGATGATGCCGCTGTTCGGCCTGGTGCTGACCCTGCTGCTGGGCTGGCGACTGGGTGAGTCCGTGCTGCCTGATGGCCTGTCGCCGCTGCTGCGTGGCTGCCTGCTCTGGTGCTGGCGGCTGGTGGCGCCGCTGCTGATCGCCGGCATCCTGGTGCGCGGGCTGCTGTAACCTCGCCCGGCTGACCGGGCCTAGTTGGGGGGCGTGGTAGGTAGGCGGGGATTGAGGTGGGAGCGGATCTGCAGCAGGGTCTTGTGGTACTCCTCGGCGTGGTGCTCCATGAAGGAGGCGCTGTGGTTGAGGCGTCGCTCCAGCCGATCCACCAGCAGGGCCACCCTGGGGGCGGCCATGCCGGCCGGCCAGCACAGTTGCAGCAGCTCCAGCAGTTGCCAGGCATCGCCGGGCAGGGCGGGGAACTCCTCCTGCAGGGTCAGCGCATACTGCACGGCCAGCTGGTGCTGGCCCGCCGCGCTGGCCCGCTGCCGCTCCTGGCGCAGGTAGGTCAGCCGCAGCTCGCGCCGCTCCAGCTGTTTCATGAAATCGCCGATGACCTGCTTGAACAGCTGCTGCACCAGCGGGGCCGGGGCGACCCTGGCCTGATACTGGCTGAGCTGGCTCAGGTAGCGCTGGGCGTGGTGGGGCAGGCCGCAGAACTGGCTGACGGCAAAGCCGAGCAGCTGGTTGAGGTGGTGATCCCGTGCGCTCTCCGGTGGGTGCTTGGCGAGCAGTACCAGGGCCTCGTCGAAGCGGTAGTCCAGGCTCAGCATCAGCGCCTTGAGCAGGGCCTCCTCGTGGGCCCGCAGGGTCACCGCCTGGCTGAGGTAGCGATACTCCTGCTGCAAGGCACTGATCCGGGCGGCGCTCGGGTAGTGCCAGAGCACCGCCAGGCTGGCATTGAGGATGAAGTTATCGATGGACACCCGGAATTTGTGATCGCCGAAGAAGCGCAGGCTGAGGGCGTTGGCCTGCTCCAGCGCCTTGCCCTCGTCCTTGAGCAGCAGCGCCAGCAGAATGGCCGCCTGGCGCCACTCCGGTTGCCAGGCCTGCTTTTGCAGCAGCAGGGTGAGCACGTCCCAGGCTCCTTCCCACTGCCGCTCGTGCAGCAGACAGGCCAGCGCCAGTTCCAGTTGCAGGGGGGCTGGCAGCCGTTCCCGGTTGCGGGCCAGATCCTTGCGCGCACTTTCCAGTTTGTTCAGCCCCAGCAGAGCGTGGATCAACCCCTTGCGCGGCCACCAGGCATCGTGCTCCGTGGTGCAGACCGCGTAGTGCTGGGCGGCGTGAAAGTGATCCTGCTGCTGCAGCAGCATGTAGCCCTTGATCCGGTCCAGCAGCGGCCCCAGCTCCCGGTACTTCTGCTGTTGATAGAGCAGGTCCTCGCACAGGGCGCAGCTGACCTGCCACTCCCTGAGCTTCATCGGGGCGGGCAGGGTGCGGGTCAGCCCGGTCAGCTGCACCAGTTCGCGCAGACTGGCGGTGAGCTGATCGGCGGTGAACGGCATGGGCAGCAGCAACGGAAAGTAGAGGTCGGAAGGGGGAAACTGCAGCTGATCGTGATCCTCGTCCAGCAGCAGCAGCACGCAGCCCGGTTCGAGCAGACCCAGATAGTGGGCCTCCTGCAGCAAGCGCACCCCCTCACGGGCCTGATGGTGGTACTGGCGGCAGATGACCACATCGAACGACTGCTGGCGCAGCAGGGTAGGCAGGGTCGCCAGCTCCTTGCAGTGGGTCAGCTGGGCCGGGGTGATCCCCTGCTCATTCAGTCCTCGGGAGAGGGCCGTGCTGAGCATGGCATCATCTTCGATCAGGAGGATCTGCATCCTTGGCGCTCCTTGGCTGGTTCAGGGTACGGACAAGTATGGCATGTTGCCGGAGTCAAAGAGCTACCACGCTCGACGCCAGCCTGGGGGCGGTCAATTCCTCCCCGGCGTTAGGCACCTGGCGGGTTGATGAGAAACACCACCGCACCGCGATAGGCAGCCGAATCGGCCAGTCTGCTCTCCCACGTTGGATCCCACTCGCCTCCCTGCACCAGCCCTACCTTGAAAGGCAGGGTCAGCCGCGTCAGCGCCTGCAAGTAGCGGGCGTAGCCCGGCTCGGTGCGGCGGCCGCGATAGGTCTGTACCACCAGCTCGTCGACCACGCCGGCAAGGGCGTTGAGGGTCGTCACATCGCCGGTGCGGGTCCAGTCCAGCAGGCCGGTGATGCTGATGGCGCAGTCGGCGGGCAGCTGGCGACGGAGCTGGCGCAGGAAGTCGCCATAGTCCGCCAGCCGGTGGGTGCGGGCATCAAAATCGATCTGGACGCCGCGCACCCCATTGCCCTTGCGCTGCCAGGCCGCCAGCTGGTTGGTCAGGTTCTTGAGCAGGGCCTCATCCCAGTCGAGCCGCTCTACCCGGTAGGCGAGCCAGAGCTCCTTTACCGGCAGCTTGCTCGGCGCTATGCCCTGCCCCTGAAAGCGCACGGGCTGGCGCGCATCGAGCGGGCCTATCTCCCCCTGATGCAGATAGAGCCGCTCGGCCTGTTGCAGCACCGGCTGGGGCCTGACCCCGGCCCACAGCCAGAACTGGCGGTAGTGGCTCGCCTCGACGGCGGCGCTGGTCTCGGCGCCCAGCAGCGCCAGCATCACCAGTAATATTTGAGCTGCTTGGCCCACTGGCTCGTTCCGTACTGGCGTTTGAGGGTGTTGAACCAGCCCTTGCGCTGGCTTAGGGGGATCTCCTGGCTGCCGCAGCTGTTGTTGCCGCTCGGGGCGTAACAGTTGATGGCGCGGTAGAGGGCGTAGGCCTTCTCCTCCTTGGCGGCCTTGGGGCTGGTGATCACCTGTTGATACCAGTCGAGCCGGCTGCGCTGCTGGCCGGCAAACAGATCCCGGCTGCCCGCCAGGGTGTCGGCGCCCGGCCGCTGCAGGAGCGGATCCCAGTCCAGCCCCTGGCTCAGGAAAAACTCGCCGAGGCAGTTGAGTGCCTTGGGGGATTTGGGGTTGTCCGCCAGGGTGGTGACCACCGCCGTGAGCGCCGGGCACTGATACTCCTGGCTCCCTTGCCAGTCAAACGGGGCGGCCAGCGGGGCCAGCGCCAGATCCTGCAGGAAGCCCCGGTAGTCGCCGTGGGTCAGCTGCTTGTAGCGCAGGGTGTGGCCGGCGCGCTGGCGCAGGGTGTCGGAGGCCTGCTCATCCTGCACCATGCGGCGCAGCAGCGGGGCCGGTGCCACGTACTCCAGCAGCGGAATGCGGTAGTGATCGCTCTGGATGGGGCTCTCCTTGGCGAACACCTGCTCCAGCCGGCCGGCCCGCTCCAGGGTCATGGCCAGCGCCAGCTGCAGCAGCTGATCCTGCAAGGGGGTGGGCTGGCTGGCGAGCAGGGCGCGCCACTGCTGCTCCGCCTCGGGCAGCGCCTGACTGGCCGCCAGCGCCATGCCCTTGAGCACCTGCTGGCTGAACGCCAGGTTGTCGAGTGGTCCCTTGCCGAGGGCGGGAGCGGCGGCGATGACGGCGGCATAATCCTTGGCCAGATAGTAGCGCTCGGCCTGCTGCAGGTAGGAGAGCCAGGCCGGGTTGCTGGCAAACTGGGCGCTCTGCTGGACCAGCTCGCCGGATTGCAGCGGTTGCCACTCGTCCCAACTCTCATGCAAACGCAGCCGGCGCAAATCCTGCACCAGGGTCAGCTGCGGCATGGCGGCTGAGCCGGTGAAGCCGGGCTGCATCAGCAGCTTGAGGTCTATTTCGTTGAGCAGCTCCGGGTTGCCCGGCTGGCGGCTCGCCTGCTGGAACAGGCCGGCCAGCGCCGCCTCATCCCCCTTGAACCAGGCGAGCCGGCGCAGCAGTCCGTTGGCGGAGTCGAGATAGCGCCCCTCTGGGTAGCGGCTGCGATAGTCGACGATGAACTGCTCGGCGCGTTGCACGGCGGCCTGGTCAATCTGGTTGCGATCCAGTGTGCCCCAGTCATCGAAGGCGCTTTGCTGGGACTGGTTGAGGGCGACCCGGATCCGCATGTAACCCGCCGTCTCTTTCAGCCAGGGCTGATCCTGCCCGGCGAGGGCGGCAAACAGCGCATCGGCCTGGGCGAACTCCCCCTGATAGAAGAGTCGGCTGGCAGCCAGGTAGTCGGCAAAGCCCTGGCCGGCGGCCGACAGCGGCGTGGCCTTGTCCTCCGGCGCCGTGGCCGTTTCGGCCTGCTGGGCGCACTGGCCCAGCATGGCCAGCCGCTGGCGGGCCAGCTGGCTGCGCTCGTCGGCACCCAGCGCCGGGGTGTCGACCAGCGCCTGCAGGAAGGCTTCGGCCGCGATGGGGTTGTTGCTGATGCAGCGCCCCTCGCTCCAGCCGGCGGCCCGCTCCAGGGCGGCCTGGGTGGTGCTCTGCTCGATACCGAGACCGGCGGCCAGCGCCAGCAGGGGATCCGGCCCGGCGGGGGCCGGCTCGGCTTGGGTCGGGTTGGGTAGGGCCGGGTTGAGCAGATCCTCGATGGCGAAGGGCAGCGGCAGCGGCGCCTTGGGCAGCGAGAAGGCCTGCTCATCGGCCAGCAGCAGCGCCAGGTTGGTGCGGGTGTCGTTGTCGGGGGAGAGGAACGGCAGCCCGTTCAGGTGGCACTGGGCGGCGGTCAGTTGCAGGGTGAGCGGCGTCTCGCAGCCATCCGGGCCGCAGGCCAGGGCGGGCAGGCCGCACAGGGCCAGCCACAGGGGAGTCAGTTTCATGGGCGCTTCCAGCAGGAGTCGGGATGCTGGCACGCTACAAGATGGCTTCGCCCCTTTCAACTGACCATAGGGGCAGGTCGGCCGGCGGCGGGCCTATTGCAGACCGGGCCCTTTGGCCGAAAAGGGGCAGTCGCGCTGCTGGATCAGTTGCTCCCCCGAGCCTGCCGCCCCCTGCCAGTGCAGGGCGAGCTGGCCGAGGCGGCCCAGGTGGCGCAGCTCGAATTCGTAGCGCAGACAGGGCTCGGCGAGGGGCAGGCTGGCCATGCCGACCGGCAGCCGGTAGTCGTAGCGCAGCAGGGGGCCGTCTGTCAGCGTGCTGCGGCTGGGCAGCAGCCCTTCCGCCGTGGGGACGGGGGCGCTCAGCCGGCGGCGCAGGCTGAGGGGGGCGTCGATCGCCTTCTGGTAGTGCAGGCCGTTCATGGCCGCCAGCTCCTCCTCCAGCCGCTGCAACTCCCCCTCCAGCCCGCTCAGCGCGGCCCCCAGCTGCTGATGGCCGGGCGTGGCGCAACCCCCCAGCAGCAGGGTGAGGAGCAACAAGGGGGCGCGGGTCGGGTGCATGGGCTCTCCTTTGAGCGCACGGATGGGCTGGGCCGGGGCTGACTATAGCAGGGTATTGGTGGGCGGCGCGGCGCGCAGCAGGCCGGCGAGCCGCTCCAGCCCCTCGGCGACGCGGGCGTCGGTGGCCGGCTGGCTCAGGCTCAGCCGCACACCCTGCGGGGCGGCGAACTGGCCGGCGGCGAAGTGTTCCCCGCTCGCCACGCCGACGTCAAGGGCGTTGGCGGCCTCGGCAAACTCCTGGCTGCGCCAGGGTTCCGGCAGCGGCAGCCAGGCGTGCATGGAGCCCGCCTGCCAGCAGGCCCCCGGCAGCAGGTGGCGCAGCAGCTCGCCGCGACGTGCCAGGATCTGCCGCTGCTGCTCTACAAGAGGCATGATCTGGCGCTGGCTCACCAGCTTGCAGGCCAGCTCGATGAGCAGCGGGCTCACCATCCAGCTCGACAGTCGCATCGCCTGGGCGAAGGCGCCGCGCAGGGCCGGCGGGGTCAGCACGAAGCCGACCCGCAGGCCGCCGCAGGCGATCTTGGCCAGGCTGCCCAGATAGATGACCCGCTCCGGCGCCAGATTGACCAGCGGTGTCACCGGTTGCTGGGGCAGCAGGCCGTTGACGTCGTCCTCGATGATCAGCAGGTCGTGGCGACGGGCGATGGCGACGATGGCCTCGCGCCGCGCCAGGCTCATGGTGGCGGTGGTGGGATTTTGCAGGGTGGGGGTGAGGTAGAGCAGCTTGGCCCGACGGGTGCGACAGGCCGCCTCCAGCGCGTCGGGCAGCAGCCCCTCTGCGTCCATCGCCAGCCCCACCACCTGGTTCTTCAGCTGACGGGCGTTGCCCAGCATGCCGGGATAGCTGAGCCCTTCGCAGAACAGGGTCTCCCCCACGCAGCCGGTGGCCAGCAGGGAGAGCATGATGCCGTGCTGGGCGCCGTGGCTGAACAGCAGATACTCCTCACTGCCCGCCACTCCCTGCTCGGCAAGCCAGTCGATGAACAGCTGGCGCTGGCTCGGCTGGCCCGCCTCCTTGTCATAACCGAGCAGGGCGTTGAGATCCCCGTCCGCCACTTCCGCCAGCATGGGGCGGATGATGGCGGCCCGATCCAGCTGCACCGGCAGGTTCTGCCACAACTCGATGCGGTGTCCCTCCTCCTTGCGGATCACCCAGGCGTTGGCCGGATCCTCATGATCCCCCTTGACCCAGGTGCCGTGCCCCACCCGGGCGGCCAGCAGCCCGCGCCGCTCCGCCTCGCCATAGGCGCGGGTGACGGTGCCGACGGTGACCCCCAGCTTGTCCGCCAGCGCCCTGTGGGTGGGCAGCCGGGTCTCGGGCGGCAGGGAGCCGTCCTGAATGGCCTGCTCGATGGCCTTCACCAGCTTGAGGTAGAGGGGGCCGGCGAAGGGGGTGAGGTCCGGGGTCCAAATTGTCATGGTGACAATAAATCCATTGATCGAAATGTATCGGCAATATAGCGTGATTTTGAACCCGATAACAACCAAAAGTGGCACATTGTATCGATACAATGTGCGCAGTTCAGGAGTACAAAGATGACGATCGAATGGTATGCCACCCTGTTTGGCTTTGCGTTGCTCACCTGTGGCACGCCGGGCCCCAACAACCTCATGCTGACCGCCTCCGGCGCCAACTTCGGGGTGCGTCGCACCCTGCCCCATCTGATCGGTGTCGTGGTGGGACAACCCGTCCTGCAACTGGTGCTGGCGCTGGGGCTCTACCCCCTGTTCGAGCGCTGGCCGCTGCTCAAGCTGAGCCTGCAGGTGCTGGGCAGCCTCTATTTGTTGTGGCTGGCATGGCGCATCGCGGTGGCCGGTGCCCCCGGCGATCCGGAACGACGTTCGCGCCCGCTGACCCTGCTGGAGGGGCTGGGCTTCCAGTTTCTCAACCCCAAGGCCTGGATGATGGGGATCTCCGCCATCAGTCTGTTCAGTCTGCCGGGCAGTGCTTACTGGCCGAGTCTGTGGGGCATCATGGCCGTCTTCCCCATGGCGGGATTGCCAGTCTGCTTTGCCTGGGTGCTGTTCGGTCATCAGCTCAGCCGCTGGATCAACTCTGACAGAGGCTGGCGCCGGCTCAACGGCAGCCTGGGGGCGCTGACCGCGCTCTGCGTGGTGATGCTCTGGTACTGAGTGCTGCCAGGGGCCGCATAAAGATGCGAAGAAAGTGCATCTGCGGCCTTGTCTGACGGGCACCGGCTCTGCATATTAGAAGGCTTGTCGCCGAGTCGGCGCCCTGCATCATCAAGAGGTTGAGATGGATCTGAACTGGTTGCTTCCCCTGGCGGGCTTTGCCCTGATCACTTGCGGCACGCCGGGCCCCAACAACATGCTGCTCACCAGCGCCGGTGCGGCCCAGGGCTTTCGCCGCAGCGTGCCCCTGCTGGTGGGGGTGGTGGGGGGGATCAACTTGATGATCCTGGCCACGGCGCTGGGGCTGGGGGTGATGTTCGAGCAACTGCCGCTGCTGCACGACGGGCTCAAGCTCATCGGTTCGGCCTACCTGCTCTGGCTGGCCTGGAAGGTGGCGACCGCCAGCGGCCCGGCCGAGGGCAACCGGCCGCTGATCCCGGCCCATCAGGGGGCCATGCTGCAGTTGCTCAACCCCAAGGCGTGGATGATGGCGCTCTCCGCCATCAGCGGCTTCACCCTGGCGGGGGAGGCCTACTGGCCCTCCGCCATCTGGGTGCTCGGCATCTTCTTCGTGACCGGCCTCTATACCGGGGCCTTCTGGGTGCTGTTCGGTGCCCAGGTACGCCGGCTCATTCGCACCACCAGAGGCTGGCGTCGTTTCAATCTCGGCATGGGGGTCGCCACGGCGGCCTGCGTGCTGATGATCTGGATTTAGTCCGGGCCTGCGCCCGGGCCTTTACCGGCTGTCTTGTTGGCCCTGCGGGGCCTTTTTTATTCACGGGGCGGTGCGATGACGCGCCCCGCCCTCCGGTTGATGTGCACAATCGGTGTACACGATCGGTTTGCACAAGGAGGTCCCATGAAATGTATCGGTCTGCTGGGTGGCATGAGCTGGGAGTCCACCGTCAGCTACTATCAGGCGCTCAACCGGGGCGTGCGCGAGCGGCTCGGTGGCTTGCACTCGGCGCGGGTGCTGCTGAGCAGCGTCGACTTTGCCGAGATAGAGCGGCTGCAGCACATCGGCGACTGGCCCGCCACCGCCCGTCTGCTGGCGGCCGAGGCGCAGGCCATCCAGGCCGGCGGCGCCGACTTTCTGCTGATCGGCACCAACACCATGCACAAGGTGGCGCCCGAGATTGAGGCCGCCATCGACATCCCGCTGCTCCATATTGCCGATGCCACCGCGCGTCAGCTGCAAGCGGACGGGATCCAAAAGGTCGGTCTGCTCGGCACCCGCTTCACCATGGAGCAGGATTTCTACAAGGGGCGCTTGCAGGACAAATTCGGACTGGAGGTGCTGGTGCCCGGCGAGGCGCAGCGGGAGCGGGTACACCGCATCATCTATGACGAGCTGTGCCTCGGCGACATTCGCGACGCATCGCGGGCCGAGTACTTGGCCATCATCAGCGCGCTGGCCGACGCGGGAGCCCAGGCGGTGATCCTCGGCTGCACCGAGATAGCCCTGTTGGTGGGGGAGGCCGAGGCCGCGGTGCCGCTCTACGACACCACTGCCATTCACGCCGAGGCGGCGGTAACCCTGGCGCTGGCTTGACGACCACAGGGGCCTGCTGGCAAGCAGGTGGGGCAGATAGTGGGTTGGAATATGCCGCACCACGGTGCCGCTCTACGACACAACCATGGCGATCCACGCCGAGGCGGCGGTGAGCCTGGCGTTGGCTTGACGACCATGGCTCTGCTGGCAAGCGGATAAGCCAGAAATTGTCCGGCCGCCGGCTCGGCAGGGCTTGACCTTGCCGCAGGGTTGCTGCTTAGGCTGAAGGTCCGCTTTGGCCAACGAGGAGTGACTCATGCAGCGTCGCGATTTTCTCAAATTCTCCACCGCCGTCGGTATCGCCGGCGCCCTGCCCTGGTGGGGCCGGGCGGTTGCCGCCGAGCGGCCTGCCCTGCCGATTCCTGCGCTGCTGGAGGCGGATGCCAGCGGCGTGTTCCAGCTCAGGGCCCAGCCGGGCCAGATGCAGTGGCGACGCCAGCCGACCCATAGCTGGGGCTACAACGGCAACCTGCTCGGCCCCACTCTGCGTGCCCGTCAGGGGCAGGCGGTGCGAGTCCGGGTCGCCAACCAGCTGGCGGAGACCACCACGGTGCACTGGCACGGGCTGGAGGTGCCCGGCACCGCCGATGGCGGCCCGCAGGCCAGCATCCCTGCCGGCAAAGAGTGGCAGGCGGCGTTTCGCATCGAGCAGCCGGCGGCCACCTGCTGGTATCACCCCCACACCCACGGGCAGACCGGCCATCAGGTGGCCATGGGGCTGGCCGGGCTCTTCATCCTCGACGACGAGGAGAGCCTGCGGCTGCCGCTGCCCCAGCGCTGGGGGGTGGACGACATCCCGCTGGTGCTGCAGGACAAGCGGCTCGATGGGCGGGATCAGGTGGACTACCAGCTGGACGTGATGAGCGCCGCGGTCGGCTGGTTCGGCGATCTGATGCTGACCAATGGCGCCGTCTATCCGACCCACGAAGCGCCTCGCGGCTGGCTGCGGTTGCGGCTGCTCAACGGCTGCAATGCCCGCTCCCTCAGGCTGGCGACCAGTGACGGCCGCCCCTTGTATGTGATCGGCAGCGATGGCGGCCTGCTGGCGGAGCCGGTGGCGCTGAGCGAGCTGGCGTTGCTGCCGGGGGAGCGCTTCGAGGTGATGGTGGATGCCCGCAACGGCAAGGCGTTCGACCTGCTCACCCTGCCGGTACGCCAGATGGGGATGACCCTGGCGCCGTTCGATGCGGCCCTGCCGCTGCTGCGGATCCGGCCCTCCCTGATCGAGGGCAAGGGACGCTTGCCGGACAGCCTGGCCCGGCTGCCAGCGCTGCCCGCCACTCAAGGCTTGCCGAGCCGCACCCTGACCCTGTCGATGGATCCCGAGCTGGATCGGCAGGGGATGCAGGCGCTGATGAGCCGCTATGGCCACGGCGCCATGGCGGGCATGAGCATGGCCCACGGCGATACGGGCGCCATGGCCGGGATGAAGATGGACGGGCAGGGCGACGGGATGGCCGGGATGGATCATGGCGACATGGCCATGCCAGCGGGCGAGATGCAGCACGACACCATGGCCGGGATGCAGGAGGACAAGGGCAGTGCCAGGCCGCTGGATCTGCACGGCGGCAACCGCATCAACGGTCAGGCCTTCGCCATGAACGACCCGCAGTTTGCGGTCAAGCGCGGCCGCACCGAGCGCTGGATCATCTCGGGGGAGGGGGACATGATGCTGCACCCCTTCCATATCCATGGCACCCGCTTCCGGATCCTCAGCGAGAACGGTCAGCCGGTGGCCCCGCATCGCGCCGGCTGGAAGGACATCGTCAAGGTGGAGGGCGGGCGCAGCGAGGTGCTGGTGCGTTTCGATCACACGGCGCCCAAGGAGCGGGCCTACATGGCCCACTGCCATCTGCTGGAGCACGAAGATACCGGCATGATGCTCTCGTTCACGGTGGAAGAGTAAAAAAGAATGGCCCGAACGGGGCCATTTGTTCATTTCACTGGTCAGATCTCACTATCTACGCACGCCACATACCCCTCGGCATAAAAGCGTGTAAAATTGCGCCCTGAATTTTCCGGCCAGCGCGCGCTGGCCGCGACTCCTTACCTGCAAGGCTGACACTGTGACTGAAGTAGATAGATTCGCGGACATTCGCCCCTACCGCGATGAGGAAGTGCCGGCAGCCATCGAACGGCTGATCCGGGATGATGAATTTGTCGGCGCCATCGCCAAGTATCGTTTCGGCTCCCTGATGAGCTGGCTGGGCTGGGCCATCCGCCCGCTGATCCGCCAGTTCCTGCGCTACAAGTGGTCCAAGGTGACCACCATCCATCAGGTGCAGATGGGGGTGACCCGCTACATGAGCCGGATGATCGCCACCTCCACCCAGGGGGTGACCTTCTCCGGGCTCGAACACCTGAAGAAGGAGCAGGGCTACCTGTTCGTCTCCAACCACAGGGACATCGCCATGGATCCGGCGTTCGTCAACTGGGGGCTGCACACCCACGGGTTCGATACCGTACGCATTGCCATCGGCGACAACCTGCTGCGCAAACCCTGCGCCACCGAGCTGATGAAGCTCAACAAGAGCTTCATCGTCAAGCGCTCCGCCAAGGGGCCGCGGGAGATGATGAAGGCGCTCGGCGAGCTGTCGGCCTACATCGGCCAGTCGGTGCACGAAGGTCACTCCATCTGGATCGCCCAGAAGGAAGGGCGCGCCAAGAACGGCGATGACAAGACAGATCCGGCCATCCTCAAGATGTTCTACGTGGACGGCAAGAAGCAGAAGATCGAGTTCGTCGACTACATGCGCAGCCTCAATATCGTGCCGGTCAGCATCAGCTACGAGCTGGATCCCACCGACAAGGCCAAGGCGCGCGAGCTGTACGAGAAGTCGGTCAACGGCAGCTACGAGAAGGGCGAGTTCGAGGACATCGAGAGCATCGTCGCCGGCATCGTCGGCCAGAAGGGGCGAGTACACGTCTCCTTCGGCGCCCCCATCACCGAGGGCTTCAGCGATCCGGACGAACTGGCCGCACTGATCGACAAGGCGATCTGGGGCAACTACCGCCTCTTCCCGGGCAACTACCTGGCTGCAGATGTGTCTGGCAAGGCCAACACCATCGAGCAGGCTGCCTTCCTGAGCCGTCAGTCGGAGGTGCCGGAAGAGCACAAGGCCATCTGGCGCGCCATGTACGCCAAGCCGGTGGAGAACGCCGGCAAGGCTTGAATGGCACCGGTTATCACCGGGTGATGCGAAAAAAACGGGAGCAGATGCTCCCGTTTTTGCGTCTGGTCAAAGTCGACGGTGCTGGAGTAGTGAATAATATTGTTTCAGCTGGTACGATCACTGGGCGAACGCGCTTGCGCCTCTTGGCAAGCCGCAGATGAGTGTGTAACAGTGCACTCATCCCGCTTGATACGAGCAAATGCTCTATCTCTGTCTGCACGGATTGCAGGCGGTGTGACACAAGGACCTCAACAGGGTCCTTTTTCATTTTGCGGCTAAGATGTCGCCTGAATACACCTAAGGAAGCGCCATGATCACCGGCAGTCTGAACACCCTGCAGCGCACGCCGCTGCCCGCCCCGCTGGACCGCATCATGGTCGAGGTGGTGCAAAGCGTCGAACAGTGGCTGCAGGCGCCGCTCGGCAAGCAGGAGATCGACGGTCTCACGCTGTTCTGCCTGGTGAGCGAAGAGCTGACCGAGCCGGCCGCGGATCGCCGTGGCGAGTTCCATCAGCAGTATCTGGACATCCAGCTGCTGCTGCGTGGCGAAGAGTGGATCGGGGTCGGGCCCCATGGCTATGTTGCCGAAGGCGCCGATCATCCCCATCCCGACCTCTGGTTCGTCGAGGACGAACAGACCAGTTATCTGGCGTTGCAGCCCGGCGACTTCGCCATCTTCTGGCCGGGAGAACTGCATCGCCCCCTCTGCACCCCCAACCAGCCGGCTCAGGTGAAGAAGCTGGTGGTCAAGGTGCACCGGGATCTGCTGGCCGGCCTGTGACCGCTGGCGCAGCCTGGCTGAGACGAGTGCCCGGAATCATCCGGATTTGCACTTAACATATTGAAAAATTGGGCGCACTTTCCTGCGACCATAAGCCCCCGGCAGGGGAATCCCATCCACTTTGGATGACACGACACTGTCGGCATAAAGCCGAAGCACAGGAAGATGTAGAACATGAGCAAGTTGGTATTGATCCTTAACTGCGGTAGCTCTTCCCTGAAATTTGCCGTAATGGACGCCGAAACAGGTGAGGACATGCTGTCCGGCCTGGCCGAATGCTTCAATCTGGATGATGCACGTATCAAATGGAAACTCCACGGGGTCAAGGGCGAAGCCATGCTGGGCGCGGGCGCCGCGCACCAGGAGGCCCTCGACCACATCGTGGGTCACATCCTGCCGCAGGATCCGACTCTGGCCGAGCAGCTGGTGGCCATCGGTCACCGCATCGTGCACGGTGGCGAGCAGTTCTCCCGTTCTGTTCGCATTGATGACGGCGTGATTGCCGGCATCGAAGCCGCCATTCCGTTCGCCCCCCTGCACAACCCGGCGCACCTCATCGGCATCCGTGCCGCGCTCAAGGTGTTCCCGGCGCTGGCAGAGAAGAACGTGGCCGTGTTCGACACCGCCTTCCACCAGACCCTGCCACAGGAAGCCTACCTCTACGCGCTGCCCTACAAGCTCTACAAAGAGAACGGCATCCGTCGTTACGGCGCCCACGGCACCTCCCACCGCTTCATCGCGGAAGAGACCGCCAAGGCGCTGGGCAAGCCGCTGGCAGAGCTCAACATCATCAACTGCCACCTGGGTAACGGCGCCTCCGTCTGCGCCATCCGTGGCGGCGAATCCGTCGACACCTCCATGGGCCTGACCCCGCTGGAAGGGCTGGCGATGGGCACCCGCTCCGGCGACATAGACCCCGCTGTAGTCTTCTTTATGCACGACCAGCTCGGTTACAGCGTGGAGCAGATCAACCACACCCTGACCCGCGAGTCCGGCCTGCTGGGCATGACCGAGGCGAGCAGCGACTGCCGCTACGTCACCACCAACTACGCCACCGACGCCGGTGCCAAGCGCGCGCTGGACGTGTTCACCTACCGGGTGGCCAAGTATGTCGGCGCCTACGCTGCCGCCATGGATGGTCGTCTGGACGCCCTGGTGTTCACCGGCGGTATCGGTGAAAACGCCGCCATGGTGCGCGAGATGGTGCTGGCCCGTCTGGCCCTGTTCGGCTTCAAGATCGACAAGGAAGCCAACAACGCCGCGGTGCTGGGCGGTGAAGGCCCCATCACGGCCGAAGGCAGCCGCCTGGCGCTGGTGATGCCCACCAACGAAGAGCTGGTTATCGCCCGCGATGCCCTGAGCCTGGTCGGCTAACGCCCCCTCGCTCCCAGACAACGCCCGGCCCCTGCCGGGCGTTGTCGTTTGTGGCGGCCGTGGCGCCGGCTGTCATTTGACATGGGGTGGCAGATACGTACCCTGACCGCAGTTTCACGCACAGGAGGATGGGATGAAGGAGATGTTTTTTCGCTGGCTGGCCGGGCTCGGGCTGGAGGTAACCGGCATGATGGGGCTGGTGATCGCTCTGGGCTTTATCGTGCTCACCTCGCTGCTGCTGCACATGCTGCTGCACCGGGTGCTGCTGGTGCGGCTGGTGGGGGTGCTCGGCAAGACCAAGCAGGTGTGGCTGCCGCCCCAGCTGCAACAGCGGCTGTTCTACCGGCTCGCCTTCGTGCTGCAGGGGGCCGTGCTGCTCGGCCAGGCCGAGATCTGGCTGCCGCGCAACTCCGACAGCCTGCAACTGATCGAGATGGTGGCCCAGCTCTGGATCCTGCTGTTCCTGCTGCTCTCCCTGTTTGCCCTGCTCGACTGCATGCTGTCGGTGAGCCGCTACACCCGGCTCGGGCGGGATCTGCCCCTGCGCGGTATCTTCCAGGGGGTGAAACTGGTGGGCAGCATCCTGGTGGGCATCCTGATGATCGCCCTGCTGCTCGGCAAGTCGCCGCTGTTCCTGTTCAGCGGTCTGGGTGCCATGACCGCGGTGTTGATGTTGGTGTTCAAGGATCCCATCCTCGGGCTGGTGGCCGGCATCCAGCTCTCCGCCAACCGCATGCTGAGCGTCGGTGACTGGCTGCAGATGGACAAGTACGGCGCCGATGGCGAGGTGACCGACATCGGCCTCACCACGGTCAAGGTGTCGAACTGGGACAAGACCATCACCACCATCCCCACCTATGCCCTCATCTCCGACTCCTTCAAGAACTGGCAGGGGATGACGGAGTCGGGTGGCCGGCGCATCAAGCGCAGTGTCAACATCGACATGACCAGCGTGCGTTTCCTGACGGCGGACGAGCAGCTGCAGCTCAAGCAGGCCCAGCTACTGGCGCCCTATCTGAGCCGCAAGGAGCAGGAGCTGAGCGCCTACAACCAGCAGTTGAGCGACGCCATCAGCTGCCCCATCAACGGTCGTCACCTCACCAACCTCGGTACCCTGCGCGCCTATCTGGACGCCTACCTGCGCGCCCACCCCGGCATTCGCAAGGACATGACCCTGATGGTGCGCCAGCTGGCACCGACCTCGGACGGCCTGCCGCTGGAGATCTACTGCTTCACGGCGACCACCGCCTGGGCCGATTACGAAGGGATCCAGGCCGACATTTTCGACCACATCTTTGCCATCATTGAGCAATTTCATCTGCGGTTGCACCAATCTCCCACAGGTTACGATATGCGCGCCTGGCAAAAGGGGTAAACGACCGACCGGCAGGGGCTGGCGGCGGATAAAAAAAGCGATATTAATCGCCGACCCGCCGCCACTTGTCAGTTGAAATTTGTCCGGCAGAGGAGAAAAATGGCGGCCTTCTCTTCGCCCCCCGGATCGCCCGCCGCTCCCGGGTCAGCCCAGAGTCTTGAACCACGTCATCCATTACAGGAAAGTTATGAAGCTCCTCCACAATACTGCGGCCGCGCTGTGCTGCAGCCTCCTCTTGGGCGCCGCGCCTGCGCTCGCTGTTGAATACGCCCTGCCTGCGGCCAACAGCCGCCTAGTGGGTGAAAATCTGGAATACGTGGTCCCGGCCGAAGAAAACGGCCAGCCGCTGGAGGCCGCCGCCGCCAAATTCCAGCTGGGGCTGACCAACATGCTGGAGGCCAACCCCAAGGCGGATCCCCTGCTGCTGCAGACCGGCGAGAAGCTGATCGTGCCGCACCAGCTGATCCTGCCGGATGCGCCCCGTGAAGGCATCGTGCTGAACGTGGCCGAGATGCGCCTCTACTACTACCCGAAAGGCAAGAAGGTGGTGGAAGTGCTGCCCATCGGCATCGGCCAGCTCGGCACCGACACCCCGGAAAACTGGGTGACCAGCGTGCAGCGCAAGAAGGCGGGCCCGACCTGGACCCCGACCGCCAAGATGCATGCCGAATATGCCGCCCGTGGTGAAAGCCTGCCGGCGGTGTGGCCGGCCGGCCCGGACAACCCCATGGGGCTGTTCGCGCTCTACATCGGCAAGATGTACGCCATCCACGGCACCAACGCCCAGTTCGGCATCGGTCTGCGGGTGAGCCACGGCTGCGTGCGCCTGCGCAACGACGACATCGAATACCTGTTCAAGAAGGTACCGGTCGGTACCCGCGTCCAGTTCGTCAACCAGCCGATCAAGGCCAGCGTCGAGCCGGATGGCCGCCGCTACCTGGAAGTGCATCAGCCGCTCTCCCGCAATCAGGAGGAGTTCAACTCCAGCCTGCCTGCGCCGCTGCCGATGACCCCGGCGGTGACCCGCTTCATCGCCCACGCCGACAGCGACTCCCAGCTGGTCAAGCAGGCGCTGGAGCAGCGCAGCGGCATGCCGATCGCGATCAATCGCTGATTGGTGCTTGCCAACATGGCCCCGACCTCTGGTCGGGGCTTTTTTTTGCGGTCGTGGCGGAGCTGTGCCACTGCTCGTGCCCGGCGGATAAGCAGTTGCTGCGTCAGGATAAAATCTGGCGGAACGGGGCAAAGCTGGTCTGTTGGTTAAAGATGAAACGTTTATATTGTGTTTTCTGTTTGTTAAAAAAGGTTGAGGTCATGGGATCTGCTGATTAAGCTAGGGCGGTTTTTTTAAGGAAGAGCCCGCCGTCAGAACGGGTACACACGTCACATAACGGAGTTTTGAATGACAGCCAGCACACCCATGCTCATCACCTTTCTGGTGTACATCCTCGGGATGGTCCTGATCGGCTTTATCGCCTATCGCGCCACCCGCAACTTTGACGACTACATTCTCGGCGGCCGCCGGATGGGGAGCTGGGTGACCGCCCTCTCCGCCGGCGCCTCCGACATGAGCGGCTGGCTCCTGATGGGCCTGCCGGGCGCCGTCTTCATCGGCGGTATCTCCGAGAGCTGGATCGCCATCGGCCTCACTCTGGGGGCCTATCTCAACTGGCGCTGGGTCGCCGGCCGGCTGCGGGTGCATACCGAGAAGAACCGCAATGCCCTGACCCTGCCGGACTACTTCACCTACCGCTTCGAGGACAAGAGCCGGGTGCTGCGCATCCTCTCCGCCCTGGTGATCCTGCTGTTCTTCACCATCTACTGCGCCTCCGGCGTGGTGGCCGGTGCCCGCCTGTTCGAGAGCACCTTCGGCATGAGCTATGACACCGCCCTCTGGGTCGGCGCCGCGGCCACCATCACCTACACCTTCTTCGGCGGCTTCCTCGCGGTGAGCTGGACCGATACGGTGCAGGCCACCCTGATGATCTTCGCCCTGATCCTCACCCCGGTGTTCGTCATCATCGCGGTGGGCGGCATCGACACCGCCATGGTGCAGGTGGCGGCGCAGAACGCCAGCAACCTCGACATGTTCAAGAACCTGGACTTCATCGCCATCATCTCGCTGATGGCCTGGGGCCTGGGCTACTTCGGTCAGCCCCACATCCTGGCGCGCTTCATGGCGGCGGATTCCCACCACTCCATGGCCAATGCCCGCCGCATCAGCATGACCTGGATGGTGCTGTGCCTGGGCGGCGCCGTGGCCATCGGCTTCTTCGGCCTGGCCTACTTCTCCACCTTCACCGAGCAGGCGGCCGGCGTCACCGGCAACCCGGAGCGGGTCTTCATCGAGCTCTCCAAGATCCTATTCAACCCCTGGATAGCCGGCGTGCTGCTCTCCGCCATCCTGGCGGCGGTGATGAGTACCCTCAGTTGCCAGCTGCTGGTCTGCTCCAGCGCCATCACCGAGGATCTCTACAAGCCGTTCCTGCGCAAGAACGCCTCCCAGCAGGAGCTGGTGTGGGTCGGTCGTGCCATGGTGCTGGTGATCGCGCTCATCGCCATCGCCGTCGCGATGAACCCGGAAAACCGGGTGCTGGGGCTGGTGAGCTACGCCTGGGCCGGCTTTGGCGCGGCCTTCGGCCCCGTGGTGCTGCTCTCCGTGCTCTGGTCGCGAATGACCCGCAACGGCGCTCTGGCGGGCATGCTGGTGGGTGCCCTGACCGTCATCGTCTGGAAGCAGTTCGGCTGGCTGGGGCTCTATGAAATCATCCCGGGCTTCCTCTTCTCCGGACTCGCCATCGTGGTGTTCAGCCTGCTGGACAAGGCCCCCTCCAAGGCCATGCTGGAGCGCTTCGACGACGCCGAGCGCGAGTTCCAGACCCCGCCGGATGCGCTGGGTCAGCCGGTTACGGTCAACTGAGTCGGCTATTGCAGATAACAAAAAGCCCCGCGATGCGGGGCTTTTTTGCCAGTACAAGCGACAGATCCGTATCGAAGACGCTCTAGATGCCAAAGATCCTTTCTGCGGTCTGAAAGAAGTTAAAAACCGGGCTTAATTGCTTGTCTTGCTCGTGTTTGGGTTGGCATGATGAAAGCCGGAACCGTATGGTTCCTTTTTCATCTGTTGATTGCCCATTTCTGCGAGAGAAAATTTCAATATGCCCACTCTGATGAGTGGGCAGCGTGAGGATGGACAATAGCCACAACACAGGAGAGAAGGGTGATAGCAAGGTTTTGGCTGGGGTTGGGTTGTTTGTTGCTAGCTATGGTTACGCAGGCCAGTGAGGTGTATCAGGGCAAGGTAGGACGAATGCCGGTAGTGATGACCCTTGATACGTCATCAGATGGTACGGTCAGTGGGCGTTACTTCTACCGCAAGTACCGAAAGGATATTCCCCTGTCGGGTAAGTGGGAGGGTAAGACCCTGCAGCTCTCAGAATTGTGGGATAACAGTGAACCCGAAAAGATCGCCATGCTCCTCGAGCGCTCCGGTAATGGCCTTCAGGGAACATGGGCCGGGAAGAAGCCTATTTCTGTGGTATTGAAGGTGGTCGATAGCAGCGCCATTGATATACAGGATCCGGTTCTTGTCAGCTGGCGTAAGCGTGATCTTTATGAACTCATGCGACTTGAAGGACTTTCACTAAAACCGGGCAAGCGAGAGTCATTTCAGGGTTATAGCTTGCAATGGCTGCAAGAGCCGCAAAGCAAAATTGCGTATTTTCGCATTACGTCAGGGCTACCTGCTGAGCCGCTTGGGAAACTCAATCATGTGCTGGCAGAGCGTCAGTGGAGCGAGGTCGCCAGTTATTTTCAGTGTATGAGTACCCCTATGGGTGGGGAATTCGACCAGATGGTTACGCCCCGTTTCATCAGTCCGAACTTGCTCAGCGCCAGTATCTTTACCGGCTATTTTTGCGGTGGTGCACACCCTGACTTTGGTGATTCGCCATTAAACATTAATCTTGCCACCGGAGAGATGCTGACACTCGAAGACCTGCTCTGGGTTGGTAGTGGAGCTCCAGTAAAGTTCGATAGTCGGTCGTATGACCCTGCAGCATCTGAGTACAAGGAGAAGTATCTGGCCCCTTGGCTCGTAAACGAGTTTCGGCGGCTCTACCCCAATGATATGGTTCCCGATGCGGAAGAGTGCAATTACGCAGATCCGTCAGTCTGGGAGTATGCCTCTTGGTATATGACAGAGAAGGGAATAGTGTTGGACCCTTCTTTTCCCCGTGTCGAGCGTAACTGCGAGCTGACCGAGTGGAGCATACTACCCTGGTCGGTTATCAAGCAGCACCCGGGGCGATTACCGCAGCTGATGCCTTGATGAAAAAACCGGAACCCTTGGGTTCCGGTTTTCTTATGCCGGTTGTTTGAACCAGCGCTGCAACTGCTGCACAAACAGCGCGGGCTGCTCGATGGGGTAGAGATGGCCAACATCCGCCACCTGCAGGCGCTGGCAGGCGGGAATGGCGTTGCTAAGGGCCTCGCACACTTGCGCAAACAGTGCTCTGGTCTGTGCGCCCTGTACGATGCAGGTGGGCACGCTGAGTGCGGCAAGGCGCGACGGCGACCAATCCGGCCGCTCGCTCTGTCTCAGCTGCTTGGGCAGGCTGGCGGCCTCCGCCAGCTGGGCCTGCTGCCACTTGAGGGGTTGCGCGGCAAAGTAGCCCGGGCGGCCCCCCGAGCCATCGATCAGGGTGGCCACCGCCCCTTGCAACTGCCCAGCTTCAACCTGACCAAACACAGGGCCGAACATGGCGCCGGCATCGGCCATAAAGGCGGCGAGCCCCTGCTCATCCAGCGCCCCCGGGCAGCCCGGCTCCACCAGATAGAGGCTTCGGACGTGTTCCGGTGCTTGCAAGGCGGCTGTCAGCGCCACATCCGCGCCATAAGACCAGCCGACCAGATAGACAGGCCCGCACGCCAGCTGTGCCAGCAGTGTGAGCAGTGTGAGCAGATCGCCGGCATGGGTCTCAAGGCCGAAAGGCCCCTCTTTGCCCGCTTCGCCGAAGTGGCGCAGGGTGGGGGCATAGACGGTGTAGTGCTGTGAGAGCTGCTCGATATGTTCGAGCCAGAGGGTATGGTTGGCCAACGCGCCATGGATCAGCAGCAGCGGCTCACCGGAACCGGCCTGCAGGCAGGGCATTGGGCTGCTATTGATGATAAATGTGTGAGTCTGTGACTGCATATCAACGCCTCCTCGGCGTGTCGTAGAAGTGGGGGTATATATAACAATGGCGAGGAGGACGGTTATTTAAGTTACTTGCCATTTCATTATAAAAATATTTATTTATCGGCGGAAACCTATAGTTTCAGCTTGTGATGATGTCGATGAGTTTCATACCGGCTCAAAGTGTAAACATAAAGCAGGTAAGGGGGGCAATTTTTTGGTGTGCGATGATATAAAGTATGGTTCGCTATTGCAAATATGGGGGAAGTTTGATTCAGACACCGGCTTTAGGCCGGTATCTGGTAGTTATAGTATCGTTCATGAATGTTAAATGTCGATATCTAATTGACATCTGGATCTTACTTGATTAATGAAAACTCCTAAACTAGGAGACATTTTTTGGCTGAACATGCTTTCCCAAGCATCCTCCCAATTATCGTTCAAAGAAAAAGTTCTTTTATTTGTTTTTACATTTATTACCTTGCTGAAAAGCCATGGTTGATTTAGAAGTCTGGCATCTCTTAATGCTCTGGATACATTGTTTGAGAATTTTGGTTTATTAGATGGTGTTAGGTATTTATTTATTGCTGATGTCATATCTGCACCTGTCGATGTAGGTATTCCCCTCACAGCTTGTATTACGAGCGCCATAAAAATCAAAGGTATATACTCAGTGCCAAGTGATGACAAAGTGTTTATGTTTTTAGGGACGACAGATTGAATTACCTTTTCTATATTGACTATCTTTCCATCGATAACTTTAAGTTCATCCCAAAGTACTCCGCTAGTTTTCCTCCACGCTGCGGCAGAACCTTTTCTTTCTGGTATTTGCTCAATGATATCTCGGTCTTTCAAGCGGAGAAATACAGATTTCATTTTGTTTTCGCTCTTTATTCCTGTAATCTCTCGGCCGATTTTATTGGTTATCTCCTCGTGTTCACGCAGATAATCTATTACTAACTCCTCTGGTGAGGCAAGAGACTGATGATATATGAATACTAGAACTGAATCATCTGTCTCAACTATTTCTGGAGCTTTCAATCTTAATAGGTTCATTGCTCTGAATGCAGTATTTAATCCCTCTCCTACATCTTTGTTTGGCGGCTCCGGAAATTTGTTTATTAATCTAACTAGGGTTGGGTTTCTTGCGCTTTGAGTATCCAAAATATTTTTTGTTGTAACATGTCCAGGTAATTTTCCTGGGCTTTCAATTTCAACTCTGTTATCAAAAATACGAATTTGAACATCAGCTGCAATACTGTAGTCTCTATGCAATACAGCATTGGTTATTATTTCGTGTATTGTTTCATGTGGGTATGTGATTGAAATAAGACTCTTGTCGCCTAATCTTTTAATGTTTTCAATTATTTTCTTTGTCTTATCTACAGCTTGGTAAATTAAGTTATAGGCATCTCCTTCAACTGTTAATGGTACTCCATCTAGAAACTCCCTGCCAATATCCTCTTCGCGAGTTTTATATCGCATGATTTTAATACTGCATCTTTTGGCTAAGTATATGGCTGGTTCATCACAAAAAAGAAGTACTCCTACAACCTTAGCTTGCTCATCGCGAATAAGCTCTTGATTCTCTAAATACTTTATAGGCTCTGAGTGTGGAATTATATTTATCATGAAGTTGGTGATGGATTTACTTTCTTTTAATTTTTTATGATTAACATCGATCCATTCATCTTCAAAGGTAAATATACCTTTGTCAAATTTTAATTTAGCAATATCCTCATCTTTTTCTATCTTAATTTTCCCTGCGTTTTGCCTTACAAATATTTCTCCTTTTGTAGATTTAACAATGTGCTTAATCTTTTTTACAATAATGTGTAGAACGTACCCTGTTTCATTCTCACAGCTTAAAAACTCAAATGTAAGGTGGTTTCCAAAAGGATGTGCATTGAAAAGGACATGAACAACGTCATTTGCAGCTTCTTGATCAGCATAACCATTCCACCGTCTTAAACCTGTTCTAGAATCTTCTTCAATACCAAGATATATATCCCCACCTCCTGAGTTTGCAAAAGCAGATACAGTTTCAGATAATTTTGCTGGTTTAATTTCTTTAGCCTTTACATCAGTAAGATAGCCTTCCTCTATATTTATAATGTTTTCTGCTTGGTTATTATCAATTTCAAATGCATTAATCATTTTTCAACTCGTCCTTTGATTCTTTATTGTTTAATTCATTGTTTACTGCCCTTGCTAAAGATGGATAATCATTTGTTAGTAAGTAATGACCACTGATTCCGCGTTACGTTTTGCCTCGCCGTGATACACCGCTTCGATATTATTGCCGTCCGGATCGAGGACGAATGCGGCGTAATAGCCGGGGTGATAATTGCGCTCGCCGGGGGCGCCGTTGTCCTGGCCCCCATTGGCCAGCGCTGCCTGATAGAAGCGATCCACCATGGCCCTGTCTTGTGCCTGAAAGGCGAGATGATGGCGGCCGGTCAATGTCCCCAGCGCCGCCGGGCTGTCGATAGCGGTGACAAACAGCTCGTCTGCCCAGAAGTAACCCTCACCGGTGCCGCCTATGGGAATGTCGAGGGCTGCCAGTGCGGCTGTGTAAAAACGCTGGCTGGCAGCCAGGTCTTTCACCACCAGCTGGAGATGGTCGATCAGCCGACCGCGATGCAATGTTTGTGTTTCCATACACCACCTTGCTTTGCATGTTGTGGATGAGTCGCCGGCCGACTCCTTGCCGTGATCGGCAGGAATTGGCAAGCCGATGACATGGCTACCGCCCCTGAATTTCAGCCTCCAGTCTGCTGCTTTGTAACCAACGGGGATGGCGGAAAGGGCTCATGGGTGACTCCGACGAGGCTTGGATTGCCATTCGGGTATGGTAGCGAGAGAGGGGCGCAGGGGAAGGGCGAGGTGATAAATGTTGGGGCGGGATCAACAAATTGGTCAGTACGGCAAGGGGTGGCCCCTTGCCGGGGGGAGAGAAGCTGGTCCAAGCGTGGGGAAGGGCCGCAGCCCCTCCCTCAGGCCAGTGCCAGCTGCTGACGGGCGCGCCACAGCCGCTCGTGGAAGAAGAAAACGACGGTGTTGATGGCAGGCTCGATCATCGCCATCACGCCGCCGGTGAGCAGCTCGCCGCTCAGCAGGTAGGCGACGCCGAAGGCCACCGAGAAGTGCACCAGGGCGAAGCTGCTGGTCTTGGCCTGCAGGCTGTGGCGGGGCTTGAGCTTGTGCCAGCCGAGATCGTGGAAGTAGAAGGCGACCGTGTTGACGGCGGGCTCTATCAGAGCGATCAGGCTGGCGGTGAGCAGTTCACCGGTCAGCAGGTAAGCCACGGTGAAGGCCACGGTGAAGTGCAAAACGGCAAAGCTGATGGTCTTTTTCATGATGGCGGCTCCCTCTGGTGATGAACAGAGTATCCCCTGAAATCACATTAAATGAAAACTATTCTCATCTAATGGTTGGATAGGGAGGGCCTATCAAGTGAGAATGCCCTCACCGGATTGGGAGTTGCCTGGGGCCACAGCGGCGCTAGAGTGAGCCTTTGCCATGAAAAAGGAGCTTTCATGCATATGAATATCAACGCCACCCTGTTGGGGCAGTTCATCCTGTTGCTGATGATCATCGTCGGCGTCGTGGCCTGGCGACTGGCGCGCCGCAAGAGCGAGCATCCGGTGCTGATCACAGTGCTGTGCATGTTGCTCAGCCTGGCCCCGCCTTTCGCCCTGCTGGCGCTGCTCATTCTGGCGCTCTGGCGGGATCTCCCGGGCAAAACGTGAGGTTGGCTGGCATGGAAAAAGCCCCGTGACGGGGCTTTTTTATTTGGCGTTTCCCGCGTAGCTGCCGGTTGGGGCGGCAAGAGGCGGGGGAGGGGCTCACCGGCTGAGGGTGGCGATCCGCTCATGGGCCTGGCGCATGCCCTGCTCCGCCCCGTGGGGGTGCAGGTCCATCCCTTCCGCGTAGACGAACTCCACCTGCACGATGCCCATCAGGCCGAGCACGGACTCGAGGTAGGGGGTGACCGCATCCGTTGTCTGGCCCTGATGTACGCCGCCGCGGCTGCTGAACACCAGGGCTTTTACCCCCTCCACCAGCCCCATGGGGTAGCTGTCGGTGTAGCGAAAGGTGACCCTGGCTCGCGCCACCAGATCGAACCAGTTCTTGAGCGGGGTCGGCACGTTGAGGTTGTACATGGGGGCGCCGATCAGCAGCAGGTCGGCGGCCTTGAGTTCGGCAATCAGTTGGTCCGACAGCGCCACCGCCTGGCGGATGGCCTCGTTGGCCGGTTCGGCTCCCCGCAGGGCGTGAAACAGTGCGCTGTCCAGTGGCGGCAGGGTGAGGGCGGGCAGGTCGCGTACCACCACCTGGTCCTGGTGGCCTTGCTCCCGGCGCGCTTGCAGAAAGCGCTCCATCAACTGGTTGGTGCGGGATGCGGGGCCGTTGAGGCTGGATTGCAGCAGCAGGATCTGACTCATGAGGTGAACTCCATCTGACAAAGTGTGGGGATGGAGGGAGCTTATCAGTCATTTTTTTCCGCAGTGCTGATACTATTTCGCCATATTGGTTCCACAAGGTATGCAATAGATGGCAAACAGCCTCAATGGCCTCGATCTGTTCGCCAGCGTGGTGGAGGCGGGCAGTTTTGCCCAGGCCGCCGAGCGGCTTCACCTCACCCGCTCGGCGGTGGGCAAGGGGATTGCCCGGCTCGAGCAGCGTCTCGGCGTCCAGCTGTTTCACCGCACCACCCGCAGCCAGAGCCTGACCGAGGAGGGGGCGCTGTTCCATCGTCACTGCCTGCGGGCGCTGGAGGAGGTGCGCCTCGGCGAGGCGGCGCTGGCCAGCAACAAGCTGACCCTCAACGGCAGCCTCAAGGTCTCCATGCCGGTGCTGTTCGGCCAGCTGTGCGTGGCGCCCCTGCTGCTGGAGCTGGCGCAGGCTCATCCCGGGCTGGCGCTGTCGCTGTCGTTCAGCGATCGCAAGGTGGATCTGGTGGAGGAGGGGCTCGATCTGGTGATCCGCAACGGGGAGCCGCCAGACAGCCTGGATCTGGCGGCGCACCGGCTCGGCGAGCACGGCATGACGCTCTGCGCCGCGCCCAGCTATCTGGCCGAGCGGGGCGAACCGATGATGCTGGCGGATCTGGCCGAGCACGAGGGCATCGCCTATCTGCGGCAGGGGCGGGTACTGGCGTGGCAGTGGCAGCTGGATGGCCAGTGGCAATCGGTGCGGCCGACGGGGCGCCTGCAGTTTGACGATCTGCACGCCATCACCCAGGCAGCCATCGCGGGCTTTGGCTTGGCCTGGTTGCCGAGCTGGCTGGCGCGCCCACACCTTGAGCGGGGCGAACTGTGCGAAGTGCTGGGCTCGCTCAAGGGCAGGCGTTATCCCATCAATGCCCTCTGGCCTCACAGCCCGCACCTGCCGCTCAAGACCAGAATGGCCATCGACTGGTTGGCGAGCCGGCTGCCGGCGCGGCTTGCCAGCGTGGCAGGGGTTGGCAGCCATGACCAATAAAAAGGGCCTGCAGTGGCAGGCCCTTGGCGGTGTGCGAGTGATGCAAGGCGTTACGCTTCAACCTTGTTGAGCCACTCGACCTTGTACTGGGCGCCGGCACCCTGGGCCAGCTTGGCGCAGAGGGGTTTCAAGAAGGCTTCAATCTGCTCATCCAGCATCCAGGGCGGGCTGATTATGAGCATGCCTGAGCCGTTCATGCCCCAATCTTTGGTCTGACCGGCCACTTCCAGCTCGGCCACCAGGACGTTGCCGAAGTTCTCGCGCTTGATGGCGCGCAGCATGTCGCGGGACTTGTCCGCCTCTTCCCCCAGAATGGGATACCAGAGGGCATAGATGCCGGTGGCCCAGCGTTTTTGCGCCTTTTTCAGGGTATCGACTACCGCGAAGTAATCTTCCTTGAGCTCATAGGGCGGGTCGATCAGCACCAGGCCGCGGCGCGGGGTGGGCGGCAGCAGGGCCACCAGCCCCTCGAAGCCGTCCCTATGGTGCACGGCGACGCGGGGGTCGTAACCCATGTTGGCGCGCAGATCGTCCACCTCGTTGTTGTGCAGCTCCATCAGTGCCAGCTTGTCCTGCTCGCGGGCGAGGCGGCGCGACAGCTCCGGCGAGCCGGGGTAGTAGCGCAACTGACCATCGCTGTTCATCTCCTCGATGACGCCGAGATAGGGGGCCATGGCAGACCACTGGGTCCGCTCGTCCCACAGCCGGCCGATGCCGTCAGCATACTCCGCCTTTTTCTGCGGCCAGTCGCCGCACAGGTCGTAGAGACCGCCACCGGCATGGGTGTCCAGCACGATGAAGGGTTTCTCCTTCTTCTTGAGGGACTCGATGATCAGGGCCTGAACGGCGTGTTTCAGCACGTCGGCGTGGTTGCCGGCGTGAAAGGCGTGGCGATAACTCAGCATATTAGGTCTCTGAGGGGGCCCTGCTGGGCCCCCAGTAACAATAGATAGTTCAACAGGTTGCGGCTGTTGCCGCGAAACAGGGTGAGGCTGCGCAGGGTCTGCAGCAGCACCCCTTGTTGCAGCCGCTCCAGCTCCAGCTCGTGGGCCAGCATGGCCTGATACTCCTGCTCGCCGAGCCGCGCCTTGGCGCTCGAACGCAGGGTGCGCCAGGGGCCGAGCACCGCCTCGGTCTGCACCAGCGCCGGTTGCAGGTCGGTCAGATCGACCGGGATCCCGCACTGATCCAGCCGGTGCAACAACAGGGCCAGATTGACGTTGCCCCCCTGCGCCTGCACGCTGAGCCAGTCCTGGCTGCGCGCGCCATAGACCTCGCCACTCCACTGCCAGAAGTCGAGCGGGCCCGGCAGTTCGTGGGGGGCGATCCGCTCGCTCGCCATCAGCTGTTCGTCACGCAAGGAAGGCCTGCTCCATGGTTTCTAGCTCCTCACTGAGGCTCATCCACTCCAGCTCCACCCCTTCCAGCTCCTCCTTGATGGGGCCCTGGGACTTGAGCAGTTCGGAGAGCTTCTGCTTGGCGCTCTCTTCATAGATGGCGGGATCGGCCAGCTGCTCTTCCACCGCGGCCAGCTTGGCCTGCAGTTTCTCCATGCTGGTTTCGAGCTTCTCCAGCTTCTGGCGCAGCGGCCGGGTCGCTTGCCGGAATTCCGCCTCGCGCCGCTTCTGATCCTTGCGCGCCACCGCCGAGTTGGCGGAGACAGGGCCGTCGTCCGGTTTGGCGTTGGCCTCTTTCTCCTGTTCGCCAAGCCACTTGTGGTAGTCGTCCAGATCGCCGTCGAACGGCTCGACCCGGCCACCGTGCACCAGATAGAAGTCATCTGTGGTGGTTCGCAGCAGGTGCCGGTCGTGGGAGACCACCACCATGGCGCCCTCGAAGCCTTGCAGCGCCATGGTCAGGGCGTGGCGCATCTCCAGATCCAGGTGGTTGGTCGGTTCATCCAGCAGCAAGAGGTTGGGCTTTTGCCAGGTGATGAGGGCCAGCACCAGCCGCGCCTTCTCGCCGCCGGAGAAGGGGGCTACCTTGTCGAGCGCCTTGTCACCGTGAAAGCCAAAGCTGCCAAGGTAGTTGCGCAGCTCCTGCTCGGTCTTGTCCGGCGCGAGGCGCACCAGGTGATCGAGGGGCGAGTCGTCCAGGCGCAGGGTCTCCAGCTGATGCTGGGCGAAGTAGCCGATGCTGACCCCGGCGCTCACCTCGAGCTTGCCGGAGAGCGGCGGGTTGGAGCCAGACAGCATCTTGATGAAGGTGGATTTGCCGGCGCCGTTGCGACCGAGCAGGCCGATGCGCGAACCCGGCACCAGGTTGAGTTTGATCTTCTCCAGGATCACCTTGTCGCCGTAACCGGCAGAGAGGTTCTCCATGGCAATCAGCGGGGTCGGCAGGGCCGACGGCTCGCGAAACTCGAAGCTGAACTCGGAATCGGCGTGGGCGGGCAGGATCTTCTCCATCCGCTCCATCGCTTTGAGCCGGCTCTGGGCTTGACGGGCCTTGGAGGCCTTGTAGCGGAAGCGGTCCACATACGCCTGCATGTGGGACATCTCGCGCTGCTGCTTCTCGTACATGGACTGCTGCTGGGCCAGGTGTTCGGCGCGCTGCAGTTCGAAGTCGGAGTAGCCGCCGGTGTATTCGTTGAGTTTGCCGTTCTCGATGTGGATGATGCGGCTGATGACCGAATCGAGGAAGTCGCGGTCATGGGAGATCAGTACCAGCGTGCCCTGATAGGCTTTGAGCCACTTCTCCAGCCAGATGACGGCGTCGAGATCCAGGTGGTTGGTCGGTTCATCGAGCAGCAGCAGATCGGAGCGGCAGAGCAGCGCCTGGGCGAGGTTCAGGCGCATGCGCCAGCCACCGGAGAAGCTGCGCACCGGCGAACTCAGCTGTTCGTCGCTGAAACCGAGGCCGTGCAGCAGTTCGGCGGCGCGGGCACGAATGCTGTAGGCGCCTATGGTGTCGAGCCGGCCGTGCAGCTCGGCCACCAGCAGCCCGTTGTCATCCTGCTCGGCCTGGGCCAGCTGGGCCTCCAGGGCGCGGAACTCCTTGTCGCCGTCGATCACGTAGTCGAGGGCGGAGCAGTCCAGCGCCGGGGTCTCCTGCGCCACGCCGGCAATCTGCCAGCCGGCGGGCAGGCTGAAGGTGCCGCTGTCGATGGCCAGCTCGCCCCGTACCAGTGCAAAAAAGGTGGACTTGCCACAGCCGTTCTTGCCCACCAGACCCACCTTGTGGCCGGGATGAATGGTGGCGGATGCGTTGTCCAGCAGCTTGCGGCCGCCGCGGATCAGTTCGATTTGACTGGCAACTATCATGGATTGGTCTGCTTGGCTCAAATGGAGGAGAAAAACTGGCGCGGATCTTACGTGAAACGGCGCAGATTTGCACTTGAGGCGGGGGGCAACCACTGGCTGGGGGGGCAAAAACATGCCATAACAGAGCAATCAGTCAGGGTTGGGGAGGTTAGCATGCTTATCAGGGACATCATGACGACCCGGGTCGCCACCGTTTCCATGGATGACCGGCTCAATGTCATCAAGGAGATCTTCGAGCAGGCTCACTTTCGCCACCTGCTGGTGCTGGAAGAGGAGGAGCTGGTGGGGGTCATTTCAGACCGGGATCTGTTCCGCGCCATCAGCCCCTATCTGGACTCCGAGGCCGAGATGAGCCGCGACACCGAGACCCTCAACCGGCGCGCCCACCAGATCATGAGCCGCCACCCCATCACCATCGCTCCCCAGCTGACGGTGCGGGACGGGGTCAAGATGATGCTGGAGAAGAACGTCTCCTGCCTGCCGGTGCTGGAAAACGGCGCCCTGGTCGGCATCATCAGCTGGAAGGATCTGCTGCGCGCCGCCCTCGACAGCGACGCCTTCTAGCCACGCCGGCACAGCTTGCAAGACAGCGAAAAGGGCTCCGAGGAGCCCTTTGTCGTTGGCGGTCATGGCGCCTTGCCCTGTGTCAGGGCAGCGGCTCTACCAGCAGGATATGGGAGTCATGCCCCGTCACCCGCACCTTGCTGCCGGCGCTCAGCGGCTGGTTGCAGCGCACCGTCCAGGCGGTGTCGTCCAGGTGTACCCGGCTCATCCCCTGAGTCACGTCATCCAGCAGCACCAGCTCGCGGCCCAGATAGCCCTGCATCCGCTCGTTGATGGGAGCGGCGGCATCCCGGCTGGAGCGATCCCGGCGGTGCTGCCAGCGCCACCAGGCCCAGGTGGTGAGCAGGGATTGCAGGCCAAACAGCAGCAGCTGCGCCTGCCAGCCGAAGGGCCAGACCAGCAGCAGCAGGCCCACTTCCAGCGCGGCGATGCCGGTCCAGAGCAGAAAGCCCACCGAGCCCAGCACCTCGATGGCCAGCAGCGCGAAGCCGAGCCCCAGCCAGTGCCAGTGGGTCAGCCCCTCGAACAGGGCTGTCATGACTTGCCGCCCTTGCCATCCTTGAACAGCTCGGCCATGCCGGCCACGGCACCGATCAGGCTGCCCGCCTCCAGCGGCATCATCACCACCTTGCTGTTGGGGCCTTCGCCGATGCGGGCCAGCGCCTCGGTGTATTTCTGGGCCACAAAGTAGTTGATGGCCTGCAGATCCCCTTCGGCGATGGCTTTGGAGACCATGTGGGTCGCCTTGGCTTCCGCCTCGGCGGCCCGCTCGCGCGCTTCGGCGGCGAGGAAGGCGGCTTGACGTTCACCTTCGGCCTTGAGGATCTGGGACTGCTTCTCCCCTTCCGCTTTCAGGATCTTGGACTGGCGCACCCCTTCGGCCTCCAGCACCTCGGCCCGTTTCTGGCGCTCGGCCTTCATCTGGGCGTTCATGGCTTCGACCAGTGCCAGCGGCGGACGTACATCCTTGATTTCGATCCGGGTCACCTTGATGCCCCAGGGGGCGGTGGCGGCATCCATGGTGCGCAGCAGCTTCTCGTTGATGGTGTCGCGCTGGGAGAGCATCTCGTCCAGCTCCATGGCGCCGAGCACGGTCCGCATGTTGGTCATGGTGAGATTGCGGATGGCGCTGGTGAGATCGTTGACCTCATAGCCCGCCTTGCGGGCATCCACCACCTGCACGAAGCTGATGGCATCGATGGTGACGTTGGCGTTGTCGCGGGAGATCACCTCCTGCGCCGGGATGTCCAGCACCTGCTCCATCATGATGATCTTGTGGCCGACCCTGTCCACATAAGGGATCAGCAGGTTGAGGCCCGGCACCAGAGTGCGGGTGTAGCGGCCGAAGCGCTCCACGGTCCAGTTGTAGCCCTGTGGCACTATCTTGATGCCGGCGCTCAGGGTCGCGAGCACCAGAAACACGAAGATCCCCAGCACAATCAATGACTCATTCATTATTAAGCTCCTTATGAAACACTTTCACTAGCCTATGGCCTTGCGCCTGGCACCACAAGCGCCTTGCTTCGCCTTTGTCATCATACGGCTTTGTTAATTACTAAAACGCATTAAAAAGCATTTTTTATTATTTTGAGGGATAAGCAGCCCTGCCTATAGTCGCCCCATATTAGTCGTGTTCCGAGGGATGGGCCGAAATGGATTATTTGCCGATGTTTGCCAAATTGGACGGTCGCCCGGTGCTGCTGGTAGGAGGGGGCGAAGTGGCCCTGCGCAAGGCGCGCCTGCTGCTGGCGGCCGGTGCCAGGCTGACCCTGGTCTCCCCCGAACTGGAACCCGACTTCCACCAATTTGCCGATCGCTTCACCCATCTGGCGGAGCGCTTCACCCCGGCCCACCTGACCGGCCAGATCCTGGTGGTGGCCGCTACCGACGATCTCGAGGTGAACGCCCTGGTCTATCAGAGCGCCAACCAGCTCGGCCTGTTCGTCAACGTGGTGGACGACCCCAAGCGCTCCAGCTTCATCTTCCCTTCCATCATCGATCGCAGCCCCATCATGGTGGCCGTCTCCAGCGGCGGCAAGGCGCCGGTGCTGGTGCGTCTGCTGCGCGAGCGGCTCGAGAGCCTGCTGCCCCGCCATCTCGGCGCTCTGGCCGAGCTCTCCGGCCGGGTACGCGATCAGGCCAAGCGGGTGCTCTCCTCGATTTCCGACCGTCGCCGCTTCTGGGAACGCGCCTTTGCCTCCAACACCCTGGCCGGTCTGATTGAGAAAGAGGATTGGCAGGGGGCCGAGCAGTGGCTGAACGATGGCCTCGACCAGGCGAAAAACGAAGTGGGCGAGGTGGTGCTGGTGGGGGCGGGCCCCGGCGATCCGGGCCTGTTGACCCTCAAGGCGCTGCAACAGATTCAGCAGGCCGAAGTGGTGCTCTACGACCAGCTGGTCTCGCCCGAGATCCTCGATCTGGTGCGCCGCGACGCCACCCTGGTGTCGGTCGGCAAGAAGGCCGGCGCCCACAGCGTGCCGCAGGAGGAGACCAATCGCCTGCTGGTGGAATACGCCAAAGCGGGCAACCGGGTGGTGCGACTCAAGGGAGGCGATCCCTTCATGTTCGGCCGTGGCGGCGAAGAGCTGGAAGTGCTGGCCGAGGAGGGCATCCCCTTCTCGGTGGTGCCTGGCATCACGGCGGCTGCCGGTGCCACCGCCTATGCCGGCATTCCGCTTACTCACCGCGACCATGCCCAGAGCGCCGTCTTCATTACCGGCCATTGTCAGATCGATGGCAAGGAGCCCGACTGGCAGCAGCTCGCCGCGACCAGCCAGACCTTGGTCATCTACATGGGGCTGATGCGCTCCGAGCATATCCAGCAGCAACTGGTGAGCCATGGCCGCAGCAGCGCCACCCCCATCGCCATCATCGAGCGTGGCACCACCGCCCGCCAGCGGGTACTTACCGGTACCTTGGCGGATCTGGCCGAACTGGCCGCCCAGGCGGTGAGCCCGTCCCTTATCGTCATCGGTGAAGTGGTGGCCCTGCGCGAGCGGCTCGCCTGGTTTGGCGAGGGGCAACAGCAGGGCACCTGCGACCTCAAGCTGGTGAGCCTGGCCTGAGCGCTGGCGGCGATATCCATCGATTTGACGGTGCGGCCATGGCGGCACCGACCTGAACCAACACCGCGCCCTGACCAGGCGCGTTAGCAATGAACCGAGGACCCAGACATGGACCGTGAAAGACTGACCCACTTGCAGCAGCTGGAAGCCGAGAGCATCCATATCATCCGCGAGGTGGCTGCCGAATTTGAAAACCCGGTGATGATGTACTCCATCGGCAAGGACTCCTCCGTCATGCTGCACCTGGCCCGCAAGGCCTTCTATCCGGGCAAGATCCCGTTCCCCTTGCTGCACGTCGATACCGACTGGAAGTTCAAGGAGATGATCAAGTTCCGCGACGAGACCGCCAGGAAGTACGGGCTGGATCTGATCGTCCACAAGAACCCGGACGGCCTCGCCATGGGCATCAATCCCTTCGTGCACGGCAGCGGCAAGCACACCGACATCATGAAGACCGAGGGGCTCAAGCAGGCGCTCAACAAATACGGCTTCGACGCCGCCTTCGGTGGTGCCCGCCGGGACGAGGAGAAGTCTCGTGCCAAGGAGCGGGTCTACTCCTTCCGCGACAAGTCTCATCGCTGGGATCCGAAAAACCAGCGCCCGGAGCTGTGGCGCGTCTACAACAGCCAGGTCAACAAGGGGGAGAGCATCCGGGTGTTCCCGCTCTCCAACTGGACCGAGCTGGACATCTGGCAATACATCTACCTCGAGAACATCGACATAGTGCCGCTCTATTTCGCGGCCATGCGCCCCGTGGTGGAGCGCAACGGCATCAAGATCATGGTGGATGACGAGCGCATGCCCATCGGCCCTGAAGATGAAGTGAAGCAGGAGCTGGTGCGCTTCCGCACCCTCGGCTGCTACCCGCTGACCGGTGCCATCGAATCCGCTGCCACCACCCTGCCGGAGATCATCGAAGAGATGCTGCTCACCACCTCGAGCGAGCGGCAAGGGCGGCTCATCGACCACGATCAGGCCGGCTCCATGGAGCAGAAGAAGCGTCAGGGCTATTTCTAAAAAAATGTTCTAAGGAATCGCAACATGAACAACCACATTCAGACCGCCATCAGCGAACAGGGCATTGAAGCCTACCTGCACGCCCAGCAACACAAGAGCCTGCTGCGCTTTCTCACCTGCGGCAGCGTGGACGACGGCAAGAGCACCCTCATCGGCCGCCTGCTGCACGACTCCCAGCAGATCTATGAAGATCAGCTCAAAGCGCTGGAGTCCGACAGCCAGAAGCTCGGCACCACCGGCGAGAAGCTGGACCTAGCGCTGTTGGTAGACGGCCTGCAGGCCGAGCGCGAGCAGGGCATCACCATCGACGTGGCCTACCGCTATTTCTCCACCGCCAAGCGCAAATTCATCATCTCGGATACCCCGGGCCACGAGCAGTACACCCGCAACATGGCCACCGGCGCCTCCACCTGCGATCTGGCCATCATCCTGATCGACGCCCGCAAGGGGGTGCTGGATCAGACTCGTCGTCACAGCTTTATCGCCAGCCTCTTGGGCATCAAGCAGTTCGTGGTGGCGGTCAACAAGATGGATCTGGTGGAGTTCAGCCAGGAGGTGTTCGAGCGCATCAGTGCCGAATACCGCGAATTTGCCAAGAAGCTCAGCGTCGACACCATCCACATCGTGCCGGTCTCGGCGCTGGACGGTGACAACGTGGTCAACCCGAGCGACAAGCTGGCCTGGTATCAGGGCGAGACCCTGCTCTCATTGCTGGAGTCTGCCGAAGTGGAACGCGAGCTGGAGCGTCACCCGGTGCGCCTGCCGGTGCAGTACGTCAACCGCCCCAACCTCGATTTTCGCGGCTTCGCGGGGACGCTGGCCTCCGGCATCCTGCGAGTCGGTGACAAGCTGGCGGTGCTGCCGTCGGGCAAGGAGAGCACGGTCACTCGCATCGTCACCTTCGACGGCGATCTCGACTACGCCCTGCCGGGTCAGGCCATCACGGTCACCTTTGCCGACGAAATCGACATCAGCCGTGGCGATTTGCTGGTGGATGCCGCCAGAAAGCCGCTGGTGACCCAGAACCTGCTGGCCCACATCGTCTGGATGGGGGAGGAGTCCCTGCAACCGGGCCGGGTCTACGACGTCAAGCTGGCCACCAAGAAGAGTCGCGGCCAGGTGGAGGCCATCCGCCACCGCATCGAGATCAACAAGCTCGATGAGCTGGATGCGAGCGAACTCAAGCTCAACGAAATAGGCCTGTGCGAGCTGAGCCTGACCGACCCGGTGGCGTTCGACCCGTATCAGGAGATCCGCGATACCGGCAGCTTCATCCTGATCGACCGGCTGACCAACGTCACCGTCGGTGCCGGCATGATAGTGGAAGGCTTGGCCGCGAAAGTGGCAACAGGGCACTACAGCGAGTTCGAAGTGGAGCTCAATGCCCTGGTGCGCAAGCACTTCCCCCACTGGCAGGCGCTGACCATCAGCAACGACGCAAGCAAGGAATAAGCCCATGACCTGGCAACAATCCCTGGTGCTGGGTCTGCTGGCTGCCCTCGTCGCCCTGCTGATCCAGGGCAAACTCCGGCCGGCGCTGCTCTTCTCGGGCGCCGTGCTCATCACCTATCTGAGCGGCCTGGCGGACATCAACGCCGTGGTGGCGGGCTACACCAACAGCGCCCTGCTGACCCTGGTGCTGTTGCTGCTGGTCTCGCTCGCGGTGGAAAAGACCCGGGTCATGAGCTGGTTCGCCAACCTGGTGGGCACCGGCTCCTTCAACAAGGTGCTGGTGAAGGTGTGGTTCTCCACCGCATTCCTGTCGGCCTTCGTCAACAACACCGCCGTGGTGGCCTCCATGCTGGGTGCGGTCAAACGCAACCCCAACCATGCGCCGTCCCGGCTGCTGCTGCCCATGTGCTTCGCGGCGACCTTTGGCGGCGTGCTGACCCTGATCGGCACCTCCACCAACCTCATCGTCAACAGCTTCCTCATCAAGATGGGGGCCAAGCCGCTCGGCATGTTCGACTTCTTCATGGTAGGGGCGGGGACCCTGCTGACCGGCCTGGTCGCCGTGCTGCTGTTTGCCCGCCACCTGCCGGAGCAGGACACCGAGATGAGCCGCGAATCCGGCTACTTTCTCGAGGCCAAGGTGGGCCCCGGCTCGCCCATGGCCGGGTGTAGCGTCAAGGAGAACGGCCTGCGCAGCCTGAAAAGCCTCTATCTTGCCGAGATCATCCGTGGCAACCAGGTGATCTGCCCGGTACAGCCGGAACACGAGCTGCACGAAGGGGACATGCTGCTGTTTTGCGGCGACGTGGAGAGCGTCGGCGTGCTGCAGGAGCTCAAGGGGCTGGATCTCTACGGTCAGCACCGGCTCAACGGCCAGCACCTGGTGGAGGTGATCGTCAGCCACAGCTCGCGGCTGGTGGGGCAGACCATCAAGGATGCAGAGTTTCGTACCCACTTCGATGCGGTAGTGCTGGCGGTGCGCCGGGGCGAGACCCAGCTCACTGGCGGCCTCGGCCAGATTGAACTGCACGCAGGGGACACTCTGCTGCTGGCGCCCGGCCCCAAGTTTGCGGGCAACAAGTCCCTCTCCCGCGAGTTCGTGGTAGTGAGCGGGCTGGAGGCCTCCACCCGGCTCGATGCCACGCGCAGCGCCGCCGTGGTGGGCGGTTTTCTCGGGGTGCTGGCGCTGTCGGTGTTCGACCTGGTGCCGCTGTTCAAGGGGCTGCTGGTGATGCTGGTGGTGCTGCTGTTCTCCCGCATCCTGACCCTGGACGAGATCCGCCGCCGTTTTCCGCTGGATATCTGGCTGGTGGTGGGCGGGGCGCTGGCCATCGCCGATCAGCTGGAAAAAAGCGGGCTGGCCCGGGTCATCGCCGACTGGCTGATGGGGGAGTTCAACGGTGCCAGCCCTCTGATCGCCTTTATCGGCATCTACCTGTTTACCCTGGTGCTGACCGAGCTGATGAGCAACAACGCCGCCGCGGCGCTGGCCTTTCCCATGGGTTACCAGCTGGCGCTCAGCATGGATGTCTCCACCATGCCGTTCATTCTGGCGGTGCTGTTCGGGGCCAGCTCCAGCTTTATCCTGCCCTACGGCTACCAGACCAACTTGATGGTCTATGCGGCGGGCAACTACAAGATGCCGGACTACCTCAAGCTGGCCCTGCCGGTATCCCTGGCCTACAGCCTCGGGGTGATCGTCATGGTACCCCTGCTGTTTCCGTTTTAAGGCGGAGCAACTGGGGGCCTGGTGGCAGGCAGGGAATAGGAATACACGACGACCATGGCCCCGTCAGTGGCGAGTGGCCAGAGGCTGAGCTCAAGGAGCCAGACCGTTTCAGCATTGAGGCGCGAGCGCCAAGCAAGGAGTTTTGGATGAGCAATATCGTGTGGCATGCCCATGCTGTCGACAAACAGAGCCGGGCAGAGCAGAAGGGACAAAAGCCGCTGGTGATCTGGTTCACCGGGCTCTCCGGGGCGGGCAAGTCCACCCTGGCGGGGGCCCTGGAGCAGGCGCTGGCCGCCTCGGGCAAGCACACCTATCTGCTGGATGGGGACAATGTGCGCCACGGCCTCTGCGGCGATCTCGGCTTCGATGACGCCGCCCGTCAGGAGAATATCCGCCGGGTCGGCGAGGTGGCAAAACTGATGGTGGATGCGGGCCTTATCGTGCTCACCGCCTTTATCTCGCCGTTCCGTGCCGAGCGGGAGCTGGTGCGCAATCTCGTGGGTGAAGGGGAGTTTGTCGAGGTGTTTGTGGATGCGCCCCTTAGCGTGTGTGAAGAGCGCGATCCCAAGGGGCTCTACAAGAAGGCTAGGGCAGGGGAAATTCGCAACTTTACCGGTATCGACTCCGCCTATGAGGCACCGGAGCAGCCGGAAATCCATCTGCTTAATGCCGGCAAGCCGGTTGCTGCATTGGTGGATGAGCTGCTGACTGCTCTAAGGCTGCGGGTGTTGATTGACTAAGGTCGGTTGTCCATACAGAGCAGTGATATAAGGGAGGGGGGGGCATTTCCCCCCTCCTATTTATTGCGTTCTAACTATGTTTATTCACCTAATAGTGCGAGAGTTGCATCTCGGCCAATAAGTTTTGGAAGATCAAAATCTCCATCGGGAAGATTAGAAATGTCAAGAGAGCCGATGGACTGACCAACAACAACCTCCCACGGTTTTCCGCTTCCGCAAATAGCACAGATTAACTGTCGGATTGTTTTTATCTTAGTATTTACAAGCCGAGTTGGTGAGTCTATTAATTCCTGAATCTTCTCGCTATCTTTGTGTTTTTCATTTTCTTTTAGCCAAGATGTAGCAGTGTATTTAAACTCTTCCCAAGTTTTACCTAATACAGAAAGGCATTGGTCTGAAAGTAATAAGTTCTCGATCGCATAACATTGAAGTCGATATCTAATCACTGATTTGATATTGGTCAGTGGTCCTGAAACTCCATCGCCATCACGAAGAGAAAATGCTTTTGGTTCATCATAAAGACTATCAATTAGATCTGCTGTAAATTTCTCTAGTTCCGTTTGCTGGTTCACCGAGCTAGCAATGACAGGAAAGATTTTTAATCTTCCTTGTGAACTTCGAGATGCTTGCTGCCATACCCTTTCATCATCTTCCCCCTCAAGAATTAGCATGACGTCTTGACTTAGACTTAATGACAGAGGATGTCCGAAAAATGGTGCGATTTTCTTTAGTTGATTACTTATTTCAACAAATGAAACATTATTTGAATTGAATTCTTTAGTGCCAATTGATGTGTGTTCTGACTGAGAAAGAGAACATATTAGGGGAGTGCTATGAGTTGCGAGAATAACTGCCACCTTTTTTCTTCTTACTTCATTTAGCCCTTCTACTAAATTTATTAAAAACGTTGCTAGCCTGGCTTGGAGATCTGGGTGCAAGTGAACATCAGGCTCATCCAATAATAGTAGATTGAACTTCTCTTCTTTAAGATTATCAAAGAAATACATCATTTCGACTGCGAGAGAAACCGATTCAGACTCTCCGCTACTGATTTGATCTGGCTGAACTTCTTCACCATTAATATTTCTAAATACAAAGTTCGAGCCCTCCTGGCAAATTTCCAGATTTGAAAGTAATCTGTTAATAGAGTCTAATCGCTCTGTGCGAAAGTTCTTAGTTTGATCAAGCCTTATTTCAGGGTTGTCCTGCAGTTTTCTTAAATATGCTGTTTCAACCTCCCGAAGTAGGTTTGCAGAAGCTGCCTTAAAGTTAGCAGCTTGATTCATTCTTCGCGCATAGCCAATCCAGTTTGGATCACTTTCCATGTTGGTCATAATGTTTCCATCTCGCTTGAAAACACCTGCGCGCTCTGGGCTTATATACCTCACGTTAAACTCACTGTTTCCCATAAAGTATTGGTCTATTGCTCGAAGAAACCTACTTTTACCGGCACCATTTCTCCCTAGTAGTATATTTATACTTTTTAGGTTATTAGCTCTTACTTCACCGATGTCTAAAGTATCTCGTATCATATATAACTCTTGGTTTGTATGTGAATATACTGGTAATTAGATGGAAAGCGGTACGGATTTGACAATCTAGCCTTCCATGAAACTCTGTTCAATAAATAGAAGTATTAATTTAAATTATAATCTTATTCGACTATCTCTGATATAGTGACTTACTCGCTTGGATTATTCTTTTCGCTATACCTTTCCGCAGAGAAAAACATAGATAATAAAATAAGGACTATCACCATTTTGAGTAATACCTAGCGTGTAGCCACTCGTGTGCCGGTTTCATCAGGCAACGCTACCGCCCCTGAATTCCAGCCTCGAGCTTGCTGCGCTTTCCCTGCGATATGGCTCCGGTCTGGCTCATGGATAACTCCGACGAGAGGTAAATTAATTAACTGCTTGTCGTTAGTCTAAAGCGGAGATTGACCCGCCAGCTCCATCCTACCTCAATCAGCTGACGCTGGGTTATTGGTTGGGTTACCTAGCTTCGACTTTAACCACATATTCATATCGCTAACGACCTCTTTACGCAGGTTTTTCCCGTCACTGTCCTTCAATCCATGATCGAGTTTTTCGTAACGCCGATATTCAATATTGTTTTTCCCTAGGTCTTTAAGGCGCTGCCACAATTCATCTGTTTTTTGCGGTGATACCGACGTGTCTCTCCCTCCCTGAACGATCAGCAAAGGAGATTTTACGTTTTGCAGGGTATCAAGCTGATCGAGGGAGAGCATCTGCTGCCACCAATGATAACCATGTCCGCTCACCTCAAGCTCAAATGGTTTGCTGTTGAGAACATGCTCGGCAAACCCTTTAAAATCGTCGATATCTTTTCTCGCCGCTGCGGTTTTTTTATGCTCTGCAGCGATGCTGTGTGAGACGTCATCGATAAACCAGCGGCCACCGCCATTAAAGGCGATGGTAGCATCGATATAGTCAACATCAGCGGTCACCAAGTTGGCGATAACGGCCCCTTCGCTGCCGCCCAAGAGGATAAATGTCTTGTATTGCCCATTTTTTCGAACGGTATCGAGTACCACCTTAATATCCGCGACTCGCTGCGCAGGGCTGTCCTTTTCAAGATACTGAGCAGGACAATCCTTGCGTGCCGGATCGGTACTGTATTCTAATTTGCTGTCAATGCCGTACTTTTCGACCAGCAGAATATCAGCTTCTGGCCAAACATTTTTATAGTCAGAGTGTATCGAGTCTATGTTAAGCACGCTGTTGCAATCAGAGCCTTGCAGGATCAACAGCAGTGTATCTGTGTCATGGGCATGTTGGACAAGATAATAGGATATAGACGAACCATCATCCCTGCTCGCAGTGCGAGTCATGATCTCCTCAGAGTTCACCGAACTCGTCAAAAAGAGAAAACCAAAAAATATTAATAGAACTTTCATGTTGAATATGATGGTTGTGGTTTTTTAATGATTGATACTAAGACAAGTGTGGCAATGATATGCTATCAATATTATCGGTTTGTCTATGTAGGAATATTGAATGGTTTAAATTTCATAGGCTAAACCTTGCTTATTCCTAAGCGTCAATTGATAGGCGTGGTCTCGCATTAAAAACATCATCAACTCAATATCCTTAAGTTGAGATAATTTGATAGGATGCGCTTCCCATCGAGGTGGGGGATGACCGGCATCGTTACAATGAATAAGATATATTCGTTGTTTGCTCCGATACAGGGCAAAAAAATTCATACCACATTGCTTAGCTATAGATAAATAAGGTTCAAAAGAAATTTCATACAGATTCATTTCATCATATTCAGGTGAGCTTATATAACGAGACATCTCGTAATATGTATCAGGTAAGTTCGCATCTTGGCTTATTGAATCAAATAACTTGATAACTTCTTGAGTATGAGAAAGCTTTATTATTGGTTTTCTTTTCAAACTTTTCCCCCTTTGGTCGTGATCTTCCCAACATTCAGGCAAGGCTACCGCCCCTGAATTTCAGCCTCCAGTCTGCTGCGCGTTCCCTGCGGTGTTGCTCTGGTCTGGTACATGGCTGCTCCGACAAGAGGGGGTCTGATGGCCATGTTACCGAACGGAGCCGGTTAGGGAAGGGGGAGTGGGTGATTTCTCGGGCAGGATCAATAAATTGAGCTGCCATCGGGTGGTGGTCGGGCGATGTGGGGAGCTCAGCGCCCTTGTTTGCTCAATGCTCGCTGCGTATCTGGACAGGGAATGAACTGCGGGGCCATCACGCTGTTGAGTGAGATGTAGTGCAGAAGCCAGGGGGAGGGCATCAAGGCTGGGGCCGTGATGGCGTGGGCGTCTCCATTCGGTCAGCTCTGCATGCCCCACCAGAGATAAATGGGCCCGCTGCCGGTGACGACAGGGGCCTTTTTTTGTTGTTAGCGCACGCTCTTGAGGTCAGCGGGCCAGCACTACTTGGCCGCTGGGTCTGGGGTTGTCGAATTGATGGGGGACGGGCTGCTGCTGGAACTGGCGTACCAGCCGATCCAGGTCACTCAGCTGTCGCACCAGCTGGTTGATGCCGTGGACGGCATGCTGACTACCTTGGCTTGAGTCATCGGCCAGGGTCTTGATGCTGAGCACGTTGCGATCGATATCGGCAGTGACCTGGGATTGTTCCTGCACGGCCTGGGCTATCTGGCTGCTGCCGGAGGCGACCTGCTGCAACATGCTGTTGATCTGCTGCAGTATGGTGCCGGTGGCGGAGGCCTTCTGCTGGCAACTGGCGGAGAGCGCGCCCCCTTTCTCCATCGCCAGTTCGGCATTGCCTGCACTGGCCTGCAGCAGGGTGATCATCTTCTGGATTTCGCCGGTGGAGGACTGGGTCTTGATGGCCAAGGATCTGATCTCGTCCGCCACCACCGAGAAGCCGCGGCCCGCCTCGCCGGCCCGGGCTGCCTCGATGGCTGCATTGAGGGCGAGCAGATTGGTCTGGTTGGCGATGCTGTTGATGACATCGAGAATGCCGTCGATGTCCCGGCACTGTGCCGCCAGAGTGTGGATCACCGTTTTTGAAGTGGTCAGCTCGCTGTGCATCCCCTCGACCGCCCCTATGGTCTCCTGCACGCTGCGGTTGCCTTCCCGGAACAGCTCGGCGGTTTCATCGAGCAGGCCGGAGGCGGCGGTGGAGCTGTGGGAGACCTCGTGGATCGACTCGGCCATCTGGGTGATGGCGGTGGCGACCTGATTGGTCTCGGCCTGTTGTTGCTGCAGGTTGCTGGTGATGGACTCGGCATTGCGCAGATCGCCTTCGGCCGAGCGCAGGATCCGGCTGCAGGTCTGCTGGGTGCGCGCCAGCACGGCGTTGAACTCGGCCTGATTCATCAGCATGGCGAGCTCGATGGCGGCGATGTTGTCCACCTTGTTGGTGTAGAGCAGCTGCATCAGCGGGTTGTCGAAACGGCTGCGGGCCATCTTGTCGAGCTTGCCGAGGCGACGGGCCAAGGCATGGGTGATCATGGCTGCCAGCAGCAGCGGTATGGCCGCTAGGGCCAGCTGCCAGAGCGCAGCCTGCTGATACCCCAGCGCAACCATGGTCGTCAGGCTCAGCAGCAGGCAGAGCCCGATCGCCAGCGTGTGGGAGAAGGTCGGCAGCCGGAGCGCCAGCGGGGCCTTGTCAGCGCGCAGCCCGGCATAGATGCGCTCGGCCCGCTGCTTGATCTCCTCACTGGGGGCGGTACGCACCGATTGATACTCCACCACCTTGCCTTGGGCATCCTTGATCGGTGTGACGAAGGCGCTGACCCAGTAGTGATCGCCATTCTTGCAGCGATTCTTCACCGGCCCCATCCAGCTTTTGCCGGCCCGAATATGGTGCCAGAGATCGGCGAAGGCCTGCTTGGGCATATCCGGGTGGCGCACCAGGTTGTGGTGCTCCCCTTGCAGCTCCTCCAGATTGAAGCCGGCGATATGGCAAAACTCGTCGTTGGCATAGGTGATGCGGCTCTCCAGATCCGTGGTGGAGATCAGGCTCTGGTGCTCCGGATAGAGGCGTTCGCGCTGGGTAACGGGTTGATTGATTCTCATGGTGGCTCCGGAACAAGGTTGCTGGAAAGATGCATGGCAAATGCAAGTCATGAGCCAGCACGCAGAGATTGATGATTATTTTGTGAATAGCGGGTGATGAAGGTGAAACGAGTCAGCTTGGCTCAGCCAGGAGGGCCATCATCGGCAGCACAATGGAGAAGGATTCGCATTTCGAGAACCGTTTTGGCAACGGCAGGCCACTATTTCGCAAGATGCTGCGGCGGTGTGCGAAACGACGGAGCCCGGGGGCGGGCTCCAGGGGATCAGGGGGCAGGGTCGGCCGGGGCAGGCTCAGGCCCGGCGGGCGGGGTCCGCATCATGGTCTCGATCTGCAGCCCTTGCACCAGCACGGTTTTCAGATCCTGCAGGTACTCCTCCAGCGGTGGCTCTTGCAGCAGCTGGGCGAGCTCGTTGCCGACCGGGGTCAGCCGGTAGTAGAGCAGGGTGATGTTGGCCTGCTTGCGCTGCAGGCGCCAGCGCTGATCGCCGAACTCCAGCTCCACCCCGTCGGCGGGCAGCGGGCCGGATTCCAGCTCGCCCCGGTGCAGCAAGCCGAGTTCGAACAGCTGCAGCAGGGCGTTGTAGGGGATGCGGTACTTGCCAAGGCCGAGCCGGGTCACCCGGGCGCGGCTGAGCAGGCTGGCTCCCTTGTGCAGCCCCAGCAGCAGGCGCTGCTCGTCGCTGCCCACGTAGTGGCAGGAGAGGGAGCAGATGCGCTGGAACAGCTGGGCCTCGCGCTGGGTCATCTCCTTCAAGGTGGAGAGCGCGCGGATGGAGAAGCGGCCTGGGGTGGCGATCTCGATGGCGAAGATGCGGCCCCACAGCTGCTGCATCGGCACCATGCTGATGTCTTCCGCCAGTTGCAGGAAGCGGGTCAGCCAGTCGCTGTCCATCTCGCCGCCGGCGGCCGTCTCCTCGCAGTGGCGGGAGGCCATCACCATGATGGCTTCCAGGTTGCGCTGGCGGGCGGCCTGATCCGCCAGCTGGCGAAAGGTGGCGCGCTGTTCGAAGGTGCTGTCGCTGTTGCGGGTGAGCATGCCGTCGATACCGCGGCTGCGGGCCAGGCGCAGGGTCTGCTCCTGGCTGCTCAGGATGGAACTCTCTTTCTTGGGCGGGGGCAGGTCAGCCATGCTGGCTCCGTGATCGCAAGGTCTAGCCTTGAATGTTACTCCAACCGGGATGGCGGGCAATCCCTCAGGCAGGGGCTGGCCGGGATCTGGTCGTCGCGGATAACAAAACGGCCTCCCGAGGGAGGCCGTGTGTGCCTGGTTACTGCTCTTCGTAGACGCTCACCTCGACCGCCTCCATGGAGTAGGAGGCGGTGGCCATCTCGTGGCTGGAGCTGACTGTGCGCATCTTGCCTTTCACCCAGATAGCGTCCCACAGATCGTCCACCGGCGCTCCCTTGGGGTAGCTCACGTAGACCACCTGGTTGGTGGGCGGGGGCGGCACATGGATGCAGGCGCCGAAGTAGGGCACCAGCAGGAAGGCGGTGATCTTCTTGGCATCCCCCTCCAGCGGCACCACGAAGCCCGGGATGCGCACCTCTTGGTTGTCCAGCTTCTGGTTGACCCCGCCCACCGGCTGCGGCACCGAAGCAAGGTTGCCGTCGTGGCTCACCTGGGGAGGCGGCAGCAGTTTTTCACCGGCGGGAATGAGCACATCCCAGTCGATGGTCTTGTACTCCACGGCCATGGCCGGCAGCGCCAGCAGGGCGGCCAGCAGCGCCACAATTTTCCACTTCATCATCTGTCCTTCTCGTTTTTATGGGCGTCTGGCTAGACGCGAATGCTCATGCCGTCGCTCAGGCTGTAGCGATAAGCGCGGGCCGCGGGCAACAGGCCGATCACCATGCCGGCCAGCCAGACCAGCCCCAGCAGCAGCCATTCGTGGGCGCTCGGCAGCCCCAGGCTCAATTGCAGGCCATAGTGGCTGAGCAGCCAGGGGGTGGCAAGCCCCTGCCCCAGGTAGAGCACCGCCACCCCGAGCGCGATGCCGGCGGTGGTGAGGGCCATCGCCTCCAGCGCCAGCAGCAGGAACAGGTGAGCGGGGCCGGCGCCGAGGGATCGCAAGATGGCAAGCTCCCGGCGCCGCTCGTTGAGACCGGCCAGCAGGGTGGTCAGCATGCCGATGAGGCCCGCCACCACCACGAAACCGGCGATCACCGACAGCGCCGTCTCCGCCACGCTCATCAGGCTCCACAGCTCCTGCAGGGCGGCCCCCGGCAGGATCGCCATCAGCGGCTCGCCCCGGTAGGTGTTGACGCTGCGCTGCAGCTGGAACGCCAATATCCGGTTGCTGAGCCCTACCATAAAGGCGGTGATGGTCTTGGGAGTGAGATCCTGGGCCAGCGCCTGCTCGGCAGTCACGTTCTTGCTGTGACGGCCGGTGTCCCAGCCCAGATGGATCGCCTCGATGCCGGCCAGCGGCACATGGATGGTGCGATCGATGGGGGTACCGGTCGGTGCCAGGATCCCCACCACCTTGAATGGCAGGTTGTCGTGCTGGCTGAACGAGGTGTTGCCGGCCCCGTGGGCGATGACGATGGACTGCCCCAGGTGATAACCGAGCTTCTCTGCCACCTGGGCGCCGAGCACCGCCTCGAACGGCGTGTCGAACGCTCGCCCTTCACGCAGCTCCAGCGCCTGCTGCTGGCCGTACTTCAGGTGGGTGAAGTAGTCGCCATTGGTGCCAAGCACGCGAAACCCCTTGTGGGAGTCGCCAAGGGAAAGCGGGATGGTCCAGGCGATGCCGCGCTGGTTCTTGATGGCCTGATAGGCATCCCAGCCCACGTTGTTGGTGGGATTGCCGATGCGAAACACCGAGTAGAGCAGCAGGTTCACCTGGCCGGAGCGGGCACCGACGATGAGATCCGTGCCCGACACCGTATTGGCGAAGCTCTCGCGGGCCTGGTTGCGCACCCGCTCCACCCCGAGCAGCAGGGTGACGCTGATGGCGACGGCCAGCAGGGTGAGCCCGGCGGTGAGGCGACGGGCCCAGAGGCTTTGCAGGGCGAGTTTTAGCATGCGGCCCTCCTGTTCAGTTGTTGCAGGTTTTCCACCCGCGGGAAGAGCGGTTCGAGGTAGGGGTCGTGGCTGACGAAGACCAGGGTCGAACCCTGCTTGTTGCACTCCTCGAACAACAGCTTGATGAAGGCGGCCCGATTGTCGGTATCGAGGGCCGAGGTGGGCTCGTCGGCGATCACCAGCGGCGGTGAGCCGATCAGCGCGCGGGCGGCGGCCACCCGTTGCTGCTGGCCGATGCTGAGGGCATGGACGGGCCTGTGCAGCGCCTCCTCGGGCAGTTGCAATTCCCGCAGCAGGCGGCGCGCCTCATCGGCCGGGCTGCCTTGCAGCCGGGCCCGCTTCTCGGGGGAGAAGGTGAGGGCGCTGGTGACGTTGTCCTGCACGGATAAAAACGGCAGCAGGTTGAACTGCTGGAAGATGTAACCCAGATTGGCCGCCCGGAAGTTGTCGCGGGCACGGCCAGAGAGCCGGGCCAGCGGCTGGCCCAGCACCTCCAGGGTGCCGTGGTTGGCGGTCTGGATCCCGGCCAGCAGGCCGAGCAGGGTCGACTTGCCCGAACCGGACGGTCCCTTGATGAACACCCGCTCTCCCTCGCTGATGGTGAGAGCGGGCAGATCGAGTACAACCTCGTGACCCGGCCAGGCAAAGGCCAGATCGCGGATCTCAACCACGGCATTTTTCATGGCGTTACCAGCTCAGTTTGTTGGCGGAGGGGGTCAGCTCGCCTGCCGTCTGGCCGCTGGGCAGGATGCCCTGCACGCTCAGCTTCTCCAGGCTCGGATAGACGCTGAACAGGGTCGCTTCAAGGCCGGTGAGTTTGGCCGGGGTGGCGCAGGTGTAGGTGTACATGGCGCCCATGTCGGCGTGACCGGCGTCGTCGTGCTGGTGTTCGTCGTGTTTGCCGTCAGACTGCTGGTGGTCATGATCATGATCTTCCTTGGCGGCCTGCAGCTCCTGCTGGGTTAGCTTGCAGCCGGCGGCTGGGTCGAAGCGAAACAGGGCATCGGGTTGCTTGAGTTGAGCCATGGCCTTGGCGTATTGCGCCTTCTCCTCGTCGCTCTTGGCGGCGTGCTCGAAGCCCACCAGATCGGCGGCGGGGGCCTGCAGCTCGATCATCAGCTGGTTGCCATCGAGCACCAGGTTGAGGTGACCGTGGCCGTGCTCGTGGGCGCCGTGGCCGTGACTGTCGTGTTCATCGTGGTTTGCCTGCACGCCAAACGCGGCGGCCGCCAGTAACAGGGTGACTGCTTTCATCGTTAATCCTTTGAAAAGTTTATTGAAAAATGGATTTAGCCGGATAAGCGATGAAGCAGTGGCGGCGCGCGAATACGGCACTGGCCTGACGGGGTGGCATGAGGTTTGGGCAAGGCGGCATCAACGAGCGTGCCGATGATCACTTGTGAAGATGGGATGACCAGGGTTGGGGTGAGTGCCAGCTTGCCATCCAGATGCAGGGCGCAGAGGACGCAGGCGTGGTTGTGGCCGGGCAGGTCGGCTTCCAGCGGATGTTGTGCCAGCACCGGTTGCAACCACAACCAGCCCAGCAGCAGCAACCAGATTTTCAGCTTGGTACGACCCATAGACCCCTATCAAAGGGGCGCCATCAGCGCCCCTTCTCTCTGACTTAGAGATGGGACTTGATGAGCCCCATCACGGTAGCGATATTGTTGGCATCGAGCTGGCCATCTTTGGCAAACAGCACCTTGCCTTCTTTGTCCAGCAGGATGATGGCCGAGCTTTCCGGCGCCAGATCCCAAGCGTTGCGGGCCATGCCCTTGGCATCCAGCACCATGGCGGACCAGGGGAATTCCTTCTTGCTGTCCTCGGCACTGCTCTTCACAAAGCCGGAGGTGCCCCAGATGGCGTCATTGCTGTTGATGATGGTGACGGTCTGGTACTTGTCGTGGGGCAGCTTGGCCGCCTTGATCGCTTCGATCATGGGGGCGTTGAGCTCCTTGGCGCTGGAACGACCGGCGATGTGCTGGATCAGAAAGACCTTGCCGGCCAGCACCTTGCTTTGCCAGGGCTGATAGCTGATCTCTTTCTCTTTCAGAACCAGTTCACCCTTGTCGCTGATGTTGACCAGCGGCACCTGGGCTGACTCCTTGATGTTGTGAGCCAGAGCCAGCGTTGGCAGCAGCGCCAGAGTAAGTACGAGATGTTTCATCCTGATGACACTCCTTTTGTTATGTTATAACGATTTTTGCATTGAGGGAATGGGGCAGTACTCATCCTAAACTGATCGGATCTGTTTAAGAAGTGTTAAATAAACGTGTGATTGGCCCGCTTGCCTACCCGCCAGCACGGGGCCTGGCTGGCAAAGGCGGCTAGGATGGCACGCAGTCGATAAAAATCAATTGCTTATCAACTGGTTTGAGGAGTCTGGCTGCGGCCTGCAGCCAGACGGGAGGTGAGGGGGAGGGCTCAGTAGAGCGGTTCGCTCACCAGCGGGATCTTGGCCATGGTCATCTGTTGGGCCAGCAGGGGCGAGCCGGTCAGCAGAACGTGGCGCTGGTTGCCGATCACCACGGTATCCCCTTTCAGGCCGCTGTCGGCGGTGATGGCGAGCCAGGCTGGCGAGACGCTGCCGATGCTGATGTTCGGGTAGATGATGCTGAGCATGTACTGGGGGGCCAACTCGGCCAGCAGGCTGGCCATCAGCAATGCCTTCTCATCGCTGTCTGCCTTGTTGCTCTGCAAGGCTTGCAGCGGCGGCGCGAAGTGGTCCATCTGCTCGGGCGGGGTGGGAATAGCGCTCAGCCACTCCTGCAGCAGGCCGACGCTGGTGGCCAGATCCTTGGCCAGGAACTGTTTTGCCAATGGCCTCAGGTCGCCCTTGAACTGGTAGAACAGCTGCGAATAGTTGGGACGCACGCAGGGCAGCTTGCGATTGGCGGGATGAACGCAGGGCACCACCCGCATCTGATAGAAGGCATCGTCCTGATATTGCTGATAGGCCTGCCAGAACAGGGTCGACTCCATGCTGTCGTCGTGCAGGGTGAAGGCCTGCTCCAGATTGCGAAACTTGGTGGCGGTCTCCGGGCTGGTCTGATTGATCAGATTGATGCTGTTGTAGAGCCGCGGACTGATGTAGGAGTAGAGGGTCTCCAGCGGATAGTTGAGGGAAGCATCGAGCAGGCTCATCTCGTGGCGGCTGGCGGAGATGACCCGCTCATCCGTGTTCAGCAGCAGATGCTTCTGCTGGCCGTCGGCTGATTGCCACTGCCAGCTCAGGGTGACCTCGTTGGCCCCGGCCATGGACGCGAACACTAGACTCAACAACAGACCTTGTGCCAGTTTCATGATGTGCATCCTGCTCGGGGTGATAATAAACAACTAGGTGAGCTGGCCGATTTTGGATGAGTCTGGCATTTGTGATTTTGATAACAGATTGATCGGGCTTTTAATTTAATTCTGGAAATAAGTCATGCAGGAAACCGTCATGAAGCGAATCACACCGTTGTTGCTGCTGTTGGCCACCTTGCCGGCCGCGGCGGGGCCGGTCATCGTCAACCAGGGGATGTCCAGTGCGGATACCTTTGCCCTGCGGGACAAGCTGGCGCGGGAGCATGAGTGGCAGGAGTGGCTGCGTTTCCAGCAGGCCATCAAGTGGCTGGAGGTGCTGCCGGTGAACTGCGAGCTGATGAGCGATCAGGATGGCAGCTATCGCTGCGGGGGAGACTACTACCGATCCTATCGACAGGATGGGCGCGACATCTATATCCAGGGGGAGCCTGCGGGTGTGACGCCGGGTCAGCGCCCGCAACAACCCATAAAAAAGGCGCCTTGAGGCGCCTTTTTCACGAGAGATACGCTTACTTGGCAGCGTAACGCTCGGCAGAGCTGATGATCTCAGCTTCGGCGGCGGCCTTGTCGCCCCAGCCTTCAACCTTGACCCACTTGCCTGCTTCCAGCTCTTTGTAGCGCTCGAAGAAGTGCTGGATCTGGGCGCGCAGCAGCTCGGGCAGATCGTTCACATCCTTGATGTGATCGTACTGCTTGGTCAGCTTGGAGTGCGGAACGGCCACGATCTTGGCATCTTCACCGGATTCGTCGGTCATCTTCAGCACGCCAACCGGGCGGCAGCGAATGACGGAGCCGGCCAGCAGCGGGTAGGGAGTCGGCACCAGCACGTCGACCGGATCACCATCCAGAGACAGGGTGGCGTTCACGTAACCGTAGTTGCACGGGTAGAACATCGGGGTAGACATGAAGCGATCAACGAAGATGGCACCGCTGTCCTTGTCGACTTCGTATTTGATCGGGTCGGCATTCTGCGGGATTTCGATGATGACGTAGATGTCGTCGGGCAGGCTCTTGCCAGCCGGGACCAGGTTCAGGCTCATGACGTTTCCTTTGAGTGTTGGAGTCAAGTTTGCAGGCCGATATTATAGCGATGTCGCGTCAAATGACCATATTTCAGGGCCACTGCGACAGAGTTGGTGGATACCGCACAGCTTGGGTCTGCCAAATTGCCGTCACCTTGCTAGAATGCGCACTCCCTTTACTGGAAAAGGCAGCGGTATGCACATTCACATCCTCGGGATCTGCGGCACCTTCATGGGTGGTCTGGCGGTGTTGGCAAAACAGCTTGGTTACCGGGTGACCGGTTCGGATGCCAACGTCTATCCCCCCATGAGTACTCAGCTCGAGCAACAGGGCATCGAACTGACCGAAGGCTATGACCCTTCCCAGCTCGATCCGGCGCCGGATCTGGTGGTGGTCGGCAATGCCATGAGCCGCGGCAACCCCTGTGTGGAGTATGTGCTGGACCGCAATCTGCCCTACATCTCCGGCCCCCAGTGGCTGCTGGAACACGTGCTGCAGGATCGCTGGGTACTGGCCGTCGCTGGCACCCACGGCAAGACCACCACCGCCAGCATGCTGGCCTGGGTGCTCGAATACGCCAAGCTGGAGCCCGGCTTCCTCATCGGCGGCGTGCCCGGCAACTTCCCGGTCTCCGCCCGCCTCGGCTCCGCCCCCTTCTTCGTCATCGAGGCGGACGAATATGACTGCGCCTTCTTCGACAAGCGCTCCAAGTTCGTCCACTACCACCCGCGCACCCTGGTGATGAACAACCTGGAGTTCGACCACGCGGATATCTTCCCGGATCTCGCCGCCATCCAGCGCCAGTTCCACCACCTGATGCGCACCGTGCCGAGCAACGGCCGGGTGCTCTTCCCCAAGGGGGACGAGAACCTCGCTGCCGTGCGCAAGATGGGCTGCTGGAGCGAAGTGGAGCTGGTGGGTCAGGACGACGCCCAGTGGAAGGCGGTCAAGCTGGCCGACGACGGCTCCGCCTTCGAGGTGTGGCTGGACGGGGTGAAGCAGGGCGAGGTGCACTGGGAGTGCATCGGTGAGCACAACGTCAACAACGGCCTGATGGCCATCGCCGCTGCCCGCCATGCTGGCGTGATGGTGGAGCACGGCATTGCGGCCCTCTGCCAGTTCAAGTCCCCCAAACGGCGGATGGAGCTCAAAGGCGAGGTGGCCGGCATCAGCGTCTATGACGACTTCGCCCATCACCCCACTGCCATCGAGACCACCCTCGGCGGACTGCGCGCCAAGGTGGGCAAGGCCCGCATCCTGGCGGTGCTGGAGCCCCGCTCCAACACCATGAAGCTGGGGGTGCACAAGGAAGAGCTGGCCGGCTGTTTCGATGGCGCCGACGAGGTGTTCTTCTTCCAGCCCCCCAACATCGGCTGGGATCTCGGCGAGGTGACCGCCCACATGACCCGACCGGCCAAGGTGTTCAACGATCTGGAGACCCTGATCAACCGGTTGGTGGCCGAGTGCCGCGATGGCGATCATATTCTGATCATGAGCAACGGTGGCTTCGGCGGCATTCATGACAAGCTGATCGCCCGCCTCAAGGACTATCACGGCCAGCTATGAACAAAGCGATCACCTTGGCGCTGACCGGCGCCTCCGGCGCCCCTTATGCCCTGCGCCTGCTGGAATGCCTGGTGCAGGCGGATTATCGGGTCTACCTGCTCGCCTCCTCGGCGGCTCGTGTGGTGCTCAAGACCGAACAGCAGCAGGAGTGGCCCGGCTCGCCCAAAGAGCTCTCTGCCTATCTCTGTCGTCAATATGGCGCCAGCGAGGGGCAGATAGTGGCCTGCGGCAAGGAGGAGTGGTTCTCGCCGGTGGCTTCCGGTTCGGCGGCGCCCAGGCAGATGGTGGTCTGTCCCTGCTCCATGGGGACCGTGTCGGCCATTGCCAACGGCACCTCCGACAACCTGCTGGAGCGGGCGGCGGACGTGGTGATCAAGGAGCGCGGCCAGCTCATTCTGGTACCCCGCGAGAGCCCCTTCTCGGCGATCCACCTGGAGAACATGCTGAAACTGGCGCGGCTCGGGGTGACCATCATGCCGGCGGCGCCGGGCTTCTATCATGAGCCAAAGAGCATCGCGGATCTGGTGGACTTCATGGTGGCGAGGATCCTCGACCATCTGGGGATCGAGCACGATCTGACTCGCCGCTGGGGCTACGCCAAAGGGTGAGCTGAGGGATAGTGGACAAACAAAAGCGGCGCCGACCTGAACAGTTCGGCGCCGCTTTATTTTGACGGAGCGGGTTAGGCTGCCTGGATCGGGGCCGTCACGTACTTGAACAGAAAATCGGTCACTTCTTCCCGGTCCGGGCGTTGTGGCTGATTGATCATCTGCATCATGACGTAACCAAAACCGGTCAGGGAGCGGGCCAAGTCCTGGGCGGACAGCACGCTCTGGATCTCGCCGGCATCCATGGCGCGTTGCAGGTGGGGTGCAATGCGCTCCAGTGCCTTGTCCAGCAGCTTGGCGTAACGGGGCCAGACCTCTTCCCGCACCGATGAGCTCCACTCCAGCCAGATGCTGGCGTGGTCAGGCTGATCGTAGGCGGCGTCGACAAACAGCTTCACGTGGCGGCGAATACTGTCGCTGACCGGGCCCTGGCCGGTGTAGGCCTGTTCCAGCATCTGATGCACGAAACGTTCGATCTCGGCCAACACTTCATCCACCAGCTCTTCACGGGTGTTGAAATAGTTGAACACGGTAGCAACCGAGACCTTGGCCTGTTCTGCGATTTCGGCGTGACCCGCACGGCCAATGCCGCGACGGGAGAACACCTCGATGGCACATTCCATCAATTGATTGCGTCGGGCCTCCGGCGAAAGCCGGGTTCGACGTCTTATTTCTGCGCGTGGTTCCATAGTTTTTTCATCTAATAGTTATTGATTATGGTGTTTATAGTATTGTCACCGATAATGCCCGAGGGCCTGCTAACTCTATCAATTAAAATAAGCCGATAAAAGCATCACGTATGCCTGACGCCCTTCGGCTTGAATGGTAGAATCATCGGTTTTGACGTTAATGAACGGCCAAATTCGCTTTGGCCATTATGGAGTAAGTGATGAAACACACTGTCGAGGTGATGATCTCCGAGGCTGAAGTCGCCGCCCGGATCGCCAAATTGGGTGAAGAGATCACCGCCCGTTATCAGGGCTCTGACGAAGTGGTCATGATCGGCCTGCTGCGTGGTTCCTGCATCTTCCTGGCCGACCTGTGCCGCCAGACCCAGCTGCCCATCACCCTGGATTTTATGACCGCCTCCAGCTATGGCTCCGGCATGCACAGCACCCGTGACGTGCGCATCCTCAAAGATCTGGATGACGACATCAAAGGGAAGGACGTGGTGATCGTCGAAGACATCATCGATACCGGCTACACCCTCAACAAGGTGCGCGAGATCCTCTCTCTGCGCGAGCCGAAATCCCTGGCCATCTGCACCCTGCTGGACAAGCCGTCCCGCCGCGAAGTGCAGGTTCCGGTAGACTGGATCGGTTTCTCCATTCCCGATGAATTCGTGGTGGGCTGCGGCATCGACTATGCCCAGAAGTACCGCAATCTGAAGTTCATCGGCAAGGTAGTACCGCAAGAGTAAGCAAGGTTCAGGAATATCACGGGCGAGGTGGCAGAGCGCCATTTTCTGTCTGCAGGCGGCCTTGGCCGCCTTTTCTGTCTCGAGATGGGATGCGCCATCACAGGGGTTGCAATGAACGCACTGGAAATCAGCGGCCTGAAAAAGACCTATCAGGGGGGCGTCGAAGCCCTTAAAGGCATCGATCTCACCGTCAAGCAGGGGGATTTCTTCGCGCTGCTCGGCCCCAACGGGGCGGGCAAGTCCACCACCATCGGCATCATCAGCTCGCTGGTGAACAAGAGCGCCGGCAAGGTGAAGGTGTTCGGCCATGACATCGACACTCACCTGGAAGAGGCCAAGGCCCAGCTCGGGCTGGTGCCGCAGGAGTTCAACTTCAGCCAGTTCGAGAAGGTGATCCAGATAGTCACCCATCAGGCCGGCTTCTATGGCGTGCCGCGGGCCGAGGCCAAGATCCGTGCCGAGAAGTATCTGCGTCAGCTCGACCTGTGGGACAAGCGCGACATGCCGGCCCGCACTCTCTCCGGTGGCATGAAACGCCGGCTGATGATCGCCCGCGCCCTGATGCACGAACCCAGGCTGTTGATCCTCGACGAACCGACCGCCGGGGTGGACATCGAAATCCGCCGTTCCATGTGGAGTTTCCTCAAGGCTCTCAACGAGCAGGGCGTCACCATCATCCTCACCACCCACTATCTGGAAGAGGCCGAGATGCTGTGCCGCAACATCGGCATCATCGACAAGGGCCGCCTGATCGAGAACACCAGCATGAAGAATCTGCTGGGCAAGCTGGGCCGCGAGACCTTCATGTTGGATCTGGCGCCGGGCTCCGCCGTGCCGAACGTACCCGAGTTCAACGGTCGCATGCAGGACGAACGCACCCTGGAGGTGGATCTGGACAAGAGCCAGTCTCTCAACAGCCTGTTCGAGCAATTGTCGAGCCAGCAGGTGCAGGTATTGAGCATGCGCAACAAGGCCAACCGGCTGGAAGAGCTGTTCGTCACCCTGGTCGAGGAGGGGAGAAAAGCATGAACCTGACCACTTACTACATCGCCTTCAAGAGCATTCTGGCCAAGGAGATTAGCCGCTTCACCCGGATCTGGATCCAGACCCTGGTGCCGCCCGCCATCACCATGAGCCTCTACTTCGTCATCTTTGGCAACCTCATCGGCGGCCGCATCGGTGACATGGGGGGCTTCAGCTACATGGAGTTCATCGTGCCCGGCCTCATCATGATGTCGGTGATCACCAACTCCTACTCCAACGTCGCCTCCTCCTTCTTCAGCGCCAAGTTCCAGCGCAACGTGGAGGAGCTGCTGGTAGCGCCGGTGCCCAACTACGTCATCATCGCCGGCTACGTGGGCGGTGGCGTGGCGCGTGGCCTCTGCGTCGGTCTCATCGTCACCCTGGTGTCGCTGTTCTTCGTGCCGCTGCAGATCCACCACCTGTTCAGCGTCTGCTTCACCGTGCTGTTGACCGCCATCCTCTTCTCGCTGGGCGGCCTCATCAATGCTGTGTTTGCCAAGACCTTCGACGACATCAGCATCATCCCCACCTTCGTGCTGACGCCGCTCACCTATCTCGGCGGGGTGTTCTACTCCATCAGCCTGTTGCCGCCTTTCTGGCAGGGGGTCTCCCAGGTGAACCCGATCATCTACATGGTGAACGCGTTCCGTTACGGCTTCCTCGGGATCTCCGACGTGCCGCTCGGCACCGCCTACCTCATCATCATCGGCTTCATCGTGGCTCTCTACGGTCTGGCCTGGTGGCTCATCTCGCGCGGCACCGGGCTGCGCCACTGATGCAATGCAACGGGCACCCTGGGGTGCCCGTTTTTTTGCCGCCTCTTTTACCTCTCCTGCGCTGGCCCCCTCTCGAACAGGGTCAATAACCGCTCTCTTATCAAGGTTTTATCCGGCACCTTGTGATCCACCGCAATTTTCAGATTACCCCCAAAGGTATAATTTCCGCGGTTGGAAGGTCTGCACCATGGAGGCCCTCCGTCTCTTCTTTTTCTCACCAGGGCAGGATCGCCTATGTCACTGATCACCGAGTTGCCAGCCATTTTCGACAGTTTTTCAGATGCCCGCCGTCAGGGCTTTCTGGCCGTGATGGCACTTAAGGAGCGACAGATCCCCCTGGTCGGCACCTACTGCACCTTCATGCCGCAGGAGGTGGCGATGGCCGCCGGTGCCGTGGTGGTATCGCTCTGCTCCACCAGCGACGAGACCATCGAGGAGGCCGAGAAAGACTTGCCCCGCAACCTCTGCCCGCTGATCAAGAGCAGCTACGGTTTCGGCAAGACCGACAAGTGCCCCTACTTCTATTTCTCCGATCTGGTGGTGGGGGAAACCACCTGCGACGGCAAGAAGAAGATGTACGAGTACATGGCCGAGTTCAAACCGGTGCATGTGATGCAGTTGCCCAACCGTGCCGATGACGAGGCCTCCCGTACCCTGTGGCGCAGCGAAATCGTCCGCTTCAAGGAGTTGCTGGAGCAGCAGTTCGGCAACCCCATCAGCGAGCAGGCATTGCGCGATGCCATCGTGCTGAAGAACCGCGAGCGCCGTGCGCTGGCCGACTTCTACCGGCTGGGCCAGCTCAATCCACCAGCGCTGAGCGGCACCGATATCCTCAAGGTGGTCTATGGCGCCACCTTCCGCTTCGACAAGGAGCAGCTCATCAGCGAGCTGCAGGAGATGACCCGCCGCATCAAGGCCGAGTATGCCGAGGGCAAGCGGCTCGATGCCCGTCCGCGCATCCTCATCACCGGCTGCCCCATCGGTGGCGCCGCTGACAAGGTGGTGCGTCTCATCGAGGAGCACGGCGGCTGGGTGGTGGGCTACGAGAACTGCACCGGCGCCAAGGCGACCGAGCAGTGCGTCAGCGAGGAGGGCGACTTGTTCGATGCCCTGACCGACAAGTATCTGGCCATCGGCTGCTCCTGCATCTCCCCCAACCACCAGCGCATGAAGCTGCTGAGCCAGATGGTGGAGGAGTATCAGGCGGACGGGGTGATCGACGTGATCCTGCAGGCCTGTCACACCTATGCGGTGGAGTCGCTCGCCATCAAGCGCCACGTGCGCGATCGCCACGGCATTCCCTACATGGCGGTGGAGACCGACTACTCCAGCGCCGACAAGGGACAACTGGCCACCCGGCTGGCGGCCTTTATCGAAATGCTGTGAGGAGGTGCCGTGTCACTCACCATCGGGATTGACTCGGGCTCTACCGCGACCAAGGGGATCCTGTTCGACCACAAGGATGGCGGGCGCATCGTCCACCGCTTTCTGGTGCCGACCCCCTTTCGTCCGCTGGCCGCCATCGAGCAAGGCTGGGAGACGCTCTCGGCCGCGCTGCCAGAGCGCCCCCACCTGACCCTGACCGGTTATGGCCGCGATCTGGCGTCGTTCGCCGATCGGCGGGTCACCGAGATCTCCTGCCACGGGCTGGGGGCGCGCCTGCTTTGCCCGTCGGTACACACCGTCATCGACATCGGCGGCCAGGACAGCAAGGTGATCCAGCTCGATGGCGAGGGCAACCTCACCGACTTTCTGATGAACGACAAGTGCGCCGCCGGTACCGGCCGCTTTCTCGAGGTGATCACCCGCACCCTGGGGGCGCGGGTCGAGCAGCTCGACGAGCTGCTGCAAGGAGCCGAGCCCCACGACATCAGCAGCATGTGCACCGTGTTTGCCGAGTCGGAGGCGATCAGCCTGCGCTCGGCGGGCATTCCGGCCGAGTCGATCCTGGCCGGCATCGTCCGATCCATGGCCCGGCGCAGTGCCAACTTCATCGGCCGCCTCGGCGCCAGACCGACGGTGCTCTTTACCGGCGGCGTCAGCCACTGCGCCACCTTCCGCCACTATCTGGCGCAAGGATTGGGCTGCGACGTGGCCACCCACCCGGACGCCCAGTTTGCCGGTGCGCTGGGGGCGGCCCTGTTCGGCGCGCGTGCCCGCACAGGAGGCAAATCATGAACGCAGAGTTCCTCTACCTGTTCCACTCCACCCTCGGCACGCTCAGGCTGCGCAAGCGGCTGGAGCAGCAGCCCCACGCCTTTCGGGTCTGCGACGTACCGCGCCGGCTCAGTGCCGGCTGCGGCCTCGCCATCCGCCTGCACTGCCCGCCCGAGGAGTGGCAGCAGTGGTGCCAGCGCGGCGAAACTGCTGCCGTTTTTCGTTGTGACGAAGACGGTGAGTATTGCGAACTGGCCCGCTATCCGGCCGCCGGCTAGGGCATGGTGACGCCTGCTCGGGGAGTTGGCAGTGGAGGGCATGGATGATAAAGAACTGTCCCGTGGTTGTTTATCTGCGGGTGCTGGCCAGGCTGGCGCTGGGGGGATTCTTCGTCGCTTCCGCCGGGTTCAAGCTGGCAGCGCCGGAGCTGTTCGCCGAGCAGATCGGCGCCTTCGGCCTGCTCTGGTCGCCGTTCATTCCCCTTGCCGTCTGGGGGCTTGTCGGGCTGGAGCTCTGCGCCGGGCTCGCGGTGATTGCCAACCGACGCTGGGGGCTCTGGTTGGTGGTGGCCCTCTTGGCCCTGTTTATTCCGGTGTTGGGCTATGGCATCGCCATCGGGCTCGACATCTCTTGCGGCTGTCTTGGCAGGGCTGATCTCAGTTCGCTGCCACAGGCCCTCTTGCGGGATCTGCTGCTGTTGACGCTTGCGGGCGCCTTGCTGCGCCACTCCCGCCCCGTTTTTACCGTTCCAAAGGAGCAGTGACATGATGAGATTGCAATCCCGCACCCTGATGGCCTCGCTGATTGCGGCCAGCTTTGCCCTCAGTGGCTGTGGCGACAACCAGTTCGAGCAGGAGACCAAGCTGGAGCAGGCGGCGGTACAGCTCTCCCAGGAGACCCAGCAGGGGGGCTATCAGCTGCTGACCGTGGCGGAGCTGAAAACCCGGATGGATAAAGGCGAGGCGCTGGTGATCATCGACACCATGCCGTTCGAGGACTCCTACAAGAAGGAGCACATCCAGGGGGCCAAGAATTTTGCCTTCGTGAAGGAGGCCAAGTCCGGCGATGACTGGAGCCAGATCGTCGAGGGGAGCGGCACGCCCGAGCAGCTGCTGGCTCTGCTGGGGGACGACAAGACCCGTCCGGTGGTGTTCTACTGCGGCTTCGTCAAGTGTGGCCGTAGCCACAACGGGGCCGCCTGGGCGGTCACCCAGGGCTATCAGCAGGTCTATCGGGTGCCGGGCGGCATCTTCGCCTGGAAAGGGGCGGGTTACCCGGTTACCGCCGAGTAGGCAGGACACGCTCAGAAACAACAAAGCCCGCACATGCGGGCTTTGTTGTCAGTGGCGCTGCGGCTCAGGAGCGGGCCAGCGTCACCACCCGGTTGTCGATGAGGCGGGCCTTGCCGAGATACGCCGCCATCAGGATCACCAGCTGCTCGCTCTGGTCGGTGGCCGCTTCCAGGGTGGCGGCATCGACGATGTCGATGGCGTCGGTCCGAAAACCGGCCTTGTCGAGGCGCTGGCTGGCCTGGGCCACCAGGGAGGGCAGGTGATGGTCACCCGCTTCAATCTGCTCGGCGATCCAGTTCATGGTGCGCGCCAGCTCAGGGGCCAGGGCCCGCTCGGCGGTGGTCAGGTAGCCGTTGCGCGAGGAGAGCGCCAGCCCGTCCTCGGCCCGCACGGTGGGCACGCCGACGATCTGGATGGGCATCGCCATGTCGGCCACCATCTTGCGAATGAGCGCCAGCTGCTGGTAATCCTTCTGGCCGAAGCAGGCCACATCCGGCTGCACCAGATTGAACAGCTTGGTCACCACGGTGCTGACGCCGCGGAAGTGACCCGGACGCAGCGCCCCTTCCAGCAGACCGGAGAGGCCCGGCACCTCGACGAAGGTGTGACTGGCGAGCCCCTGCGGATACATGATCTCCGGGGTCGGCGTGAACACCATGTCCACCCCGGCCGTTTCCAGCGCGGCGCAGTCCTGCTCCAGGGTGCGCGGGTAGTTGGCGAGATCCTCGGCCTTGTCGAACTGCATCGGGTTGACGAAGATGCTGGTCACCACCTTATCGGCGTGGTGGTGTGCCTCTTTCACCAGGGTCAGATGGCCCTGATGCAGGTTGCCCATGGTGGGCACGAATGCGATTGTGAGCCCTTCACGGCGCCATTGGCCGATCTGTTCACGCAGAGCGGCGGGATTGTTAACGACCAACATCAGCAGTTCACCTTCGAAAAGATCAAAGAGAGGCGGGCGGTATGGGCCCGCATGGGTAAGAGAGGAGTGTCAACGGGCAGCATCATCGGTAGGTCACCTTGGGGTGAGTCATCAAGAGACGGGTTGCTCAGTCAGCACCAGAGGGCGAAGCGGGGGCGCAGGCCCCCGCTCTCGTCACGCTATCGGATCAGTTGAAGCAGTGTTCCGGGCCCGGGAAGGTGCCTTCGCTCACCTGCTTCACATAGAGCCGGATGGCGGCGCGCATGTCGCCGGTCTCGGCCAGGAAGTTCTTGGTGAACTTGGGCACATAGCCGGAGGTGATGCCGAAGGCATCGTGCATCACCAGGATCTGGCCGTCGGTGGCGGGACCGGCACCGATGCCGATCACCGGAATGCGCAGCGCCTTGCTGATGCGCTCGGCCAGCGAAGTGGGCACGCACTCGAGCACCAGCAACTGGATGCCGGCAGCCTGCAGTTCGAGGGCCTGACGGTAGATCTCCTGAGCCTGGAACTCGTCGCGTCCCTGCACCTTGAAGCCGCCGAATACGTGCACGGATTGCGGGGTGAGGCCGAGGTGGCCACACACCGGCACGCCGTTGCGGGTCAGGTGGCGAATGGAGTCGCACAGCCAGTCGCCCCCTTCCATTTTCACCATGCGGGCACCGGCCGCCATCAGCCGGGCGGCGTTCTGATAGGTCTGCTCCGGGGTGGCATAGCTCATGAACGGCATGTCGGTCACCACCAGTGCATTGGTGGTGCCGCGCACCACGCAACGGGTGTGATAGACCATCTCATCCATGCTGACGCCCAGGGTATCCTGACCCCCCTGCAGCACCATGCCCAGCGAGTCGCCGATGAGCAGCACGTGGGCGCCCTCGTCGTCGAACAGCTTGGCAAAGGTGGCATCATAGGCGGTGATGGCGGTGATTCGTTGGCCTTCCTGCTTCATCTTCAGCAGGTTGGTGGTGGTGATCTTGCTCATAGAGGCTCCTGTTCGTCTGCACCGGGGGCAATGATGGCAAGATCATTGTGCGGGCAGCGGGCAACCAGTTCTGCGAGTGGGGTGCCGCAAGGCAGTACCAGAGCGGGTGCAATCTCGGCCAGGGGCAGCAGCACGAACTCCCGCTCCTTCATGCCGTAATGGGGAACGATGAGGCGTTCATGCCTGATGATCTGATCGCCAAACAGCAGCAGATCGAGATCCAGGGTTCTTGGCCCCCATCGCTCATCCTTGCGCACACGTCCTTGTTCCAGCTCGATGCTTTGTAGTTGATCCAGCAGCGCCAGCGGCGTCAGCCGGGTGTTGAGCCGGGCCACGGCATTGACGTAGTCCGGCTGGTCAGCAGGGCCCATGGGGCGGCTGCTGTAAAACGACGAGGCCTGCACCAGCACGGATCCCGGCAACCTTGCCAGAGCGGCGACGGCGCGACGAGCCTGACCGAGCGGGTCAGACAGGTTGGAACCAATGGCGATGAAGACCTCGGTCATCACGTCAGTTGTCACTCGGCCGCTTTCGGTTTGCGGCGACGGGGGCGACGACGGTTGCGGCTGTTGCTGCTGCGCTTCTCGCCATCGTTGCTGCGCGCCTCACCGGCCTGACCGCGCTCACCGCTTGCCGGGCGGCGGGTCGCCTCCCGTTGCAGCTGCGGGCGCACGTCCGGATTGGATTCCACGTAGCGTTCCCACCAGCTGGCCAGCTCGCCCAGACCGCGCTCGACCCGGTTGCGCAGCAACAGGAAGTCAAACGCCGCGCGGAACTTGGGATGCTCCATGGCCCGCTCGGGATGGCGGCCCTGACGGCGGGTCAGCCGCTGCTGCAGGGCCCAGATGTCGCGTACATCGGTGGTGAAGCGGCGCGGGACGGCGATGATCCGCACCTGGTTGTCGAGCACCTCGTTGATCGCCAGCATGAAGGCGTCATACCAGGGCAGGCCGCTCTCGTTCTCCAGCACCCGGCCACGGGCCTCGACACAGCCCCACAGCAGGGTGGCGTAGAGGAAGGCGGGGGTGACGCGCTTGTCTTCCCGGACCCGGGTGTCGGTATCGATCAGCGCCTGCTCGATGAACTGCTCGTAGGGCGAGTTGCCGTGCGGGGTAAACAGCGCCGCTACCTGCGGGAACAGCTGCTGGAACAGGCCGTATTCGCGCAGCAGCTTGTAGGTGGCCAGGCCATCGCCAGCCAGGAACAGCTTGAGGGTTTCCTCAAACAGGCGGGCCGCCGGAATATCCTGCAGCAGTGGTGCCAGCTCCTTGATGGGGGCGGCGGTGCGCGGGCTGATGGTCATGTCCAGCTTGGCGGCGAAGCGCACGGCGCGCAGCATCCGCACCGGATCTTCGCGGTAACGGGTCTCGGGATCGCCAATGAGCTCCAGCTTGCGCTCGGCCAAGTCTTCCAGCCCGCCCTCGAAATCGTGCAGGGTGAAATCCTTGGCACTGTAGTAGAGGGCGTTGACGGTAAAGTCGCGACGCTCGGCATCCTCTACGATGGTGCCGTAGACGTTGTCGCGCAGCAGCATCCCTTCATCGGATTGGGCCGACACATGTTTGCTGGTATTGACCTGATGGTGGTGACCGCGGAAGGTGGCCACTTCGATCACGTCACGACCAAAGACGATGTGGGCCAGCCGGAAACGGCGGCCGATCAGGCGGCAGTTGCTGAACAGTGACTTGATCTGCTCCGGCGTCGCATCGGTGGCGATGTCGAAATCCTTGGGCGTCTTCCCGAGCAGCAGATCCCGGACTCCGCCGCCGACCAGGTAGGCTTCGTAGCCGCCCTTGTTCAGGCGATAGAGCACCTTGAGTGCATTCTCGCTGATCTCTTTGCGCGAAATCGGGTGCTGGTCACGGCTCAAGGTACGACGTTGTCCGGCGACACGGGCCGGAATGGGGGACTCCGCCGACTGCTCGCCGTCTTCCTTGCCGAGCACTTTGCGGCAAAAGTTTGCGATCTGGGAAAAAATGGTACACCTCGTTATGACTTCAAATTGACGGGAGGCCAAAAAAATAGCGGCCTATCATAGCTCACGCCTGCACAAATGAAAAACCATGTGGCTACTTCAGCTCATTTGAATCAAACCGAGCCAAAAAATAGCGGTCTACCTGCGCATAGCTCACGCCTAACCAAATGAAAAACCGTGCTGGCAATTGATCTCGTTTGAGAGGGCGCGGCCGGGAAAAATAGCGGTCTATTCCCATCGCTCACGCCTAACCAAATGAAAAACCGTGCTGGTAATTGATCTCGTTTGAAGCGGATCATCCCGGTAAAATCACGGCCAACAGCGGCGATTTACGTTCAATCAAACCAAAATTGCCTGCGCGATTCAGTAATCAGCCAGCTGGATCTTCTCGCTGGCAGGCACCCGGGCCAGCTGCCAGTGGGCTATGCCCCAGTCGATGATCTCGTCCACCCGGCTCGCCATCAGCTCGGGGGGCGGGCACTGGCCGAGAAAGTGCAGCGCCTGCCACAGGGCCGGGCGCACCTCGTCCTGTGCCAGCGCCGGCGCGTGGTTCTGCTTGGAGAGCTTGTTGCCATCGGCCTGCACCGCCAGCGGCAGATGCACCCAGGCGGGCACGGGGGCGCCCAGGGTCTGGTAGAGGGCGATCTGGCGCACCGTCGGCTCCAGCAGATCGGCACCGCGCACTATCTCGGTGATGCCGCAATCCATGTCGTCCACCACCACCGCCAGGTTGTAGGCATAGAGCCCATCGCGCCGGCGCACGATGAAATCTTCCTCGGCCAGCGCCGCCGGCACCGCAATGCGGCCCTGCAGCCCATCCTCGAAATCGTACACCGGGTGGTGCTGGCGCACGCGGGCGGCACAACCCTCCGCCGTGAGACCAAGGGGGCGGCAGTGACCGTTGTAAAAGCCGCCGCTCGCCATGATTTCGCGCCGGGTACAGCGACACCAGTAGAGATCGCCGGCCCGGTAGAGCTGGTCAATGATCTCGTCATAGCGGCCGTGGCGCCGGCTCTGGTACATCACCTCGCCATCCCACTGCAGGCCATGGGCCTCCAGCGTCTGCAAAATGAGCGGGGCGGCCCCCGCCATCTCCCGCGGTGGATCGATATCTTCGATGCGCACCAGCCAGCGCCCCTGCCGTGCCCTGGCCTGCAGGAAACTGCCGAGCGCCGCGATCAGGGAACCGAAGTGAAGCGGGCCTGAGGGGGAGGGGGCAAAGCGGCCGATATAAGGGCGGGTCTGGGATGAAGGGGTGGTATTCACGGGCATGCGGATTCGGGAAAACGGGACATTGAGGCTGCATTCTGGGACGGCCAGGCCAAAAGCTCAATAAAAAAGGGAGCCCGCGAGCTCCCTTTTTTCTGTTATGCCAGAGGTCGGTATCAACCGGCCATCTGTTTTTCCTTGATTTCAGCCAGGGTCTTGCAGTCGACACAGAGGTCGGCGGTGGGTCTGGCTTCCAGACGGCGGATACCGATCTCGATACCGCAGTGTTCGCAGTAACCGAAGTCATCGTCTTCGAGCAGCAGCAAGGTTTTCTCGATCTTCTTGATCAGCTTGCGCTCACGGTCGCGGGTACGCAGTTCAAGAGCGAACTCTTCTTCTTGCGCGGCGCGATCCACGGGATCCGGAAAGTTGGCAGCCTCATCCTTCATATGGTCAACGGTGCGGTCAACTTCCTGCATCAGTTGGTTGCGCCAGGCTCCCAGGATCTTGCGAAAATGTGCCTTTTGTTGGTCATTCATGTACTCCTCACCCGGTTTTTCCTGGTAAGGCGCCACACCCGCAATGGCCAGGGGGCCCAGAGATTTCCTGTTTTCGCCTGTTGGCATGCCCTGTCTCCTAATTCAGCACGCTACCCGTGCCATCCATAAATTGAGGGCGACATCTATAGCAGAAGGGTAACTTGGAGGCAAACAAGCCGTACCAATAATGTTACCCACTCCAACATTTATTCGCTGCCCTCGGGTAGCAGGTGACAAGATTCAAACGGGATAAAATCTTGGGCCACCATGCTCTGCACCCCAACATGGGGTCGATAGCATAAAATTTCAACCCCTGCCGTAATTGCTTGCTCAATAAGCAGACTATAGTGCGGATCTATATGCGCTGCCGGGCGCATTCTCACGATTCCGGAGTGCAAAACCATAAATAACAGCACGGCTCTGTGGCCTGCCGCCTTCATGGCCATTAATTCACGCAAGTGCTTGGCGCCACGGGTGGTGACCGCATCGGGGAAGTAGCCCATGCCGGCTTGCTCCCGCTCGTCGAGCAGGGTCACCGATTTCACCTCGATATAACAGGCCGGCCGGTGGTCATCCTCCAGCAGCAGATCGATGCGACTGTTCTCTTCGCCGTATTTCACCTCGGTGCGCAGCCTGGCATAGCCGCGCAGCGGGGCGAGGGCATCCTGCTCGATCAGCTCGCGAGCCAGCTGGTTGGCGCGGGCCGTGTTGACGCAAATGAAGTGACCGGCCGGGCTCTCGGCGATCTCCCAGCTATGGGGCAGCTTGCGTTTGGGGTTGCTTGATGTGGAGTACCAGACCCGGGTGCCCGGCTCGGCGCAGCCGGTCATGGCGCCGGTATTGGCGCAGTGGATGGTGATCACCTCGCCGTTGTCGAGCTGCACGTCGGTCAGGAAGCGCTTGTAACGGGAGACAAGCTGCCCGGATTGCAGGGGGGGATCGAAGATCATGGTATGGCTCTCTTAATCAATGAGTCTGGGCATGGCCGCCGGTCAGGATGCCATTTTCTCTCTGGCCCGCAGCGGCCAGCAGGCGAGGGGCTCGTAGCGCACCCCGTCCGGGGTGGAGAGGGATTGATAGAGGCAGAAGCGGTCGGCCTGCAGCACGAAATCGGGGGCGGGCAGCAGCGCCGGCGGTTCGCTCGCCTTGCGCGACAGGGTGACGTGGGGGCGATAGCCCTGCTCGCCGTTGCCAAGCCCCAGCTTCTCGCCGTGGCGACGCAGCGCCCTGGCCAGCACGGTGAGCTCGTTGGGCCACTCCGTCGGGCCGACCCAGGCGGCCTTGGCGCGGCCGAACCAGCCGGTTTCATTGAGCGCTATGGTGAGCGGCGGGCAGTGCTGGCGCTCGACGGCGGCCATCAGGCGGGTGGTGGTGAGCGGATCCGCTTCGCCGAGGAAGGCCAGCGTCAGGTGGAGATTGGCGGCGGGCACCGGTTGACCCGGCCAGGGCAGCTGGTCGCGCCAGGCGACGAGATCGGGTGCCAGCGCCTCGGCGGGCAGGGCAAAGAAGAGTTTGGCCATTCGGGTGAGCATGCCTCTTTAATGCAGACAGGGTGGCCCATTCTAGGGCAGCCACTGCATCCTGTCTCGCCGGCCGACATCCGCTCACGGTGGCCGGCCAGGCTGTGGCAGAATAGGCGCCGCTTTACGACTTGCAACAAGAAGGTGCAGATCCCTTTGTCTTCCCTCCCCATAGTGTCGGTGCTGCCCGCACTCTTTGCCGCCATCGACAACCATACCAGCGTGATCCTGCAGGCGCCGCCCGGTGCGGGCAAATCGACCCTGCTGCCGCTGGAGCTGGTGCGTCAGAACCGGCTGCCCGGTCGCATCATCATGCTGGAGCCCAGACGTCTCGCAGCGCGCAACATCGCCGGCTTTCTGGCGCGTCAGCTCGGGGAGAAGGTGGGCGAGCGCATCGGCCTGCGGGTGCGTGGCGAGAGCCGCACCAGCGCAGCCACCCGGCTCGAGATCGTCACCGAAGGGGTGCTGACCCGGATGCTGCAGCAGGATCCCGAGCTCACCGGCGTCTCCCTGGTCATCTTCGATGAGTTCCACGAGCGCAGCCTGCACGCCGATACCGCGCTGGCCTTCGCCATCGAGAGCCAGCAGGGGCTGCGCGATGACCTCAAGCTGCTGGTGATGTCTGCCACCCTGGATGGCATGGCGCTGGAGATCCTGTTGCCGGAGGCCCCGGTGGTTCGCTCCGAGGGGCGCGGTTTTCCCATCGACTACCACTATCGCCCCGCCAATCGCCAGCAGTGGCTGGAGCCCCAGGTCGGCGCCGTGGTGCTGGAGGCGTTGGCTGCCCACGCCGGCAGCCTGCTGGTGTTCCTGCCGGGCCAGGGGGAGATCGAGCGGCTGGCGCAGTGGCTGGAAGGGCGGCTGCCGGACGAGGTGACCCTCGCCCCCCTCTACGGCCGCCTCGACATGGCGGCCCAGCAGGCGGCCATCGAGCCGGCACCTGCGGGGCGCCGTAAGCTGGTGCTCACCACCAATGTGGCGGAGACCTCGCTCACCATCGAGGGGATCTCCGTAGTGGTCGACAGCGGGCTGGAGCGGCGCGCCTCCTTCGACATCAAGAGCGGCGTCACCCGGCTGGAGACCCGCCCCATCGCCAAAGCCTCCGCCACCCAGCGGGCGGGTCGTGCCGGTCGTCTCGGCCCCGGTGTCTGCTACCGGCTCTGGAGCAGCGAGGTGCAGGAGCGCCTCGCCGAGCAGAGCCCGCCCGACATCCTCACCCAGGAGCTGACGGGCCTGCTGCTGGACGCCGCCCAGTGGGGGGCCAAGGTCGAAGAGCTGCCGCTGCTGGACATGCCGCCGGCCGCCGCCGTCGCCAGTGCCCAGCGGCTGCTGGTGAGTCTCGGCGCCATGAAGCCGGAGGGTGAGCAACAACTTACCCCGGCTGGCCGCGCCATGGCGGCCTTCGGTACCCATCCTCGCCTCGCCCGCATGTTGCTGCGCGCCCGCGAGCTGGAGGCCGAGGGTCTGACAGGGATTGTCGCCGATGCGGCTTTCCTGGTGGCGCTGCTGGAAGAAGATCTGCGAGGATCGGAGCGCCTCTCCGTGCTGTTCCACCGCCGCCAGGGGGCCCTGCGCCAGAGTGCGGCCCGCTGGTTCGAGCGGCTCGGCACTCGCCCCGCCAGTGCGCAGGGGCAATGGCTGGGGCTGCTGTGCGCCCTCGCCTGGCCCGATCGCATCGGCAAGCTGCGCAGCGGCAGCCGCTATCAGCTCAGTGGCGGGGTGAGCTGCGATCTGGTAGAAGGTCACCCCTGTCAGGGGCAGGGGGCGCTCATTGCCATCGAGATGGGCCAGAACGAGCGCGGCAGCCGCATCTTCATCGCCGAACCGATAGAGCTTGATGAACTGGTGCGCCAGCTGCCCGAGTTGGTGAGCGAGCGCCAGTGGTTCGACTGGGACGAGCGTGAGGAGCGGGTGCGGGCCGAACGCCAGCAGGTGCTCGGCGAGCTGGTGCTGAGCCAGCGGCCGCTGACGGATCTCTCCGATGAACAGAAGGGGCGTTGCCTGCTGCAGGGTATCCGGCGCAAGGGGCTGCATGTGCTGCCCTGGGATGACGCCAGCGAGGGGCTGCTGGCCCGATTGCGCTGCGCCCGTGACTGGTTGCCCGACGAAGGGTGGCCGGCCATGGACGAGGCGAGCCTGCTGGCCGACCTGGAGCAGTGGCTGCTGCCGGCGGTGAGCGGCATGACCCGGCTGGAGCAGTTGAAAAAGCTCGATATGAGCGACATCCTGCGCCAGTCGCTGCCCTGGCCATTGCCCAAGCGGCTGGACGAGGCGCTGCCCGGCCACTTTACCGCGCCGACCGGCAGCCGGGTGCGGATCCGCTATCAGCTGGGCCAGGCGCCGGTGATCCCGGTGCGCATTCAGGAGATGTTCGGCCAGGCCGCGACCCCGTGCGTGGCCGATGGCCGGGTGGCGCTGGTGGTGGAGCTGCTCTCCCCGGCTCAGCGGCCGCTGCAGATCACCGCCGATCTGGCCGCCTTCTGGGCCGGCTCCTACGAGCTGGTGAAGAAAGAGATGAAGGGACGCTACCCCCGCCACTACTGGCCGGACAATCCGCTGGAGGCGATGCCGACCAGGGTCACCAAGAAGAAGATGGGGATGTAGGTTGGTGCAGGGAATAACGTAGCCCTACTCCAGCAGATGACCCTCACCCTGGCCCTCTCCCAGAGGGAAAGGGAACTGATCGAGGTTGGTGTTTGCTCCCTTCTCCCCTTGTGGGAGAAGGGCCGGAGATGAGGGGGGGAGGCATCCATCTGTCTGGCGGAGCGAACCCGGAATCCAGATCCAATTGGTTAAGCCCGATCGGACGTTCGCGAACGCGACATAACAAGTAGAAAGGAAAGCAAAGAGGATTTATGGCAACGCAACGACGCAAGCGCACCCCCAAGAAGGCGGCGCCCAAACGCACCATCTGGCGCACGCTGTTCTGGCTGGGCTTCAAGCTATCCCTGGTGGGAGCGGCCTTCATGGTGGTGTTTGGCATCTACCTCGATACCAAGGTGCGTGAACGCTTCGACGGCGAGAAGTGGCAGTTGCCGGTGATGGTCTACAGCCGGCCGCTGGAACTCTATCCCAGCCAGCGCCTCTCCCAGGCCCAGATGCTGCGCGAGCTCAACATGCTGAGCTACAAGCAGGTGCGCCAGCCCCATACCCCGGGCGAGTATGCAGTGAGCGGCAACCGCATCGAGCTTATCCGCCGGCCATTCGAATTCCATGACGGGGCCGATGCCGCCCGCGGCCTGCGCCTCACCTTCAACGGTGCGCGGCTGGAGGGGATCCAGTCGCTGGAGAACCAGCGTCAGCTCGGCTACGCCCAGATGGACCCGGTGCTGCTCGATCGCCTCAACACCGAGGATCGGGAGGACCGTCTGCTGGTGCGCATCGCCGAGGTGCCGGACAGCCTGCTGATCACCCTGCTCACCACCGAGGATCGCGACTTCTACCAGCACGGCGGCGTCTCGCCGGTGGCCATCATGCGCGCCATGGCGGCCAACCTGCTGGCGGGTCGCACCGTGCAGGGCGGCAGTACCCTGACTCAGCAGCTGGCCAAGAACTTCTTCCTGACCCGGGAACGCAGCCTGTGGCGCAAGGCACAGGAAGCCTACATGGCGGTGCTGATCGACTATCGCTACAGCAAGGACGAGATCCTGGAGGCCTATCTCAACGAGGTCTATCTGGGGCAGAACTTCTCCCAGGGGGTCTATGGCTTCGGGCTCGCCTCCTACTTCTACTTCGGCATTCCGGTCAACGAGCTGGACATCGATCAGGTGGCCCTGCTGGTGGGCATGGTGAAGGGGCCCTCCTATTACGATCCCTGGCGCTTCCCGGAGCGGGCCAAGGCGCGTCGTGATCTGGTGCTCAAGCTGCTGATGGATCACGGCAGCCTGCAACCGGCCGAGTATGAGCTCGCGAGCAAACAGCCGCTCGGCATCATTACCCGCGGCCAGATGAGCTATGGCCGCACCCCGGCCTTCATGGGCCTGCTCAAGCGGGAGATCCAGAGCCGCTTCGGCCCGGATCTGCTCAAGCAGTCCGGCCTCAAGATCTTCACCAGTCTGGATCCCATCGCCCAGCACGCCGCCGAGCAGGCGGTAGAGTCGGGTCTGGCCCAGATCGAGAAGCTGCGCGGCAAGAAGAAGCTGGAGGCGGCCATGGTGGTCTCCGATTGGCACAAGGGCGAGGTGGTGGCCATGGTGGGCGGCCGGGATCCGCGCTACGCCGGCTTCAACCGGGCGCTGGATGCCCGTCGCCAGATAGGCTCGCTGGTCAAGCCCGCGGTCTACCTGACCGGCCTCTCCAACGGCCTGACCCTGGGCACGCCGCTCAAGGACCAGCCGATCCGCATTCGCGGCAAGGATGGCCAGATCTGGACCCCGCAAAACTACGACCGCAAGTTCCGCCAGAGCGTGCCGCTGATGGATGCGCTGGCCAGCTCCCTCAACGTGCCGACTGTCAATCTGGGGCTGCAGGTGGGGCTGGACAAGGTGGTGGACACCCTGCACAAGCTGGGGGTGGAGCAGGAGATCCAGCCCTATCCCTCGCTGGTGCTGGGGGCGGTGGCGCTCTCGCCGATGGAGGTGAACCAGATGTACCTGCCCATCGCCAACCAGGGGCTGACCCAGCCGCTGTCGGCGATCCGGGCGGTGGTCAACAGCGACGGCAGCAAGCTCTATCAGCATGACGAAGCGGCCAAGCGGGTGACCGACGAGCAGGCCAGCTGGCTGACCCTGTTCGCCATGACCAAGACGGTGAGCCAGGGCACGGCGCGGGCGCTCGGTGCCAAGTTCCCCGGCGCCACCATGGCGGCCAAGACGGGCACCACCAACGAGTTGCGCGACTCCTGGTTCACCGGGCTCGACAACAACGAGCTGGTCAGCATCTGGGTCGGACGCGACGACAACACCCCGGCCGGCCTGACCGGTGCCAGCGGTGCCTTGCAGCTGTTCAGCGGTTATATGAGCCAGCGCGGGGTCAACAGCCTGGCCATGAACATGCCGCAAGGGGTGAGCTGGGCCAGCTTCTCCCGCGCCAGCGGCACCCGGGTCACCAGCGACTGCCCCGGCAGTCTGCAGGTGCCGGCCAAGCTGGCCGAGCTGGCCGAGCCCATGGGCTGCGCCAGCCCGGTGTCCAGCCCGGCCAATGCGCTGGACAACTGGTTCAACGGTTTCTTCAACTGACCGCAGCGGGCAGCTCAGGCTGCCCGCTTGCCCGGAGTGCTCATGTCACATCCCCTGTTTGATGCCATCCACCACGTGGCCATCATCGCCAGCGATTATGCGCGCTCGCGCCACTTCTACCACCAGGTGCTGGGGCTGCCCATCATTGCCGAGACGCTGCGTGAGGAGCGCCAGTCGTGGAAGCTGGATCTGGCGCTGCCGGACGGCAGCCAGCTGGAGCTGTTCAGCTTCCCGGCGCCGCCGCCGCGCCCCTCCCGGCCGGAGGCGTGCGGCTTGCGCCACTTGGCCTTTCGGGTCGCTGAGCTCGACCGGGTCATCGCCCATCTGCAGGGCCATGGTGTCGAGGTAGAGCCGGTGCGGGTGGACGAGCTGACCGGCAAGCGCTTTACCTTCTTCGCCGACCCCGACGGCTTGCCGCTGGAGCTCTACGAAGCGAGCCGCTGAGGCAGATCTGCCGCGAGCCCGCATTGCCCCATAAAGAAAAGAAGCCGCCCGGTTAGCCGGGCGGCTTCTTGTCATGGCGAGCAGTGCGTGACGGGGCGATCAGGCGGTGGTGAGCAGGGTGACCGCGACGGCCATCACCAGCATGCCGACCCAGCCGATGGGCTTGAGCCGCTCGCCAAACAGCAGCAAGCCACCGAGGGCGGTGCCCAGGATGCCGATGGCACCCCAGGTGGCATAGGCCACGGCCAGATCGATCTTGCCGGTGCTCACCGCTTCCGACAGCAGGGTGAAGGCACACAGCACCAGCAGGATGCCGAGAAATCCCCAGCCTTTGTGACGAAAACCAACCGAACGGTTGATCGCCATGTTGGCGCCGATATCCAGCAGGGCTGCCCCCAGTACGATGATCAACGGGTGCATACAGCCTCCTTGGCAGCGCCAAGGCTGCGAGCACTGCCAGTACCTGCGGCCGGTTTGTCATGGGCTGTGGCAAGGCGGCGGATGCTGCCGGTGCCTGCGGTCGGTTCGTCATGGGTTTCACCCATTGTCACCAGAACAATACCCACTATGGCCAGCGCCAGTCCGATCAACTCCTGAGCATTCAGGTGGTAGTCGAGGAACAGCACGGAGACGACGGTGATCAGTGCGATCCCCAGTCCCTCCCAGAGCGCGAAGGCAATACCAATGGAGATTGTTTTGGCGGCTTTGGCCAACAACAGATAAGAGAAGGAGATGAGCAGCCACATCGGCAGATAGTTGAGCCAGCCGGCCTCGTTCTCCGGGATCATGGCCATGCTGGAGGTCCCGGCGACCTCGGTCAGGATGGCGCCCGTCAGGAAGATGCGGGCCAGAAGCATGCGATTGAATAACATAAAATGTCCTTTTGTTGCTGCGACGGGGCCATGATAGCTGCAGCTCGCTCAGGCGGCAGAATCGCTGAGCGTCGACAATTCAGACGCTGACGGTTTGCCTTGCGAGAAGGGGGCAAGGTAAGGTGAATATCGGATACCCTGCTCACGACCCAGATCATGAAGCTCTACCAGATACAACTCTTTGTGGAATCAGCCAGCAGTGGCTCCATTGCCAATACGGCGCGCCGGCTTGGCAAGAGTCGCAGCGCCGTCAGCACGGCGATAGCGGCGCTAGAGGTTGAGCTTGGCGTCGAACTTTTTGAACGAGGCGCCAACCAGAGCCGATTGACCGAGATCGGCGAGCAGGTGCTGGATGACTGCAAGCGGCTGCTGCAGGCCGCCAACAGCCTCAAACTCAAGTGCGAACACTACGCCTCCGGCGCCGAGGTGGCGCTGCGGGTGGCGCGGGATGACGCCATTCCCGAGGCGGTGTGGCGGGAGATGCTGGGGGCGCTGCGCCACCAGTTTCCCGGCACCAGCATCTCGCTGGTGCTGGCCTCGCCACCGGAGCTGCCCGCGCTGGTGGAGGAGGGGTTTGTCGACGCCGCCTTCGGCCTCATCACCGAGGAGCAGGAGCGCAGCGGCCTCAACATCGAGGTGCTCAACCCGATCCGCACCCTGATGGTGGTGGCCCCGAGCCACCCGCTGGCCAGCCTGAAGCGGGTATTGCAGCAGGATCTGACCGGTCATACCCAGGTCACCCTCTCCTATGTGGACGAATTTTCGGTCAAGAGCCTGCTGCCCATCGGCGGCCACCACATCGGGCTGTCGAGCTTCGAGCTGATGCGCGATGCGGTGCTCGATGGCCTCGGCTGGGCCGTGCTGCCGTCGCCGCTGATCCAGAGCCAGCTGCGGCAAGGGGAGCTGCTGACCTTGAAGCACAAATTCAGCCTGCAGTGGCGCGACTACGGCGTCTATCTGTCGGAAAATGCCTATCACGGCAAGGTGTTGGCCTGGCTGAGGAAGGCAATCCAGGCCTATCTCGAACCGTTCGAATAAGCCGGCCGGCGCTGGGCGGGCACGAGGGGGGCAAGTGCAGGGGCTTGTGATCCATCACTGCCTGATGGTACATACTGTCAGTACCCTCATGCAGCGCCTGGAGGCGTGAACGATATGAGCAGTGCCCAAGACAAGGACGAGCTCTGGCTGGATGACGACATCATCGAGCTGGATGACGATGAGGCCGTGGTAACCAAAGCGATCAACCCCTGGCAGGTGTTGATCGTCGATGATGAGCCGGATATTCATCATGCCACCCGGCTGGCACTTTCCAACATTCAGTACAAATCCCGCCCGCTTGAACTGCTCAACGCCTACAGCGGCGCCGAAGCGGCCCGCATGCTGCTGGCCAACCCGCGCATCGCCCTGATCCTGCTGGACGTGGTGATGGAGACCGAGGATGCCGGCCTGCGGCTGGTGCACCAGATCCGCAACGAGATGCACAACAGCCTGGTGCGCATCGTGCTGCGCACCGGCCAGCCGGGGCAGGCCCCGGAGCAGCGGGTGATCCTCGACTACGACATCAACGACTACAAGACCAAGACCGAACTGACGGTGCAGAAGCTCTACACCACCGTCATCGCCTCCCTGCGCTCCTACGAGACCCTCTGCGCCATCGACAAGAGCCGGCAGGGGCTCGGCAAGATCCTGGAGGGGGCGGGGGATCTCTATCATCTGCACTCGCTGCGGGAATTTGCCTCCGGCGTGCTCAAGCAGATCAGCGCCATTCTCGACGTGGGCACTGAAGGCGCCATCTGCGCCGAACGCCGCCCCGGCTCGCAGGAGCTGGAGATCCTGGCGGCCACCGGCGACTATGAATCCCTGCTGAGCGATGTGCCGCTCAGCGCCTTCCCGGCCCTGCACAATTCGGTGATGAGTGCGCTGGCCAACCGTTGCAACCGCTTCGAACATCCCCAGGATGCGCTCTATATCGCGGCCCAGAACGGGCGCGAGTTCGTGCTCAATTTCACCCCCACCCAGCCGCTCGACCCGCTCGAGTGCGATCTGCTGGACGTGTTTTGTCAGCGGATCTCGGCGGCGTACGACAACCTCTATCTCTACAACCAGTTGCTGCGTGCCCAGGAGGCGACCGTGGTGGCGCTGGCGGCGCTGGCGGAGTTCCGCGATTCGGATACCGGCGATCACGTGCTGCGGGTGCAGAAGCTCTCCGATGCCATCGTGGCCGAGCTGCAGCAGGCGGGGGCCTATCCCGATGAGCTGACACCGGGTTTCGTCGACATGATCGGCATGGCCAGCATACTGCACGACGTGGGCAAGGTGGGCACGCCGGACCACATCCTGCACAAGCCGGGCCGGTTCGAACCGGATGAACGGCTCATCATGGAGCAGCACGCGGACATCGGTGCCAGCATCTTGCACAAGGCGGGGGAGATGGTGGAGGGCACCAGCTACCTGTCGCTGGGAGCCGAGATTGCTCGCGGCCACCATGAACACTTCGATGGCAAGGGTTACCCGGAGCAGCTGGCCGGCCAGCAGATCCCGCTGTCGGCTCGCATCGTGGCCGTGGTCGACGTGTTCGATGCCCTGCTCAGCAAGCGTCCCTACAAGGAGCCTTGGTCGCTGGCCCAGACCATGGAATACATCCTGTCACGCTCCGGCAGCCAGTTTGATCCCCAGGTGGTGCAGGCGCTCCAGCGTTTGGTCAGCCAGTCGCGGCTGCCATACGAGCTGTGACACCGACCGGAAACAACAAAGGGGCCACTGGCCCCTTTGTTGTTTCCGGCTGCCTGCGCCACCGCGTCGGTTTCGTCAGCGCGGCGTGTAGCGTGTGCGGGGCTGCTGCCGGCGAAACGGCAACAGCACCAGGCTGAGCAGCAGATCGCCAAGCAGGGCTGCCAGCAGGCCTGCCGCCATGCCGCAGACGATGGCGGCCTCCTTGAACGGCACCACGTAGCTGTAGTTTTGCAGGGTATCCTGCCAGAGCTGGGGCTCGGCGCGCAGTAGCAGGTGGGAGAGTTGCCGGTACCAGGGATGGTGCTTGTAGACGCTCTCCTGCTGCAGGGTCTGGCGCTGGCTGACCAGTAGCTGCAGGCTGGCAGCATCTTTGGCGAATACCGGATCCGGGTTGGTGCGGTAGTGGTTGACCAGGGCCGTCAGATCGCCGTTGAAATGCTGGTCCGCCGTCTCCTGAAAAGGGGCCAGGCTGAGGCTGGCCTGTTGCAGGCGGGCATCCAGCCGCTGGTAGTAGAGGTCGATCAGACCCGGGATCTGCACGCCGGCCAGCAGGCCCAGGGCAAACAGCATCATCCGAAGGTAGCTGCGCATAACACTCGTCATCTCGCGAAATAGAGGGACTCCATACTAGCCGCAAGGCTGCAACAGGCCAAGCCGGCAGGGGACGCACCGGCTTTCCGGATAGGAGGCATGACTCTTTCCTCCCTCGTTTGTGTGATTCACGTCACGCTTTTTATGCTTTAAAATACGGCCCCATTTTTCGGGGAGGAGAGTCCGTATGCGCAAATTTATACCCTGTTATCTGTTGGGTGGTCTCATCGCCATCAGTTGGGCCGCTCTGCCCGATCATGGCCCCTGGGATCAGTGGGATCTCGCCGTCTTCCATCTGGTCAATGGCTGGCTGGGTCAGGCTCAGTGGTGGGCCGATCTGGTGGCCGTGACCAACAACCGGCTGTTCGATCTGGCGGTACTCTCCTGCATGGGGCTGATCCTCTCTCGCTGCTTCTGGCGTGCGGACGAGCAGGGACGCCGCCGGCTGGTGGCCATGGGGATCGTCATGCTGCTGGGAGCCCTGCTGATCAACCAGTTCGGTCATCTGCTGCCGGTCAGCCGGCCCAGCCCGACCCTGACGGTGGCGGACGCGCTGCGGGTGACCCAGCTCAGCGGGATCCCGACCAAGGACTCCTCCAGCGACAGCTTCCCCGGCGATCACGCCCTGTTCCTGATGATCTTCGCCGGCTTTGCCCTGCGCCATCTGCCGCGCTGGGCCGGGGTGACCGCGCTGCTGATGGTGCCGTTGTTCTCGGCGCCCCGCATCCTCTCCGGCGCTCACTGGCTGACGGATGTCTATGTGGGGGCCCTGTCGCTGACCCTGCTCTGCTTGCCGCTGCTGCTGTTGACCGGGCTGTCGGATGCGCTGATCGGCTGGATCGCCCAGCGACTGCCACGTCTGCCGGGCTGGCAGTGGCTGGCGGGCAAAACGCCGGCGAGTCAGCAATAAAAAAGAAGGTCGGTGCATACCGGCCTTCTTTTTGGCTACTTCCCGCCGGTGACTGTGGTCGTCGCGAAATGACCATGACTACCACCGGTGGCCCCAGGCCTGCTGGCCCTCATAGACAAGTATTAGCAGATTCGTTCGGGCGTGCTCGTCATGACTTTCTCCAGATAATCGTTTGCATGGGCTGAATGCTTGATCCTGACCAAGATTTTTTATTTTTGCTGCCTTAGAATCGCCGCCCGTTGCTGGAGAACTCTGTATGTTAATTAATCTTTTGCGCCTGATATTCATCATCTGCGCCCTGGTGTTCATCTTCATGCTGGTACGGGCCTGGTGGCACAAACGGCAACAGGGGGAGCTGGAATCGACCCCCTTCTGGCCGGTGGCGGCCATCGGTTTTGTTGCCAATTTTCTCGATACCCTGGGGGTTGGCAGCTTCGCGGTGAAGACCGCCTGCTACAAGCAGTTCAAGCTGATCGACGATCGGCTGCTGCCGGGCACCCTCAACGGTCAGTGCGTGTTGCCGACGGTTACTCAGTCGTTGATCTTCATCGGCGCCGTGCAGGTAGATCCGCTCACCCTCATCGGCATGATGGTGGCCGCGGCCGCCGGGGCAGCCTGGGGGGCGCGCCACGTCGCCTCGTTCGATCGCCAGACCATCCGGCTGGTGATGGCGGTCTCCCTGCTGGTGGTGGCCGGCCTCATCTTCGCGGGCCTGCTTGGGCTGTTCCCCCTCGGCGGCGATGCCATGGGGCTGACCGGTTACAAGCTCGGGATCGCGCTGCTCGGCAACTTCATCTTCGGCGTGCTGATGAACGTGGGCATCGGCCTGTTCGCCCCCTGCATGACCCTGGTCTATCTGCTCGGCATGAATCCGCTGGCGGCGTTTCCCATCATGATGGGCTCCACCGCCGTGCTCAGCGTCTTCTCGGCGGGCACCTTCATCCGCAAGGGGGCCTTCGATGCCAAGGCGGTGCTGGCGGTGGCCATTTTCGGCCCTGTCGGCGTGGTGCTGGCGGCCATGCTGGTCAAATCCATGGACATGGCGATGCTCAAATGGCTGGTGGCCTTCATCGTCATCTATACCTCCTGGACCATGTACGCCTCCTGGCGGGCGGCACGGCGGGCGCCACCACCCCGGCTGGCAGGCGTCACTGGTTAGCCAGTTCGGCGCGAGTCGGTGCTGGCCGTGGAGTATTGACGTGATTACAGGCCTTCAGCGTTATCTATACCTCCTGGACCATGCCCGCTTCTTGGCGGGCGGCGCGGCGGGCACTGCAACTCCGGCTGGCAGAGGTCGCAGGCTGGCCTGCACCAGCGCCGCTTCGGCCCTGGCCCCCAGAAACACATAGAGCCCGAGGGCCAGCAGCAGCCCCACGGCACACCCCATCACACCCACCGCCGGCCAGAGCAGTTCGCTCTGGCCTAATGATCCCTTGAACAGCAACAGCAACCCCTCGATGGAGACCGCGATCAAGATGGCGGCGATGAAGCGGGTAATGGTGCGGCGAATGGCGCTGTGGCGAAAGATGTCCTTATGCAGCAGCACCTCCTCTTCCAGAATGGTTTTGCCCAAGTCGAATACTGCCAGCGCCAGGGTCAGGAAGATGATGGCACTGAAGGCCCCCAGCCGGTTCTGCTGCGCCCCGCACAGCAGCAGATAGAGCTGCTCCAGCCCGTGCCAGATGAGCGTCGCGACGATCAGAAACAGCGCCAGACTCAGTACCACATAAACCCCCTTGAACCAGGGCATGGCCCGACGTCGTTCCCTGTCCCCCATCAGCCAGGCGATGAGCTGGTTCAGACAGAGGGTCAGCTCACGGCCCTGGCCTCTCACGATTAGATGCAAACGGGCTTGCGGCGCCGGTACCGGCGGCAGGATCCCGAGTGGTTCCCGGCTGGGTGCCTGGTTCAGGATAAAGGGATAACTGCTGAGTGAATCGGGCGATGCCGTGAGCAGTCCCAGCAGCAGGGGGGCCAGTTCGGCTTCGTACTCCTGATAGCGTCGCAGCACATCGATGGGGCTCATTTCCGCCATATACACCTCGCTCAAACGGGCTTGCATTCAACTTGCTGGGTGCAAATTGTGGGCCGGTTTTATGACGGGCAGAGGGGCGGGATATGCACCGTTTGGTGACAGTGCTGTGCCATTCGCACAAAGTCTGCACCAACATCGGGCGTACCGAGGGAGATTGAAGCTGCAATAAAAAAGGGCCCGTGAAGGGCCCTTTTGCGACAAGCGGCGGCTTAGCCAGCTAGCTTGGCGAAGCTGCGCTCGGCGGCGGCCAGGGTGTGTTCAATCTCCTTGTCGCCGTGCGCCAGCGACAGGAAGCCCGCCTCGTAGGCGCTCGGCGCCAGGTAGACGCCCTCTTCCAGCATCAGATGATAGAAGCGCTTGAAGCGTTCCATGTCGCAGCGGGTCACCTGCTCGTAGCGGGTGACCTCGGGCTCGTCGGTGAAGAAGAAGCCGAACATGCCGCCGACGTAGTTGATGGCGAGCGGGATGCCGTGCTTGGCAGCAGCGGCTTTCAGCCCTTCGGCGACACGGGCGGTCTTGGCGCTCAGCTGCTCATAGAGGCCCGGCTCCAGCAGCAGATCCAGCATGGTGAGGCCGGCAGCCATGGCCACCGGGTTGCCGGAGAGAGTGCCGGCCTGATAGACGGGGCCGGTCGGGGCGATGTGCTGCATCACCTTCTTCTTGCCGCCGAAGGCGCCGACCGGCATACCGGCACCAATGATCTTGCCGAGGGTGGTGAGATCCGGGTCGATGTTGTAGTGGCCCTGGGCGCCGCGCAGGGAAACGCGGAAGCCGGTCATCACCTCGTCCAGGATCAGCAGGGCGCCGGCCTCGTCACAGATGGCGCGCAGCCCTTCCAGAAAGCCGGGTACCGGCGGGATGCAGTTCATGTTGCCGGCCACCGGCTCGACGATGATGCAGGCGATCTCGCTGCCGTATTGGGTGAAGGCTTCGCACACCGAGTCCAGATCGTTGAACACGCAGGTGAGGGTGTGCTTGGCAAAGTCGGCCGGTACGCCCGGGCTGTTGGGCTGACCCAGGGTCAGCGCGCCGGAGCCGGCCTTGACCAGCAGGGAGTCGGCGTGACCGTGGTAGCAGCCTTCGAATTTGACGATCTTGTCGCGACCGGTGTAGCCGCGGGCCAGCCGGATGGCGCTCATGGTCGCCTCGGTGCCGGAGTTGACCATCCGCACCTGCTCCATGGAGGGGACGATCTGGCGCACCTTCTCGGCCATCAGCACTTCGATCTCGGTCGGTGCGCCGTAGCTCAGCCCTTTCTCCACCGCCTTGATGACGGCGGCCTTGATGGCCGGGTGGTTGTGACCCAGTAGCATGGGGCCCCAGGAACCGATGTAATCCACATAGGCCTGGCCATCCACGTCATAGAGGTAGGCGCCATCGGCGTGATCGATAAAGCGGGGTGTGCCGCCGACCCCATTGAAGGCGCGGACCGGTGAGTTGACGCCGCCCGGAATGGTCTGGCGGGCCTGTTCAAACAGCTGATCTGATTTTGACATGGATCATCCTTAATGGGATTTTGGTCGTCACACAGGCGCAGGTGGCCGATTGCGGCTCGGCAGTCAGGGGACGCTGGAGTATGCTTGCGCTCTTGACCCCGGCCAAGGACTGCCCCGTGTTAAATGAAACGGGCCGACTATAGCAGAAAGGCCCGGTGCTGGGCAGCCGGACAGCAGGCCGGATGATCGTCACCTCCGTCAGCAAACGAATGTGGTTTTTTCATGTCGCAACAAGCTCTCTCCTCCTCCGAACCGCTCTCACCTCCCCGCGGCCCCGTCCTGCGGCGGATCATTCATCAAGACAAGATGCCCCTGCTGGTGCTGCTGTTGGCGGCGCTGGTCGGCACCTTGGCCGGGTTGGTCTGCGGACTGTTCGAGTCCGGCGTGCACTGGCTGGCACAGCAGCGTGTCGACCTGCTGGCCGATCGCCCCTGGTGGCAGCTCGGCCTGCTCGGCTTTGGTTTCAGCGCCTTGCTGGGTTGCATTGGCTATTTCCTGACCCATGCCTTTGCGCCCGAGGCGGGTGGTTCCGGCATTCCCGAGATTGAGGGGGCCATGGACGAGCTGCGCCCGGTACGCTGGTGGCGGGTGTTGCCGGTCAAGTTCTTCGGTGGCATCTGCACCCTGAGCTCCGGCATGGTGCTGGGGCGGGAAGGACCGTCGGTACAGATCGGCGGCAACCTCGGCAAGATGGTGGCGGATATCTTCCGGCTGCCCAAGGAGCATGGCCACGCCCTGCTGGCAGCCGGGGCGGCCGGTGGTCTGGCCGCGGCCTTCAATGCGCCGCTGGCGGGGATCCTGTTCGTGATGGAGGAGATGCGCCCGCAGTTTCGCTACTCCTTTCTGGCCATCAAGGCGGTGGGCATCTCCGCCATCATGGCGACCCTGATGCTGCAGAACATGAAGGGGCAGGGGGCGGTGATCAGCTTGCCTCACTACGATGCGCCTGCCCTCAGGGCGCTCTGGCTGTTCCTCTTCATGGGAGCCGCTTTCGGCGTGCTGGGTTTCGTCTTCAACAAGCTGGTGCTGGCCTGTCAGGATGGTTATCTGGCGTTGCATCAAAACAAACGCCACCGTTTCGTGGCCATCGGGACGCTGGTGGCGGGGACCTTCGGCGTGCTGTCGCTGGTTGCCCCGGCGGTGACCGGCGGCGGTACCGAGCTCATCCCCCATCTGATGGGCGGAGAGTATGCGATGGCCACCCTGTTCCTCATCTTCTCCATCCGGCTGGTGGCCACCCTGGTCTGTTTCTGCTCCGGCGCACCGGGCGGGGTGTTTGCCCCGACCCTGGCGCTGGGCACCCTGTTCGGGGTGGTGTTTGGCCACCTGTTTCATGCGGCCTTCCCGGAGCTGGGCATCGAGCCCGGCGCCTTTGCCATTGCCGGTATGGGCGCGCTGTTTGCCGCTACCGTGCGTGCTCCCATCACGGGGATCGTGCTGGTGACCGAGATGACTGACAACTATCAGCTGATCCTGCCCATGATGATCACCACGGTCGGTGCGACCCTGGTGGCGCAGTGGTTGGGTGGCCGCCCGATTTATTCCCAGATCCTCGAGCGAACTTTACGGCTCGCTGCGCGTCAAAAGCGGGGAGAAAGCGGCGTCACCGCCGGTTAACCCTTTGTCTGCCGGCCTGAATCTGCTTGAGTCGCGTATAGTGAAGGGAGCGTGGCCGCAGTATGCGCAGTAACAAAAGAGGCCTTATGTCCCAGATAGTGAAGTGGTTGGCAGTGCTGATGGTGGGGGCGCTCATCGGCTATTTCGTCGGTAATCGCCAGGAGCTGGCCCAGAGCAGCCTGCTGACGGTGCAGCAGGAGACGCTGGAGCGCCAAGGCAAGGCCATTGGCCAGCTCAAGAGCGAGCTCGGCATCAAGGAGACGCTGCTGGCTACCCAGAAGGCGGCGTTCGAGCAGTTGCAGCAGACGCTCAAGGATCAGGAGGGCCTGGTACAGGAGCAGAAGCGCCAGCTGGCCTTCTTCGAGCGGATCATGCGTCCCACCGGCGAGCAGGTGGGGGTGGTGATCGACAACCTTACCCTGCAGGAGACCAGTATCCCCGGCCGCTATCACTATCGGCTGGTGCTGACCCAGCCCGCCAAGAAGCGCGAGCTGTTTCGTGGTCAGGTACAGATAAAGGTGGAAGGCAGTCAGGGCGACAAGCCCAGAACCCTCGGCAGCCGTGAGCTGGGTATGAAGTTGGGGGAGGGGCGCTATGCGTTGCGTTACTTCCAGCTGCTGGAAGGCAACTGGCAGTTGCCGGAAGGGTTTGTACCGGATCGGGTGCGGGTCACCATCAGCAAGGATGGTCGGCAACCGGCTCAGGAACTGCTGGCTGAATGGGGCGAGGTAATCAAGCCGCTGGTGGTCGCTCCACCGGCACCTGTGCCGGCCGCACAGTAAGAAGCTTGGTGAATACTTGAACTGAATGGTCGGGTATTGGATAATTTCGCGGTTTCCATGTTTGTGGATTTAACGGTTGTGAGGTCAGTAATGAGTGCAGTAGCAGAAGCCCCGTTGCCCATCCAGATGACGGATGCGGCAGCCAACAAGGTGAAGACCCTGATCACCGAAGAAGA